>JAIUOR010000046.1 GCA_020161795.1 Actinomycetota bacterium | reverse complement strand
CCGGTGATCGACGCGGTCACCTGGTCGATCGGCACCGTCCAGCCCGGTCCGACGACGCTCCAGTTGAACTCGTCCATGCCGGAGGTCGTCTCGTCGGCGGGGGCCACCAGGCCGCTGACGGCCAATCCGATCCGGTAGCGCTGCACGCCGGTGAAGAACTGGTTCTCGTTGCCGATCCGGATCAGCAGGTTGCCGTCCTCCTCCTGGGTCTGCACCTCGGTGTTCGCCCCGGTGGGGCTGGTCACGCCGGAGACGACGACTCCGAGCAGGCGCCACCGGTCCGGGTCCCGGCCGTCCTCCTGCCGCAGCGGCATGGTCAGGTACGGTCCGCGACCGGGGTCGGAGCCGAAATCGAAGGCCAGGTCGAGCTGGACCTCGGCCACGCCGCCCTGGGCGGCCACGGTGGCCGTCACGTCATAGCCGGCAATCCGCCACGACGGATGATCGTCGTCGGCCACCGCTGGGCCGGCGGGCAGGACGAGCAGGGCGGCCAGGGCCAGCCCGAGCATTGTCAGAACACGTCGCACACCACGAGGCTAACGCGTCCACAGCAGCCCGACGACGAGAATCTCCCGCCGCGCCGGTCACCGGCGGTTCAGCGACGGTTGTTCTCCGCGATCTCGGCGGCGGAGAACTCGCCGGCGATGCTCTCCACGGGATCGACGTCAAGGCGCCAGCAGGGCAGCGGTGGGTGGCCCCAGTCACATCGCAGGGAAGGCGCGATCTCCACGCTGGCATCGCCGCTCTCGAGTTCGCTGTCCGGTGGCGACGCCCCCGGCTCCGGCACCCAGAGCCAGCGCTGCGTCACCGGGTTGAACAGATACCCATTGGCGACCAGGTGGCCGGCGAGGTCGTCGGGGAAATAGGCCGTGGCCCACGCCGCCGCCCCGGGGTGGCGCTGGCTGATCGGACCATCCCGATCCGGAACCTCCAGTTCCGACCAGGTACCGTCCCGCAGATCCACCAGCATCGCCTTGGTGCTGGGGTTCGCGGGCGAATCCGAGCCGACCAGCACGAAGCCGGGATCGGCGAACTCCAGATTCCCCTGGGAGTTCTGCATCACCTCGTCCGAGAGCTCGTGGCTGGTCTGCCGGACGCGCTGGTTGGTCGCCGGATCCCAGGTGGTGAGGGTCACTGCGCCACCGGCCGGCCGGCCCACCGTCCAGTCGACGAACAACACCAGCGAGCGTCCATCGACCCGGATCGGATCCTGGTACGCGAAGCTGTCGGCGGCCCGGAGCACGGCCGGGGACTGATCGGACACCCTGCCTTCGTGCCAGGTCGCGGTGGCGTAGTCGAACCAGGAGTACTCCGCCGACAGCGGGTTGCCGTCGTCATCACTCACCACGCCGATACGGACGAACCCGCCGGCCAGGCCGACCACGTTCCCCCAGCCGGTCTTCGCCGCGGGCGAGGACAGCTGCTCCCAGGCACCGGACGCGGCCCGGTAGCTCCAGAGCTGCAGCGTCGGGAGGTCGACCTCCGCACCGGCCAGCACCGCATCCTCCACATCCTTGCCGACCAGCAGGTACAGGTCGTCCTGGTGCCCGACCGCGTCGGCCGCGCACCACCCGCGCGGGACCTCCGGGATCGGCAACTCGCTCCACTGGTCCGATGCCAGGTCGACGTATCGCACCGGGAGCAGCCGGCACTGCTCCTTCCCCGTCACCTCGCTGACTTCGCCGCCCACGAAGTAGACCCCGTGCGCAGCCGCCGCCCGCCGGTAGTCGGAGGCGTCGATCGGCGCGTCCGGAGCCTGTCTCCAGGCGAACCAGTTCTCCCGCGCCGGTCCGGTCAGGGTGGGCGTCGGCGTCGCGCTGGCGGAGGACGGCGCCGGGCCGGGTGTGGCCGGGACCGGCCGGTCCGGCAGCAGGCGGGGAGCCACCGCGACGCCCACGACGACCAGGACGAGCGCGGCGGCGATACCGGCCCAGACCGTCCGGCGGCGCCGCCGGGCCGTCGCCATCGCACGGCGCACGGTCAGGCCGTCGGTCTCCACGGTGGCGGCCTCGACCGCGTAGTACCGGCGCAGGGCTTCCTCGATCCCGGCGAGCCGGCGGGCGTCGTCCTCAGCCATCGCGTCCTCCTGTCCGCCCGCGGAGATCCAGCAGGGCCCGGTGCACGATCGAGCGGGCCGAGCCCTCCGAGCAACCGAGGACGGCTCCGATCTCGGCGAAGCTGCGATCCTCGTAGTAGCGCAGCACGAGGGCCACCCGCTGCCGGTACGGCAGGTCGCGGGCGAGATCGCCGACCACCATCGCGTCCAGCACACGGTCGGCGGGAGCGCCGGGCTCGACCGTCTCCGACACCTGCGCCACCGGGGTCTCGCGGCGGTGGCGACGCCAGCGCGAGACGTGGGCGTTCACGATGCTGCGACGCAGGTAGGCGCCCGGGTCGCCGACCATCCGCGACCATCGCGGATAGGCTCCGGCCAGCGCGTCCTGCACGGCGTCGCGGGCATCCTCACGGTCGCCGGCGATCAGGTAGGCGAAGCGATGCAGAGCAACGGCGTTCTCCGCGACGAACCGTTCGAAGTCCGCGTCAGTGCCCGCGACCGGCACCTCCACGTCCGCCTCCATTCCCCCGCTCACACCCAACCTACGTCACAGCCCGGGGTTTCGTGGCCCCGGGCCAGCGGGCCGCGACGCGCCGTCCGCGACACCGGCGAGTGGGCGGGGTCCGGCCTCGCCACGACATACGCTTGCCCCATGTCCCTGGTGTGGCGTACGGCGCTGGCTCTCGTGCTGAGCGCGGCCCTGAGCGGCTGCACCCAACCCTGGATGCTGGAGGATCTGCCCGGATCGCCCTCACCCACCCTCAGCCAGAGCCCGGCGCCCACCACGCCGACGCCGTCTCCGACCGTCCCCGCCTCGCCGAGCCCGGACCCCGTCCGATCGCAGTATCCCTACCACGGCAGCATCGGCGATGAAACCTGCGTGACCGCTTCCCGCGATCTGCTGGACGAACTGGCGGGCCTCGCCGCGCTGGAGGGCGTCGCCTCCTTCAGCCACGGCGCGCTGGTGAAGGCCGACGGCCCGTGGTGGACGGTGGCGGTGGGCACCCGGCTCGATCCCGACAACCCCGAGGTCACCCGCAAGGACGTCGATGCGGTGCTCTGGTTCGTCACCAACGGCCCTTCGCTCGCCGACGACGGCCCGGTCTCCACCTGGCCGCTCAACCCGGATCCCGACGACGACGCCGCCGACCGCGCGCTGACCTGCCTGAGCCGGGTCCCGAGCCCGCCGCCGGAGCCCCCGGAGGACTCCCCCGCCTCCTACACCGGCCGGCTCGCGCCCGGCGCGACCTGCGTCGCCGTGTCGCGGGAGATGCTGGCGCACCTCGAAGGAGTGGGCCGGGTCGGTGGCGCCATCACCTACTCACGGGGCCAGATGGTTCAGGCGAACAAGAAGTGGTGGACGGTGGCCGTCGTCACCGAGGTCCACCCCAACAAGCTCGGCCACACCCGCGAGAACGTCGCCGAAGTGGTGTACTTCGCGACCAACGCGCCGAGCAAGGCCGAGGGCGCCGTCTACTTCGTGCTGGACTCCGTCGAGCAGGACACCGCCGCCGCCGCGGCCAGGCGCTGCCTCAGCGGCTGACCGGACGCACCCGGACGGCGGCCAGATCCGGGTCGGCGGGATCCAGGTCGGCGCTGTCGATCACGACACCGGGTACCAGCCCACGCTCCCGCAATCGCGCCAGCGCATCCGGATCGGCGTCCGACACCCTGGCCACCAGGTAGCGGCCCGGCGCGGCCTGCGACAGCAGCAGCGCCGGGGCCGGCGCCGGGAGCGTCCCGTCCGGTCCGGGGATGGGGTCGCCGTGCGGGTCGAACTGCGGATGGTCCAGCAGCCGGTCGATCCGGGCCAGGAAGTCGTCGGAGACCGCGTGCTCCAGCCGTTCGGCCTCGTCGTGCACCTCGTCCCAGCCATAGCCGAGCACCTGCGCCAGGAAGCACTCGATCAGCCGGTGACGGCGCACCATGGCCATCGCCAGCCGACGCCCCCGCTCGGTCAGCGCCACCGGCCGGTAGGGCTGGTACTCCACCAGGCCCTGCGCGGCCAGCCGCCGCACCGTCTCGGACACATTGGCCGCGGTGGTGCCGAACCGGGCGGCGAGACCGGTGGTGGTGATCGGCGGCTCCCCCCATTCGGTGGCCCCCCAGACCACCTTCAGGTAGTCCTGCGCCACCGGGGTCAGCGAGTCCACCTCGTCCATCACGCCGCTCCTGCCAACTGCAGCCCGATCAGGGCCAGGTTGAGTGCCACGATCAACGCCACGACCGTCCAGGCGGCCACCTGCAGCCGACCCGAGTTCGCGTGCTCTCCCATGATGGCCCGATCCCCGGTCAGTTTCACCAGCGGCGCGAGGGCGAACGGGATTCCGATACTCAGCAGCACCTGGCTCAGCACCAGCGACCAGGTGGGGTCGGCGCCGACGGCCAGGATCGCCATCGCCGGGACGAGGGTGATCAGCCTGCGCGCCAGGAGCGGGATGCGCACCTGCAGCAGCCCGGCCATGATGGTCGCCCCCGCGTAGCAGCCGACCGAGGTGGATGCCAGGCCGGAGGCCAGCAGCCCCACCCCGAACAGCACGCCGATCGCCGGCCCGAGGGTCGCCGCGATGGCGGCGTGCGCGCCCTCGATCGAATCCGTGCCGGCCACCCCCGGCAGGCTGGATGCCGCCAGCAGCAGCATCCCGATGTTCACCGCACCGGCGACCAGCATCGAGGCGACCACCTCCCAGCGAGTCGCGCGCAGCAGTCCCGTCAGCTGCGTCCCGGCCACCGAGCCGTGCCGATCCCGCGCCAGCGCGGAGTGGACGTAGATCGCGTGCGGCATGACCGTCGCGCCCAGCATGCCGGCGGCCAGCAGCACCGAATGGCTGCCCTCGAACCGCGGCACCAGCCCGCCGGCCGCCTCCGCCCAGGAGACGTCGCTGACGAACAGACCGGCCATGAAACCGATCGTGATCACCAGCAGCAGGCCCATCACCACGAACTCGAAGGGACGCTGGCCACGCCGATTCTGGATCGCCAGCAGCAGCATCGACACCCCGCCCACGATCAGGCCACCGACCACCAGCGGCAGCCCGAACAGGATCTGCAGCGCGATCGCGCCGCCCAGCACCTCGGCCAGGTCGGTGGCCGCGGCCACCAGCTCGGCCTGGGCCCAGTAGGCCAGGCGCGGCCCGCGCCGCAGCCGTCCGCCGAGCAGTTCGGGCAGGCTGCGTCCGGTCACCAACCCCGCCTTCGCCGACAGGTACTGCACCAGCACGGCGGCGGCGTTGGCGGCGACCAGCACCCACACCAGCAGGTAGCCGTACTGGGCGCCGGCGGTCAGGTTCGCGGCGACATTGCCCGGGTCGACGTAGGCGATCGCCGCCACGAACGCCGGCCCCCACAACCAGGGCAGCCGGCGGGACGGGACCCGCGACCGGGGCAGGGTCGGCTGCGATACCGGGTGTTCCATGAAAGTTAAGTTACCTGAACTCTTGCCGACTCGCAGGCCGATCCGGGCAATTCGGAGCGAATCTCGTCGGGTCGTCAAATCCGGGGCGCACGGGCGAGATTGGTCGCGACCGCCACATCGAGTCGTTACCGTAAGCGGGTGACCGAATACTCCTCGCTCGATACCGAGCTTCCCGATGCGCCCGTTCCGGCTGACGAATCGCCCAGAACAGGCACCCATCACATCGGCCCGGTATTCCAGCCGACCCACCCGCTCGCGCTGGCACCCGTCACCGCGCCCGCCCATTCGGTGGACGGCTTCGTCCGCCAGTTCCTCCGTGAACTGAACACCGGCCAGGGCGTGGCGTTGTCGCAGTCCAGCGTCAACGACCAGTACCTCGCCCTGGCCAGGACCGTCCGCGCCTACCTGATGGCACGCTGGCTGGAGACCACCCGCAAGCAGCGGCTGAGCGAGGCCAAGGTGGTCGGCTACCTGAGCGCTGAGTACCTGCTGGGCCGCCAGCTCGACAACGCCCTGCTGGCCACCGACCTGGAGGAGATCGCCGCGGCCGCGATGGCCTCCTGCGGGCTCGATCTGGAGACGCTGCGCGCGCAGGAGCTCGAACCGGGCCTGGGCAACGGCGGCCTCGGCCGGCTGGCCGCCTGTTTCATCGACTCGCTGGCCACCATGAGCGTGCCCTGCATCGGCTACGGCATCCGCTACGAGTACGGCATCTTCCGGCAGACCTTCGTCGACGGCCGTCAGGTGGAGCAGCCCGACACCTGGCTGGCGCTGGGCAGCCCCTGGGAGTTCCCGCACCCCGAGTCGGCGGTGCAGGTCGACTTCGGCGGCCACACCGAGCAGTACACCGACACCGACGGCGTCGAGCGGACCCGCTGGGTTCCCTCCTGGAACGTGCTGGCGATCCCCTACGTCTACACCGTCCCGGGCTACCTGAACGGACGGGTGAACACGCTGCGGCTGTGGAGCGCCCAGGCCACCAAGGCCTTCGACCTCTCGATCTTCAACGCCGGCGACTACGCCGAGGCCGTCCGCGCCCAGACCTTCGCCGAGAACATCACCAAGGTGCTCTACCCCGAGGACTCCACCCCCCAGGGCAAGGAGCTGCGGCTGCAGCAGCAGTACTTCTTCGTGGCCGCCTCGCTGCGCGACTTCATCGATCGTCACCTCGGCCCGGAGGTGGATCTGCGGACGCTGCCCGACCGGATCATCTTCCAGCTCAACGACACCCACCCGGTGATCGGCGTGCCCGAGCTGATGCGCATCCTGGTCGACGAGCGGAAGTTCGAGTGGGAGGAGGCCTGGGAGATCACCAAGCAGTGCTTCGCCTACACCTGCCACACCCTGCTGCCCGAGGCCCTGGAGGTGTGGCCGGTCGACATGCTGGGCCGGCTGCTCCCCCGCCACCTTGAGATCATCTACCGGATCAACGACGACTTCCTCGATGAGGTCCGCGCCGCCTACCCCGACGACGAGATGCGCGCCCGCCGGATGTCGATCATCGCCGACTACCCCGAGCGCGCCGTACGGATGGCCTACCTGGCCACCGTCGCCGGCAGCAAGGTGAACGGCGTCGCCGAGCTCCACTCCCAGCTGCTGCGCGACAAGGTGCTGCCGGACTTCTCGCAGTACTGGCCCGACAAGTTCACCAACGTGACCAACGGCGTCACTCCGCGCCGGTTCGTGCGCCTGGCCAACCCGGGGCTCTCCACCCTGATCACCGATGCCATCGGCGTGGGATGGCTGACCGACCTGGAGCGGCTGATCGAGCTCGAGCGGTATGCCGAGGATCCCGAGTTCCGCGCGGCCTTCGTCGAGGTGAAGGAGCAGAACAAGGCCCGGCTCTACGACCTGCTGCGTGCCCGGGACGGCATCGACCTGCCCGAGAACCACCTGCTGGACGTGATGGTCAAGCGGTTGCACGAGTACAAGCGCCAGAGCCTCAAGCTGCTGCACATCGTGACGCTGTACGAACAGATCATCTCCGGCAAGGCGAAGCCCTCCGAAATCGTCCCGCGCACCTTCGTCTTCGGTGCCAAGGCCGCCCCGGGCTATCGGATGGCCAAGGAGACCATCCACCTGATCAACCAGGTGGCCCGGGTCGTCAACGCCGATCCGCTGGTCGAGGGAGCGCTCTCCGTCGCCTTCCCGGCGAACTACAACGTGACCCTGGCCGAGAAGCTGATCCCGGCGGCGGATCTCTCCGAGCAGATCTCGCTGGCCGGCAAGGAGGCCTCCGGCACCGGCAACATGAAGTTCGCGCTCAACGGCGCGCTCACCATCGGCACCGAGGACGGAGCCAACGTCGAGATCCGCCGGCTGGTGGGCGACGACCACTTCTTCCTCTTCGGCCTGCTCGAACCCGAGGTGGTCGAACTGCAGCAGCAGGGCTACCGTCCGCACGAGTACTACGAGGCCAACCCGCAGCTGAAGGCCACCCTCGACCTGATCGCCTCGGGTCACTTCTCGCACGGCGATCGCAACACCTTCGAGCCGCTGGTGTCCAACCTGCTCTACGAGGATCGCTTCCTGGCCCTGGCCGACTACCAGTCGTACCTGGACGCCCAGGCCCGGGTGGACGCGTACTACGCCGACACCGACGCCTGGACCCGCTCCGCGGTGCTCAACGTCGCCCGGTCGGGGTACTTCTCCTCCGACCGTTCGATGACCGACTACCTCGACCGGATCTGGCACACCCAACCGATGCGCTGAACCCGCCCGGTCGTCACGAAGGGCGCCGCCGCGACGGGATCGATCGCGCACGGCGCTCTTCGCGTGTCACGGGCCTACTCGCGCGGTCCCAGGTTGCCGGGGGAACGCGGCTGGTCGTACTCGTCGGCGGGATCCGGCGTGGATCCGAGATTCCCGATCGAGCGCGGCTGGTCGTACTCGTCGGCGGGATCGGGGGTCCGCCCCGGATTCCCGATCGAGCGCGCCTGGTCGAACTCATCGGCCGGATCGGGCGTCGAGCCCTCGTTGCCGATCGAACGCGAACCACCTCCGGCACCGGTGCCCGCCGGCTTAGGGGCGGGATCGTCGCGCGGGAAGTTCGGTTCCGGTCGTACGGCTTCCTCGTACTCGCCTGTCATGGCTCCTCCTCCAGCGGTGCCTGCCTTCCGAACAGGGGGATCACCCCGTGCGCAGGCACCTCACAACGAGCCGGTACCCAGCCGCGCGGTTCTCAAACCCCGACGCCACCGGTGAGCGGCCGGCTCGGACGCCGGACCGGAGCGGTGGGTCCTACAGCCCTTGGGCGAGGCGGTAGTAGGCCTGGTTCCAGCGCAACTCCCGCTGGAAGCGGCGGACGGTCGTGGCCTGGTCGATCTCCAACAGTTCGATGCCGGCAATCTCGGCGAAGTCACGGAACACCTCGATCCCCACCGCGGTGGTCATCACGGTGTGGTGGGCGGCACCGGCGGCCAGCCAGCAGGCGGCGCTGGTGGCGAAATCGGGTGCCGGACGCCAGACCGCGCGGCCGACCGGCAGCTTCGGCAGATTCGGGGGGTCGATGTTCTCGACCACGTTGGCGACCAGCCGGAACCGGTCGCGGACGTCCGACATCGCGACCACCAGCGCCGGGCCGGCGTCGGCGGTGAACACCAGCCGCACCGGGTCATCCTTGCCGCCGATCCCGAGCGGGTGCACCTCCAGCCGTGGCCTGGCGGTGGTCAGTGAGGGCGAGACCTCCAGCATGTGCGCGCCGAGGATCTTCTCGTCCCCGGGCCGTAGGTCGTAGGTGTAGTCCTCCATCAGCGACGCACCACCGGGCAGCCCGGAACCCATCACGTTGGCCACCCGCACCAGGATCGCGGTCTTCCAGTCGCCCTCGGCACCGAAGCCGTAGCCCTGCGCCATCAGCCGCTGCACGGCCAGCCCGGGCAGCTGCTTCAGCTCGCCCAGATCCTCGAAGCTGGTGGTGAAGGCCCCGAAGTCCCCCGCCTCCAGAAAGGACCGCAGCCCGAGTTCGATCGCGGCGCCATCGCGCAGCGACTGGTGACGCGCGCCGCCGGGCAGCAGCTCGGGCGCCACGTCGTAGCTCTCCAGGTACTCCGCGACCAGCGCGTCCACCTTCGCCTCGGACGCCTGCGCGACCGCGGCAGCCAGTTCGTTGACGCCCCAGGTGTTGACCTGGACGCCCAGCTTCAGCTCGGCCTCGGTCTTGTCGCCCTCGGTGACCGCGACGTAGCGCATGTTGTCGCCGAACCGGGCCAGCTTCAGCGTCCGCGCGGCCTGCCAGCCGGCGGCTGCCCGCTGCCACACCTCCACCTGGCGGCGGACCTCCGGATTCGACACGTGGCCGACGACCGTCTTGCGCGGCACCCCGAGCCGGGTCTGGATGTAGCCGAATTCCCGGTCGCCGTGGGCGGCCTGGTTGAGGTTCATGAAGTCGAAGTCGATCTCCTCCCAGG
Organism: Actinomycetota bacterium; assembly: GCA_020161795.1. GTDB lineage: Bacteria > Actinomycetota > Actinomycetes > Propionibacteriales > Propionibacteriaceae > Propionicimonas. The sequence goes on along the minus strand of JAIUOR010000046.1, from coordinate 74,313 downwards.
GCAGTTCGACATTGGCCTGGGTGTGCAGGTGCAGCAGCGGCTTGCGCAGCGCGTCCAGGCCGGTGATCCACATCTTCGCCGGGCTGAAGGTGTGCATCCAGGCGACCACGCCGATCACGTCGTCGCGGGCGTTCGCCTCCAGCGCGAACCGGCGGATGCCGTCGGTGTCGATCAGCACCGGCTTCCACACCACCCGCACCGGCAGGCCATCCAGCCCGGCGGCCACCGCCCGCGACTGCTCGGCCACCTGGCGCAGCGTCTCCTCGCCGTACAGCGACTGACTGCCGGTGACGAACCAGACCTCGTAGCTGTCGAGGGAGGTGTTGAGGCTCATGCTTCTTCCTTGGTTTCGGAGGGACGGCGGTCGTCGCTGGCCTGGCCATAGACGTTCTGGTAGCGGTCGTAGAGGGAGTCGATGTCGGACTGGCTGATCGGGGCGGGGTCGCCCAGCTGCCGGGCGAAGTGGACGGTGCGTGCCACGTCCTCCACCATCACCGCGGCCTTGACCGCATCCTTGGCAGTCACGCCGACGGTGAACGGGCCGTGATTGGCCATCAGCACCGCGCGGGAGCGGGAGTTGCGCAGCGTCTCCACGATCCCCCGCCCGATCGAGTCGTCGCCAATCAGGGCGAACGGGCCGACCGGGATCTCGCCGCCGAACTCGTCGCCGATCATGGTGAGCACGCAGGGAATCGGCTCCCGGCGGGCCGCCCAGGCGGTCGCGTAGTCGGAGTGCGTGTGCACCACGCCGCCCACCTCGGGCATGTGCCGGTAGACGTAGGCATGGGCAGCGGTGTCGCTGGAGGGCGACCGCTCGCTGCCCGGTGTCCCGGGGATGGCGACGCCGTCGGAGTCGCACAGGATCATGTTCTCCGGCGCCAGATCGTCGTACATCACCCCCGACGGCTTGATCACGAACAGGTCGGTGCCCGGCACCCGTCCCGAGACGTTCCCGGCCGTCCACACCACCAGCCCGTAACGCACCAGTTCGGCGTGCAGCCGGGATACGTCCGCCCGCACCGCGTCGATCCGGCCCTGCAGCCGGGCATCGAATTCCATGCCGCGCTCCTAGTTCCGCCGCGCCGCGGTGACAGCCCGCTGCAGGAGCACGAAGGCGAGCAGGATGCCGCCGGTGATGATGGTCGTCCATTCCGGCGGAACCGTGCCGTCGCGGGTGATCAGCACGATCATCAGGCCGAGCACCAGCGAACCGACCACCGAGCCGAGCACGTAGCCGGCGCCGCCGGTGAGCAGCGTGCCGCCGATCACGGTGGCCGCGATCGCCTGCATCTCCCACCCGTCGCCGGTGATGTTCTGGCCCACGCCGATCCGGGCCGTGTAGACCACGGCAGCCATGCCGGCCAGGGTGCCGCTGATCACGTACAGCCACAGCTTGGTGCGGTGCACCGGCAGGCCCATCAGGATGGCCGAGGGCTCGGAGCCGCCGATGGCGTAGGCGGTGCGTCCGGTACGGGTGCGGTGCATCAGGTAGAAGGCGAGCACGATCACCAGGAAGGCGAGGATCACGCCCGCGGTGATCTCCAGGTCGTTCACCTTGGGCCCGTCGATCAGCTTGATCTTCGCGCCCAGCAGCCGGATCGGGGAATCCTTGTCGAGCTTCTCGGCGTCGGTGGAGAGGATCGCGGCCAGCCCGCGGGCCAGGAACATCGCCGAGAGGGTGGCGATGAACGGCTGCACGTTGAAGTACTGGATCAGCACCCCGGAGAACAGCCCGAACACCGAGCCGATCAGCACCATCACCCCGACCGCCAGCCACGGGTTCAGCCCGGCGTTGGCCAGCATCACCCCGGCGACCGAGCTGAGCGCCACGATCGCGCCGACCGAGAGGTCGATCCCCCCGGTCACGATGACCATGGTCATCCCCGCGGCGATGATGATGATGTGGGCGTTGTTGATGAACAGGTTGGAGATCGTGGAGTACTGCAGGATCTTGCCGTAGGCGAGCTCGCCGTAGATCAGCATGCCCACGAAGATCACCAGGGAGGCCAGGGTCGGCAGCGTGGACGGGTTGGTCGTCAGGGTGCGGACGACCCCCCGCCACCAGGTCTGCGTCGCCTTGGGCGTGGTGGCCACTGCCGGGGCGTCCGGAGTCACGGTGCTCATGCCGCCACGCTCGCCTTCGGTGCTGCGGCAGGATCGGCCGTCGCGGCCGCCCTGCGCTGGGTGAACAGGTTCCGCACCCGCTGCGACTGCAACAGGCAGAGCAGCACGATCACGACCGCCTTGAAGGCCGGCGTGGCCGCGCCGGAGATGCCGAGGAACAGCACGGTCTTGTCCAGGGTCGCGATCAGTAGCGCGCCGACCACCGCCCCCCGGATCGAGAACTTGCCGCCCGCCAGCGAGGTGCCGCCCACCACGACCGCCAGGATGGCGTCCAGTTCGGACTGGTAGCCGGTGCCGGAGATGTCGACGACCATCACCGAGCCGACCGCGAAGACGCCGCCGATCGCCGCCAGCACGCCGGAGAGGATGTAGACGGTGAGCAGGATGCCGTTGGGCCGGATGCCCGCCATCCAGCTGGCCGAGGGGTTGATGCCGACCGACTCGACCACCAGGCCGAAGGCGGTGCGGCGGACGAACAGGGCCAGCGCGGTGACGATGGCCAGGGCGATCAGGATCACCACCGGGAAGCCCAGCACGGTGCCGTTGACCAGCCATTTGAACGGCGCGCTGTCCGCCGCTGTGTTCTGGCCGCCGGTGATCACCTTGGCGATGCCCCGGCCGGCCATCATCATCACCAGCGTTGTGATGAAGGGTTGCAGGCCGACGTAGGTGACCAGCAGGCCGTTGATGGCTCCGATCGCGGCGCCGGTCAGGATCGCCAGCAGCACGGCGATCGCGGCGCCGGAGACCGAATCGGGGGTCTTGACGACGGAGAGGAACTGCATCGCGGCCGCCCCGCCGGCCACCATCGAGGAGCCGACCGACAGGTCGATGCCGCGGGTGGCGATCACCAGCACCATGCCGACCGCGATCAGCATGATCGGCGCCGACCAGCGCAGGATGTCGACCAGGTTGCCGACCAGCCGTCCGGTCGCCTCGGAGTAGGTGATCGAGAGGTAACCCGGATCCTTGATCAGGTTCGCGCTGAGCAGCAGGATGATCGCGACGATCCCCCAGAACCACTGGCTGCGATAGAGCTTGTAGACGATGCCCGCGACCAGGAAGCCGACGAAGGCGACGATTCCGACGATCAGGCTCATGCGACCGCGCCGCCTTCCTCGCTCGGCTGGGCCGGGTCGCCCGCCTGGTGGCTGGCGATGGTGTCCACGATCAGTTCGACCGTGACCTCGGGGCCCGCGTCGAACTCGGCGATCTTCTCCCGGTCCTTCATGACGATGATCCGGTCGCACATCCGGACGACCTCCTCCAGTTCGGACGAGATGAAGATCACAGCGGTGCCTGCCTCGGCCAGTTGCGCGACGGATTCCTGGATCTCCGCCTTGGCACCGACGTCGATGCCGCGGGTGGGCTCGTCCAGGATGAGCAGTTCGGGATGGGTGGCCAGCCAGCGGCCCAGCAGCACCTTCTGCTGGTTGCCGCCGGAGAGGTTCTTGACCAGCCGATCCGGATCGGGCGGACGGACATTCAGCTCGGCCACGTACTTGCCGACGATCTCGCCGGCCTGCCGGCTCGGCAGCGGACGCAGCCAGCCGCGCTCGGCCTGGACGGCGAGGATCAGGTTCTCCTGCACCGACAGGTCACCGACGATGCCCTCGTCGCGACGGTTCTCGGTGGAATAGGCGATGCCGGTGGTCAGGCCCGAGATCGGCGAGTGCAGCGAGACCGGCTTGCCCTTGATCTCGATGGTGCCGGAATCGGCCTTGTCGGCGCCGTAGAGCAGCCGGGCCAGCTCGGTGCGTCCGGAGCCGAGCAGGCCAGCGAAGCCGAGGATCTCGCCGGCGTGGATGTCGAGGTCGGTGGGCCGGACGCTGCCGCGCTTGCCGATGCCCCTGGCCGACAGCAGCGGCACCGCGTCCTCGCTGCGCCGGGCGCTGCGCCGATTGGAGCCGAGCTCGGCCAGCGCCTCGAGGTCCTTGCCGATCATCAGCGAGATCAGCTCGTTGCGCGGCAGTTCGGCGGTCGGGTACTCACCGATGTACTGGCCGTTGCGCAGCACGGTGAGCCGGTCGCTGATCGCGTAGACCTGGTCGAGGAAGTGCGAGACGAAGAGGATCGCGACGCCGGAGTCGCGCAGCCTGCGGATGACGCCGAAGAGGGCCTCGACCTCGTGCGCGTCGAGGGAGGAGGTCGGCTCGTCCAGGATCAACACGGTGGAGTCGATCACCATCGCACGGCTGAGCGCGACGAGTTGCTGCATGGCGATCGAGAGCGTCGAGAGCGGCTTGCGGGTGTCGAGGTCGCCCAGCCCCATCCCGGCCAGCACCTCGGCCGCGGCGGCGTGGGTGGCCTTCCAGTTGACGCCGAGCGCTCCGCGCACCTCGTGCCCGAGCATGACGTTCTCGCCGATGCTCAGGTTGGTGCACAGGTTGACCTCCTGGTACACCGTCGAGATGCCGGCCCGCTGGGCGTCGGCGGTGCCGTGGAACTGCACCTCGGCGCCGTTGACGACGATCGTGCCGGAGTCGATCCGGTAGACCCCGGTGAGGGCCTTGATCAGGGTCGACTTTCCCGCCCCGTTCTCGCCCATGAGGGTGTGCACCTCGCCGGGCAGCAGACGGAAGTCGACGTTGTCGAGAGCCTTCACGCCGGGGAAGCTGATCGAGATCCCCCGCATCTCGACGACGGGACCATTCGCGTCTTCGATCACTGCCGAATCCTCCATTGGATCGTGGTTCCCCGCGACCGGGGCTTGACTCCGAGTTTGTGCACCGAAGTCAGTGCACAAACTCGGAGCTAAGAGCCACCCGGACTCAGAACTTGCGGTCCGGCAGTGCGGCCTTGGCAGCCTCGGGCGAATCGAAGGTGGTGGAGATGACCTCGATGTAGGGCTCCTGCTTCTCACCGGCCAGGGCCTTCTTCACCGCGTCGAGCAGCTGGTCGCCGAACAGCGGGTTGTACTCGGCCACGAAGGAGAGCTTGCCGTCGGCCAGCGCCTGGATGGCGTTCTTGGTGCCGTCGATGGTGGCGATCAGGACGCCGTCGGCACCCACGACCTTGCCGGCCTCGGTCACGGCCTCGGAGGCGCCGAGACCCATCTCGTCGTTCTGCGCGAAGACGAACTTGATGTTCGGGTTCGACTTCAGGAAGGTCTCGGTGACCGACTTGCCCTCGTCCACCTTCCAGTTGGCGGTCTGCGCGCCGACCTTCTTCCACTGCGGGGCGCCGCTGATGACCTCGTCGAAGCCCTGGTTGCGCTCGTCCACCACCCCGACGCCGGCGGGGCCTTCGAGGGTGATGTACTCGCCGCCGTCGGGGTAGTTCGCGACCAGCCACTCGGCGATCGACTTCGCGACGGTCACGTTGTTCGGGGCGAGCCGGGTGGCGTACAGCGAGGTGTCGTCCGGGGAGATGCCGCGGTCGACCAGGATCACCGGGATCTCGGCCTCCTGGGCGCGCTGGAGGGAATCCTCCCAGCCGGTGGCCTCGGTGGCCGACAGCAGGATGAGGTCGACGCCCTCGTCCACGAAGGCGGTGAACGCGTCGATCTGGGACTTCTGGTCCAGGTTCGCCGCGGGAGCGTACTTCAGGTCGAAGCCGGCCTCCTTGGTGAAGGTGTCCTGGACGTTCTGCTCGTTGGCCTTGCGCCACGCGCCCTCGGGGCCGACGGCGACGAAGCCGATGGTGGTCAGGTCGCCGGCCGGCTGGGTCTGCGCCGGGGATTCCGCCGGAGCACCGGTGCCGGCCGGGGTGCCCGCGCAGCCGGCCGCGGTGAACGTGAGCGCGATGGCGCCGATGAGCCCGAGCCCCCAGCGAAGCTGGTTGTTGAACATATCTCCTCCTTGAGTCGGGCCGCGTCTGCCGCTGCTCCGTCCAGTGCCCGCGTAAGGCAACTTCTTCCGGAATGTTACCGCTAACAAACAGTCCCAGCAAGACCCTGGCGAAACCTCGCCCAATCGTTATGCAGGCGTTATCAACCCCGGGCGGCGGTGGATTGCCGCACCACCAGTTCCGGGGCGATCAGGTCGGCCTGAGGTACCGGGACGCCCCGGATGGCCGCGATCAACTGGGTCACGCTGAGCGTGCCGAGCGCGTGGAAGTCCTGCCGGACGGTGGTGAGCGGCGGCAGGAAGTGCCGAGACTCGGGATTGTCGTCGAAGCCGACGATGGAGATGTCCTGAGGCACCCGCAGGCCGCGGTCGTGCAGGCCGTGGATGACCCCCAGGGCCATCTGGTCATTGGCGACGAAGATCGCCGTGGCGTGGTCGATCTCCGGCGACCGGTAGCCGTAGTCGTAGCCGAAGTCGGCGGTCCAGTCCCCGATCACCGGCGCGCGCGTGGCCAGGCCGGCCTCGGCGAGCCGCTGTTCCCAGGCCTCCAGCCGGGCCAGCGCATCCAGCCAGTCCTCCGGCCCGGCCAGGTGCAGGATGTCGCGGTGCCCGAGCGCGAGCAGGTGCTCGACCGCCAGCCTCGCTCCCGCGCGCTGGTCGACCGCGACCGTGAGCCGGTCGGGCGCCGAACCGGCGGTGACGACCAGCACCGGCAGATCCCGCATCACCGCCCGCACGCTCTCCAGCGACGGGATCCGTGGCGCGATCACGCAGAGCGCCTCCGCGCCCTGGAGCAGCAGTTGCTCGACGCCGGCGGCGGGGTCGTCGGTCTCCCCGACCGACACCGCATCCACCGAATAGCCCTCGGCGCGCGCGGCCTCCTCGAAGCCGCGCAGCGCGGTGTTGGGGCCGTAGTGCCCCGCCCCGTCGATCAGCACCCCGATCCGGTGGGTCCGGTTCGTCGCGAGCGCCCGCGCCATCGCGTTCGGGGTGTAATTGACCTGCTCGATCGCCCGGATCACCTTGGCGCGGGTCGTCTCGCGGATGCTTGGGTGGTTGTTCAGCACGCGTGAGACGGTCTGGTGGGAGACCCCGGCGAGCGCTGCCACGTCATACATGCTCGGCTTCCGCTGGCGTCCGGCCATCACCCTCCTTCGTCGATGCTGGCGCTGATCGTACGCCCCCTGGCATTGTCACGTAGAATGAGCCCGACCTTGGGAGGCCGGATGCGGATGGCGCGGTGGCGCGGCGTGGGAGGATCCCTCCTGCTCACCGTGCTGGGCGTGCTCGCGCTGCTCCAGGCCCCCGGGCTGAAACTCACCAGCAGCCTGCCGGCCTGTGTCACCGAACTGCCGGAGACGGCCTGGCTGGGCGTGCGGCTGCACATCCTGGCCCAGAGTGCGACCTGCCCCGAAGGAATGTTCGCCCCCGGCCCGCACTACGCCGAGGTGGCCCGGATCTCCATCGTGCTCTCGCTGGGGACGCTGGTCGCCGGCCTGGCCGCGCTGGCCGCGGCCCTCGGCCTGGGCGTGTGGTCCCGTCACGCGCTGCGTGCGGCGAAGCGGTGGCTGGGCCACCGGCTCGGCCTGGCCGCTCCCGGCACCCTGCCGGTGTGGGGACAAGCGCCGCTGGCCGTCCCGGTCGTCGTCCGCCCCTCCCCTCACCCGGCCGCGCACCGGCCGTTGCGGGGGCCTCCGGTCGGGTTCTGAGCGGGCGCACGCCTGCTCGAACGCCCAGACCCCACCCGCCCACCGGCGGGCCCCTCGAACGACCGGAGACAATCATGAGCAGCAAGAAGAACCAGCCCAACCCGAACCCCCCCGGCACCCGCCGCGAACAGCTTCAGCAGCAGCGCGAGCAGCAGGCGAAAGAGCGCAGGGTGCGCAACATCATCACCTTCAGCATCCTGGGCGTCGCCCTCCTGGCGATCGTCGGCGTGATCGTCGCCGTGGTGGTCAGCAGCCGCACCCTGCCCGAGGCCTCCGGCGGTGGAGCGGCCACCGGCGACTACACCATCGCCGTCGGCCAGGGCGACGCCCCGGTGACGCTGAGCATCTTCCAGGACTACATGTGCCCCTACTGCGGTGACTTCGAACGCACCAACCGCGACGACCTGGAGGCGATGGTCGAGGACGGCACCGCGAAGATCGAGTTCCACCTGATGAACTTCCTCGACGGCGGCGGACGCACCTACTCCACGCGCGCCGCGAACGCCGTGGTGGCGGTCGCCAAGGCCGAACCCGAGCACGTGATGGCCTTCAACGCGGCGCTCTACGACAGCCAGCCCGAGGAGGCCGGCATGGGGCTCAGCGACGCCGAGATCGCCGAACTGGCGCGCGGCGCGGGCGTGAGCAACGACGTGATCGCGACCTTCGCCCAGATGCAGCATCAGGATTGGGTGAACCGCTCGAACACCGCGGCCTACGAGGCCGGGGTCCGCAGCACCCCGACGGTGAAGATCAACGGCACCATCTGGCCGGGTGACGGCCAGACCTCGGCCATGTTCACCCCCGGCGCGCTGAAGGCCGCTGTCGCCGAAGCCGGCAAGTGAACGACCTCGTCGACCGGATCCACCGCTTCCGGCAGTCGGACAGGTGGATCTTCAGCTACATGCTGTTCTCGTCGTTGCTGAGCCTGGTCGCGTCCTTCGTGCTCTCGGTGGACGCGATCGCGCTCGCCCAGAACGCGGATGCCGCGCTGGGCTGCAACATCAACGAGGTGATCAGCTGCGGCAAGGTGGGGGTGACCTGGCAGGCCAACCTGCTGGGTTTCCCCAACGCCTTCCTCGGCCTGATCGCGGAACCGGTCGTGATCACCATCGCCGTGGCCAGCCTGGGCAAGGTGAAGTTCCCGCGATGGTTCATGTTCGCCGCGCAGATCGTCTACACGATCGGCCTGGTCTTCGCCTACTGGCTGTTCTACCAGTCGATGTTCCACATCAACGCGCTATGCCCCTGGTGCCTGCTGGTGACCCTGTCGACCACCCTGGTCTTCACCTCGCTGACGCACGTGAACATCCGCGACAACAACCTGTACCTCTCACCGCGGCTCCACTCCGGGCTGCAGGCGGCGCTGCGGATGGGCGTCGACGCGCTGGTCATCACCCTGTGGCTGGCCTTCCTGGTCGCCGCGGTCGTGCTGAAGTACGGCCCGGCGCTCTGGGGCGGGTGAACGCCGACGGGCTCCGGCCCACCCGAGGGTGGAACCGGAGCCCGTCGTGTCGCGAGGCAGCGCCGGTCAGCGCTCCACGATGGGGTAGGTCGGGCTCTTGAAGGACGGGCCGTAGGCCGAGGCGCTGAACTTGAAGTACACGTTGCTTCCGATGGAAACCCTGACCTTCTTGCTCTTGAACTTCTTGTCACCGTGCTTGTTCAGCTTGGTGGAGGTGACCTTCTTCCACTTCGACTTGCCCGGAGCCTGCACGTAGACCGTCACCTTGGCGCCCTGGAGGTAGTCGGGGCCGGTCACTGCCCAGTTCCACTTCTTGCCGCGGCCGTAGCCGTCCAGGAGGGTCGTGCCGGTCGCGATGTCGTCCACGGCGGTCGCCGCGCTCACCCGGACCGTGAAGTCGTACGTGGCCAGCTTGACCTTCTGCTTGCCGGTGGCCACGTTGCGCACGCAGATCGGCACCTTGACGCGGTACTTGCCGGCAGTGGTCTCGGGGGTCACCCGCACCTTGTAGGTACCAGCCTTCTTGGGCGCCACGGTGGCGGGCACCGCGGAGACCACCGGTGCCACCGGCGTGGCGGCGAGCGACTTCAGCACCTCGACGGTCGGCGCGGCCGCGCAGTCGTAGGCGATCTTGCTGCTCGGCTTCGGCCCCTTGAACTTGACCGTGAACGAGATGTCGGTGGCCTTGGTCACGGCGTTGACGCTCTTGGGTCCCTTGACCTTGACCGACTTCACCTTCAGGCTGGGGGCCGCCTGCGCGGTCGTGGCCGGCACGACGAAGGCGAACCCGGTGAGCAGTGCCGAGGCGGCTGCCAGTGCGAGGGCGCGGACGGGACGTGGGAAACTCATGTCTCTCCTCTTTCGGGGGCTGGCGGCCGGCGGCCGCGTCCTGGCTCTGAGTAGGAGCCGCGTCGAGCGTATCGCGACCGGGCTCGCCTTCTTGTGAGTTGTCTATGAAACGGCGAGGCGGGGTGGCCTGGCAGAGTGTCCCCATGGGCGTGCTTGCCGGCGTGAGACTGGACGAGAGTCGGCTCACGCGCGCGTTGTACTCCTACGACGCCTCGCTCTACCGGGTGGTGCCGCAGGCGGTCGCCCAACCCCGCGGCACCGACGAGCTCGCCGACCTGCTGGCCCACGCCCGCGCCGCCGGCCTGCCGGTGACCATGCGCGGCGCCGGCACCTCGTGCGCGGGCAACGCGGTGGGGCCGGGAGTCGTGCTGGACACCTCCCGGTATCTCACCTCGATCGCCGAGGTCGAGCCCGGCGGCCGGGCCGCTCGCGTCGAGCCGGGCGTCGTCCAGGCGCAATTGCAGCGGGCCGCGGCGCCCCATGGGCTGAGGTTCGGCCCCGACCCCTCCACCCACAGCCGCTGCACGATCGGCGGCATGATCGGCAACAACGCCTGCGGGCCCCGGGCGCTGGGGTACGGCCGGACCGCGGACAACCTGCTCTCCCTGGACGTGATCACCGGCACCGGCGAGCACCTGCGGCTCGACACCCGGGCCGACCTGCGGGCAACCGACTCCCCCACCCTGCGCCGGCTGCACGAGCTGGTGATGGCCAACCTGGGGGTGATCCGGACGGAGTTCGGGCGCTTCGCCCGTCAGGTCTCCGGCTACAGCCTGGAGCATCTGTTGCCCGAGCACGGCTTCGACGTCACCGCCTTCCTGGCCGGCTCGGAGGGCACCCTGGCCGTGGTCACCGGTGCCGAGCTCCGGCTCGTCCAGGCGCCCGCGCAGACGGTGGTGGTAGCCCTGGGCTATCCGGACATGGCCGAGGCGGCGGATGCGGTGCCCGCGGTGCTCGCCCATCGTCCGGTCGCGCTGGAGGGCCTGGACGCCCGGATCGTCGATGCCGCGCGCCGGCGTCGACCCGTGCCCGAGTTGCCCGCCGGCCGGGGCTGGCTGTTCGCCGAACTGGCCGGGGACGACCTGGACGAGCTCCGCGCCGCCGGGGAGCGGCTGCTGGCCGATGCCGGGGCGCTGGACGGCCGGGTGGTGGACGATCCGGCGCAGGCCGCGGCGCTGTGGCGGGTCCGGGCCGACGGCGCCGGCCTGGCCGAGACCAGCCTGACCCGTCCGGCCTACGCGGGCTGGGAGGACGCCGCCGTGCCCCCGGCCCGCCTGGGCGACTATCTGCGCGACTTCGAGGCCCTGCTCGCGCAGCACGGGCTGCAGGCCGCGCCCTATGGGCATTTCGGCGAGGGCTGCGTCCACGCCCGGATCGACTTCCCGCTGGTGGCGGCCGACGGCCCGGCTCGGCTGCGGGCCTTCCTGCTGGACGCGGCGGCTCTGGCCGGCAGCCATGACGGGTCGATGTCGGGCGAACACGGTGACGGCCGGGCGCGTTCGGAGCTGCTCCCGGCGATGTACTCCCCGCAGGCCCTGGCACTGTTCGCCGCCGTCAAGCAGATCTTCGATCCACAGAATCTGCTCAACCCCGGGGTGCTCGTCGATCCGGCGCCGCTGGATGCCGACCTCCGCACCGCCCTGACCACCTCTCCGCTGGCACTGGCTCATCCGGGATTGGCGGCGGGGGTTCACCGCTGTTCGGGGGTGGGACGCTGCGTCAGCCACCACGGCGAATCCGCCGACATCATGTGCCCCTCCTACCGGGCGACCGGAGCCGAGAAGGACTCCACCCGCGGCCGGGCGCACATTCTGGCCGAGCTGCTGGGCGGCACCCTGCCCGGCGGCTTCGCCGCCCCGGAGGTGCACGAAGCGCTCGACCTCTGCCTCTCCTGCAAGGGCTGCGCCCGGGATTGCCCGACCGGGGTCGACCTGGCCTCCTACAAGTCGCAGGTGCTGGCCGAGACCTACCGTGGCCGCCCGCGACCCCGCAGCCACTACGCCCTGGGCCGGCTTCCCGGCTGGGCCCGGCTGATCGCCCGGACGCCGGGGCTGGCCGCGGTCGTGAACTGGACGCTTGCCACCCCCGGCCTGACGCACCTGCTCCGCTGGCTGGCCGGAGTCGACCGGCGCCGCTCACTCCCCCGCTTCGCCTCCCGGACGGCCCGCCGGGAGATCCCCGCCTACCGGGGGATGACGCCGGAGCACGCCGGCCGCCCCCGTCCGGTCGCACTCTGGGTCGACTCCTTCACCGACTGCTTCGAGGGCACCCACCTGCCCGCCCTGGTGAAGGTGCTGCTGGCGGCGGGCTGGGCGCCCGAACTGATCACCGACCCGGCCTGCTGCGGGCTGACCTGGATCACCACCGGACAGCGCGACGCCGCCCGGCGCCGGCTGCGCCAGGCGGTCGACACCCTGCACCCCTACGCCGAGCACGGCCTGCCCATCCTGGGGGTCGAGCCCTCCTGCCTGACGGTGCTGCGCGACGATGCGGCTGAGCTGATCGACGACCCGCGGCTGCCGGCCGTCGCCGCCGCGACCCGCACCCTGGCCGAACTGCTCGCCGAAACCCCCGGCTATACCCCGCCCGATCTCACCGGTCACGAACTGGTGGTGCAGCCGCACTGCCACCACGCCGCCGTGCTCGGCTGGCAGGCCGACGCCGCGCTGCTGGCCAGCACCGGGGCGAGCGTCACCACCCTGGGCGGCTGCTGCGGCCTGGCCGGCAACTTCGGGGTCGAGCGCGGCCACTACGAGGTCTCGGTCGCCATCGCCGAGCAGCAACTCCTGCCCGCCATCCGCCGGGCCGGGCCGGACGCGATCGTGGTCGCCGACGGCTTCTCCTGCCGCACCCAGGTCGCCGACCTGGCCGGACGCCAGGCGCTCACCCTGGCCGAACTCCTCGCCCTCCACCTGGAGCGGCCATGATCGTCGTCGTGGGCGCGACCCTGGCCGGGCTGGCAGCGGCAGCGCGGCTCGCCCGGGTGAACCACGAGGTGGTCGTGCTCGATCGCACCCCGGTCACCGAGGCGGACGCCGCTTCACCGCTCTCGCCGCTGGACGAGAACCCGAACCTGGTCGTGCTGCCGGCCGCCTGGCGCGACCTCTTCAAGAAGTCGGGACGCCCGCTGGAAGGAGCGCTCGGACTGCACCAGCTCCGGCTCGTCCCCGCGCCGCCGGCGACCTACCTCACGCCGGCCGGCGAGCTGACGCTGCCCGCCGACCGGGCGGGCCAGTGGCACAGCCTCGTCGGCGCGGTCGGCGAGGATGCCGCCACCGCCTGGCGCAACCTGCTCGACCGGCTCGACACGGCCTGGCTCGCGTTGCGTCCGCTGGGGGTGGAGGCCGAACTCACGGCCTCCCGGCTCAGCCGTGCCAGCCGGGCCGCGCTGCGCACGAACGAGACGCTGGCCGATCTGGCCCGGCAGGCGGGACCGCTGGGAACCCTGTTCACCGAGCTGGCCCTCCGCCGGGACAGCGATCCGCACCGCGCCCCCGGCTGGCTGGGAACCCGGCTCAGCATCGAACGCACCTTCGGGCGCTGGCAGCTGATCGACGCCGCCGACGCCCCGCAGCCCGCAGCCCGGCTGGTGGACGTCCTGCATCATCGTCTGGCCGACCGCGGGGTGGCCATGCGCTGGGCCACGGAGGTCCACCGCGTCGCCCCGGGCCGGGTGACCACCGCCGACGGCGTGCTGTCCTGCCGGGCGGTCGTGATCACCACCTCGCCCTGGCGGTACGCGGCGCTGACCGGTCAACGTCCGCCCCGCCGCCTGCGGGCTGCCGCGACCGTCGGGCCGCGATGGGACAGCTGGCGCACTCTGCTCGACCTTCCCCGGCTGTGCACTCCGCTGCCCGGCGTCTACGTCGCCTCCGAGTTCAGCCCAGCCGGCCCCGAACCCTGGGCGCAGTTGCTCACCGGCGCCCTGGCCGCCTATCGCGTCCACGAAGACCTCACCGGCCAGGACATGCGTCCCACCAACAAGGCCTGGACTCCCCCGCGGTTTCGCCCGATCCCGGACTGAACGCTCCCATGGGGTTGACATCGGTGACGACCTGAACGAATATGTAACCGGTTCTATATAGAACCGGTTACATACAGCGAGGAGGCTGCGATGCCAACGGCGTACGATGTGGCAGCCAAGGCCGGGGTGTCGGTGGGAACCGTGTCGCGCTACCTGACCGGCAACGGCTATGTCTCCGCCGCCGCCCGGGAGCGCATCGCCGCCGCGATCAGTGAGCTCGGCTACATCCAGAACCGGGCGGCCGCCAGCCTCACGACCAAGCGGACCGGCCTGCTGGGTTTCGTCGTCTCCCAGCTGAAGAACCCCTTCACCGCCGAGGTGGCCTCGGCGCTGGGTCAGGCCGCGCGTGCCCGCGGCTACGGAGTCGTGCTGGCCGACTCCGGCGGGGATCCCAACCAGGCGATCGATGCCGTGGAGTTGCTGCGCAGCCATGAGGTGGAGGGGCTGGTCGTGACGCCGCCCGAGAGCCCGGAATACAACGCCGCACTGGTCGCCGCGGCCCGCACCATGCCGGTCGTGGGCATCGGCCTTCACACCACCCCGTCGGTGACCGACCTGGTCACGGTCGACACCCGTTCCGGCGCCCAGCAGGCGGTCACCTATCTGATCGAACTGGGCCACACCCGGATCGCCTACATCGGCAGCTCGACCATGGCCTCGGGCCGCTACCAGGCCTACCGCACCACGTTGGAGGCCCATGGGCTGCCGTGCGATCCGGAGCTGATCGTGCTCGGTTCGCTCGATCGGGAGGCCGGCCACCAGGCGACAACCCGGCTGTTCGCACAGGATCGGCCGCCCACCGCCGTCTTCGCAGCCAACGACGCGGTCGCCCTCGGCGTGGTGCAGGCCGCGCACAGCCTGGGGATCGCCGTGCCCACCCAGCTCTCGGTCATCGGCTGCGACAACGTCGATCTGGCCGCCCACGCCATCCCGCCGCTGACCACGGTCGCCCAGCCGATGGCCCTGCTCGGCCAGACCGCGCTCGAGCTGCTGTGGCAGCGGCTCGGACCCGATCCCGCCGGCCACTCCCCCCGCACCGTCACGCTCTCCTGCGAGCTGGTGATCCGGGAATCCTGCGCCCCACCGGCGTCCCCTGGCCGCCCCTCAGTTCAACCGCCTTCCGAAAGGACACACCATGGTCAGCACGCCGAGTCCTGACACCGTCTTCGACGTCGATATCGCCGGCCCGCAGATCCGCGATCGGGTCTATGGCTGCTGGCAGGGCAAGAATGCCGGCGGGACGCTGGGCACTCCGCTGGAGGAGGCCTGGGGGCGCGACGAGCCGTTCGACGTCTGGTGGTACCCCGAACTGCAGGAAGGCGGCCTGCCGAACGACGACTTCGAGATGCAGCTCGCCTGGCTGAAGGCGGCGGAGGAGGTCGGGCCGGCGCTCACCGCGCGGGAGCTCTCGCGCTACTGGCTCGACCACGTCGGCTACAACTTCGACGAGTACGGGCTCTCCAAGCGCAATCTGCGCCTCGGCCTGGAACCGCCGGTGAGCGGCCATTTCAACAATTGGTTCATCGACTGCATGGGCTCGCCGATCCGCTCCGAGCTGTGGGCCTGCCTCGCGCCGGGCGCGCCCCGCGTGGCGGCGAAGTACGCCTACCAGGACGCGATCTGCGACCACGCCGGCGGCGAGGGTGTCTTCGGCGAGCTCTTCAACACCGCGCTGGAGTCGGCTGCCTTCGTGGTGCAGGACGCCCAGCTCCTGATCGACATCGCGCTGTCCTACGTTCCCGAGTCGTCCATGATCCGGCGCGCGGTCGAGGCGGCCCGCGATGCCCACCGCGACGGGCTGGACTGGAAGCAGGCCCGGCGCGCGGTCCTGTCGGCGACCCCGCACTACAACGCGCAGTACTCGCCGATCAACACCGGCTTCCAGGTCATCGGCCTGCTGTACGGCACCGACTTCGGCGACGGCATGTGCAAGACGGTCAACTGCGGCTACGACACCGATTCCTCCGGTGCCGCGATCGGGAGCTATCTCGGCATCCTCTACGGCAGCGACGCCCTGCCCGAGCGATGGGTCGCCCCGCTGGGCACCGGCATCTCCACCAACGAGGACTGGGGCGGCGTACGCCATCTCAGCGACGGGCCCAACCCCGTCCCGGCGAATCTCGACGAGCTCGTCGACCGGATCCGGGTCGTGTCCCAGCTGGTCCTGCGGCACCACGGCCTGGTACAGGAGGGCACCGGCTTCGCTGTCACGCTGGCCGATCTCTACGCCGACGACGAGACCCGGCAGATGTTCACCGCCAGCCCGAATCAGGTGCCGCACCCGGGCCTGGACGTCGATGTCGTGGTCGACTACGTGGACGGACCCGCCTGCCATCCGGCGTCCTCGCACCCCCTGCGGGTCAGCCTCACGAACCGGCGAGCCGATCCGATGACCGTGCAGGTCGCGCTCCGTACCCCGTCGGGCTGGCCGGCCGTCACCGGGCAGGAGGTGGAACTCGCCCCCGGGCAGACCCGCACGCTCGCCTGGGCGGTGGACGTGCCGCCGATGCCGCTGGTGCGGCCCTCGAACCGGCTGTGGCTGGAACTGAACGCGATCGGCTACCCGGCCGCCCCGGCGATCCCCGTCGTGCTGCTGGGAGCGCTGGCCAGCCGGCTCAGCCAGGTGTTCCCGGTGCCGGACGGCGATCCGCTCGACGCTCCGTATTCTCCGGAGACCGTCACCGGCGATCCGACCCTGGCCGATGCGCGTCCGGGTGGGTGGCGGGAGGCGTCCAGCGATGGCTACGCCCAGCCGGTGGCCGAAGCCTTCACCGAACCGGGCGTCGTCTACCTGCAGGCCTTCTTCCACAGCCCCAGCGAGCAGGACGGCTGGCTGATCGTCGATCCGAGCGTGCCGGTCCGGTACTGGCTGAACGGTGAGCTCACCGGCGAGAGCCGCGACTACCGGCGGATCCGGCCGAACCAGCGGGCGGCTGACGGGATCGGCGCCTACGTCACGCTCCGGGAGGGGTGGAACGAGGTGCTGGTCAAGCTCGTGCACGACGGCAGCCACCCGCCGGCCGAACTCCACCTGGGGTTCTCCGGCCCGGCACCGCTCAACCCACACGTCTACGACCTGGATCGCAGCCGCTCCCCGTGGAGCAACGATGCCTCCTAGCTCGCCGTCACTGCGCGACCGGATCATCGGCTGCTGGCTCGGCAAGGCCGTCGGCGGCACCCTCGGGCAGACCTTCGAGGGCCTGGAGGGTCCGCTGGACGCGGACTTCTACTACCCGGTCCCCACCACGATGGTGCCCAACGACGATCTCGACCTGCAGGTGCTCTACGCCTGCATCATGGACGAGATGCCGCAGCCCAGGGTGGACTCGCTCGCCCTGGCGGCGGCGTGGGACGATCACGTCGCCTTCCCGTGGAACGAGTACGGGGTGGGCCAGCGCAACTACGCCGAGGGGATCCGCCCTCCGTTCACCGGCTCCTACGACAACTGGTTCACCTGCGGCGAAGGGGCGGCGATCCGCACCGAGCTCTGGGCATGCCTGGCCGCCGGGGATCCCGACCTGGCCGCCGCCTATGCCCACGCCGACGCATGTTTCGACCACGACGGCGACGGCATCCTGGCAGCCCAGTTCCTCGCCCGCCTGCAGTCGCTCGCCTTCGTCGAATCCGATCCCGACACCCTGCTCGACACCGCGCTGGCCGGCATCCCGGCCGATTCCGCCATCCACCGCGTGGTCCAGGACACCCGGGCCTGGCTCGCCGAAACCGGGGACTGGCAGGAGGTGCAGCGCAGGATCGTGGCTGCCTACGGCAACTCCGACTTCACCGATGTGCGGCCCAATACCGGGTTCGTCGTGCTGGGCTGGCTGGCCGGAGCGGACTTCAGCGAGCGGATCTGCATCACCAACAACTGCGGCCTGGATTGCGACAGCACGACGGCGAGCATCGGCGCCCTGCTGGGCATCCTCGATCCCGACGGCATCCCCGAGCGCTGGCTCGCGCCGATCGGACGCGACCTGGTGCTCAACGCAGAGGTCACCGGCATCGATCCGCCGGCCACCCTGGAGCTGTTCACCGATCTCGTGCTCGATCTGCGCGATCGGCTGGAGGGCAGCAGTCCCGTCCAGCTCGGCACCGGCTTCGATCCGGCCGCGCACGAGATCGAGGTCGGGCTGGCCTGGTACAACACCTCCTTCGGCAAGTGGGAGATCCGTGACCACACCGAGTTGCCACCCGTGGGCGGCACGCTGCCGCAGGGCCTGGAGTGGGCTCCCGGCCGGCTGCCTGGAACCTGGGTGCGCTGGAACCGGGAGGACTTCGCCGACCGCGTGCTGTTCGTGAAGTACCAGATCGACTGTGCCGGGCGACGCGACCTGCGGTTGATGGTCAACTCGACCGAACACTACCGGGTGTGGTGGGACGGCATGCCCCTCTACGCCGCGCAAGGGAGCCAGTTCCAGTTCCCGGCTCCGCACATGCCACCGGTGGGCCAGTACCTGGACTTCACCGTTGACACCGATCGGCACGAACTGGTGGTCGCCTTCAAGCGTCCGCCGGCCGGCCGGTCCACCGCCGAATGGGTGACAGCGCTCGTCGAACGCCCCAGCTACCAGTGGATCCCGAACGCGCTGCGGGCCCACTCCGAACCTCCAGTCGACTGACGACAACCAGGAAGGAATCCCATGAAATCCCCATTCCGCCTCAGCGCCCTCGCAGCCGCGGGCGCAGCGATGGCCCTCATGCTGTCCGCCTGTGGCGGCGGCGCCACGCCGACCACCTCCGCCCCGGGCACCGCCGCCCCGACCGGGGAGGCACCGGCGGGCGAGGTCACCATCGACTTCTGGTCGTGGAACCCCGACCAGAACACCGCCGTCCCCTACATCGAGGCCTTCGAGGCCTCGCATGAGGGCATCAAGGTGCAGCATCGCTTCATCCAGTACTCCGACTACGTCAACACCGTGCAGCTCGCCCTGCAGTCGGGTTCGGGCCCGGACGTCTTCGGCCTGCAGGTCGGAGCGCTCACGAACCAGTTCGCTCCGCTGGCCGAGGATCTCGCCCCCGCGCTGGAGAGCGCGCTGGGTTCGGACTGGAAGTCGAAGCTGACCGCGACCGATCAGCTCTCGGTCGACGGCAAGCTGGTCGGCCTGCCGTGGATGGTGACCGGCGGTGGCCTGATGTGGGCCAACCAGACCCTGGTCGACTCGCTGAACCTCAAGGTGCCCACCACCATGGCCGAGCTCAAGAGCTTCTGCGCCGCGGTCAAGGACGCCGGCAAGGCCTGCATCGTCCATGGCGCCAAGGACGCCTGGCAGAACATCGACGCCTACCAGTCCATCGTCAACCAGGTGTCCCCGGGGGCCTTCTACAAGGCGATGAACAAGGAAGCCGATTTCAGCGGCCCTGAGTTCGTCAAGGCCTTCGAGATCTGGAAGAGCTTCTTCGACGACGGGCTGTTCCAGGACGGTGCGCTGGGCGCGACCGCCTACCCGGATGCCAACGACGCCTTCAAGAAGGGTCAGGCGGCCCTGATCATCTTCGGCAGCTGGCAGAACTCCGACACCACCAATGCCCGGATGGCGCAGTACGCCGAGACCTACGGTGACGACTTCGATCCGAACACCATCTTCATGCCGTACTTCTTCCCGCAGGTGGTCGACGGCGGCAAGACCGGAACCATGTTCGGTGGCCCGGATGTCGGCTTCGCCGTCTCGTCGGGCAGCGATGCCAAGGATGCCGCCATCACCTTCGCGACCTGGCTCACCGCCAACGAGGAGGCTCAGGCCATGATGGCCAAGACGGTTCAGCAGCCCGCGCTGGCCTCGGTGCCGCTGGATCTGTCGGACGTGAAGACCCCGGAGCAGGCCACTGCCCTGGAGGCGCAGGGACCGGCGCTGGCCGACATGATCGGCCCGCGCGAGATCCAGAGCGCCGACGTCCGTACCGCGCTGGGTGACGCGCTGTCCGCCGTTGCCTCCGGGCAGCAGACCCCCGCCGACGCCGCAGCCGCGGTTCAGGCAGCCATCGCCGCCAGCTGACACGAACGGTGTGGTGCGGGCACTCGCCCGCACCACACCACCGGAAAGGAGCCAGGATGGGGACGACCGAGCCGGTCGCCGCGGCACGACCGCGTCGCCGGAGGCGGGGCCACTACACCGCCTACCTGTACCTCCTGCCCGCGCTCCTGTTGATCGTCGGGATCACCTACTTCGGCGTCGGGTACAACTTCTGGGCCTCGACGCTGGACTGGAACGGCATCGACCCGAACCCCACCTCGATCGGGCTGGGCAACTACGTCGAGATCTCCCAGGATCCGATCTTCTGGACGGCTCTGACCAACGTGGCCGTCTTCGGCGTCATCACGATCGTCGCCCAGATGGTCATCGGGCTGGCGCTCGCCCTGGTGCTCTCCGGTCCGATCGTCGGCCGCGCGGTGTACAAGGCGATCGTCTTCATCCCCGTGGTGCTGGCGCCGGCCGCGATCTCCACCGCCTTCCGGCAGTTCCTCCGCCCCGACGGCCAGGTCAACGCGGTGCTGGACGCGGTCGGGCTCGGCTTCCTCAGCCAGGCCTGGATCGCCGACCCGACCTGGGCGCTGTACGCCCTGGCAGCGGTCAACATCTTCCAGTGGACCGGCTTCAGCTTCATCCTCTACCAGGCCGCGCTGTCGCAGATCGACTCCAGCCACCTGGAGGCCGCCCAGATCGACGGCGCCGGCACCTGGCGCACGATCCGGCACATCATCGTGCCGCAGCTTCGCTCCACCCACATCACCCTGGCTCTCACCGGCGTGATCGGCGCGCTGAAGACCTTCGACATCGTCTTCCTGATCACCGGTGGCGGCCCCGGCCGAAGCACCGAGTTCCTCACCACCTACATCTACAAGATGAGCATCTCGCAGTTCCACGTCGGCTACGGCGCGGCGCTCTCGGTCGTGCTGCTGCTCCTGGCCCTGGCACTGACCCTGGTGCAGATGCGCGTCTACCGCTACGAGCAGGAGGACTGACATGATCGGTCGCCCAACCCACCGCAGCCGGGTCATCCATCAGCTACTCGCCACCGTCGCCGTCCTGCCGTTCGCATTGCCGTTGTACTGGATCATCGCGATCAGCTTCGAGGGCGCCGGCGCCTCCGCCAATTACTCCGCGGTCGTCACCAAGACCCCGTTCGTGCAGTTCCTGATCAACTCGCTGGTGATGTCGGCCGGCACCGTCGCGATCGTCTTCGTCTGCACCATGCTGGCGGGCTACGCCCTCGGCAAGCTGCACTTCGCCGGACGGGAACTGCTCTTCCGCGCGATCGTGGCCGGCATGATGCTGCCGGTCATCGCGCTGATCGTCCCGATCTACATGCTGGTGCGCCAGGCGGGCCTGTTCAACAACTTCCTGGCCGTCATCATCCCGCTGTGCACGGTCATCCTGCCGATGACCATCCTGCTCACCCGCAACTACATCCAGGGACTGCCAGAGGAGCTCCTCGACGCGGCCAAGATCGACGGCGCGACCAGCTTCGGCACCCTGATCCGCGTGGTCATGCCGCTCTCCCGCCCGATCGTGGCGGTCATCATCGTGTGGAGCTTCCTGAACTCGTGGAACGAGTTCCTCCTGCCGCTGCTGTTCCTGCAGAACGAGTCGCTCCAGGCGATCACCCAGATCCCCACCTACTTCACGGCGACCTACGGCTCCGATGTGCCGAAGATCTTCGCCGCGCTGGTGCTGATGTGCCTGCCGATCGTCACGGCCTATCTCTGCTTCCAGAAGTTCTTCGAACGCGGGCTGACCGCGGGCGCCCTGAAATAGCCGCCCCGGCCGGGTCCGTCCACGGTAAGCTACGTAGCCGTAACCTACGGTTTCGTAGCCCAGGAGCATCGATGACCTTCACCGGCCGGCCAGCCACCCCCGCCACCCTCGCCGTGCGGGAGGCCCGCGACTTCCTCTTCGCCCACGGCACCGACTACTCCGGAGCGGTCGAGGGCTTCCGCTGGCCCGAACTCACCGAATTCAACTTCGCCACGCAGTGGTTCGACGTGGTCGCGGGCGAACACCCCGATCGCGCGGCGGTCACCATCGTCTCGTCCGACCTGCAGGCTCAGAGCTGGAGCTACGCCGAACTCTCCCGGCGCTCCGACCAGGTGGCGCGCTGGCTGCGCGGGCTGGGCGTCGGCGAAGGCGACCGGGTGATCGTGATGCTCAACAACACCATCGAGCTGTGGGAACTGCTGCTGGCCCTGCTGAAGATCCGGGCGGTCGCGATCCCCACCTCCACCCTGCTCTCGGCCGCCGATCTGGCCTACCGGGTCGAGCACGGGCAGGCCCGCGCGGTCGCGGCGCCCGGCTCCCTGCGCGCCCGCCTGGACGATGTGCCGCGCTCGGTGGTGCGGATCGGAATCGGGAGCGACGTCCCGCTCGGCTGGGCGCCGATGGCCGACTCCTACAACGCTCCGGCCGAGTACACCCCGAGCCGCCCGACCCCGGCGGACGCGCTCAGCCTGCTGTACTTCACCTCCGGTACCACCGCCCGTCCCAAGCTGGTGGGTCACACCCACGTCTCCTATCCGGTCGGCCACCTCTCCACCATGTGGTGGCTGGGCGTGCGGCCGGGCGACGTCCATCTCAACATCTCCTCTCCGGGCTGGGGCAAGCACGCCTGGAGCAACTTCTTCTCCCCCTTCCTGGCCCAGGCGACCGTCTTCGTCTTCAACTACGAACGCTTCGACGCCGCCGCGCTGATGCAGGTGATGGAGACCCACGAGGTCACCACCTTCTGCGCGCCGCCGACGGTCTGGCGGATGCTGATCCAGGCCGACCTCACCCAGCTCTCGCGGCCGCCGCGGGAGCTGGTCGGCGCCGGTGAGCCGCTGAACCCCGAGGTCATCTCCCAGGTGCGACAGGCCTGGGGCGGCACCATCCGCGATGGCTTCGGGCAGACCGAGATGACCTGCGCGGTCGGCAACCCCCCCGGCCAGGTGGTCAAGGACGGGTCGATGGGACGCCCGATGCCGGGCTACCCGGTCGTCCTGCTCGACCCGGTGACCGGGGAACGCAGCCCGGAGGAGGGCGAGATCTGCCTGGACCTGTCGCAGCCGATCCTCGGCCTGATGGCCGGGTACCACGACGACCCGGAGATGACCGCGGAGGCCTGCCGCGACGGCTACTACCACACCGGGGACATCGCCTCTACAGATGAAGAGGGCTATCTGACCTATGTCGGACGGGCCGACGATGTCTTCAAGGCCTCCGACTACAAGATCTCCCCGTTCGAGCTGGAGTCGATCCTGCTGGAGCACCCCTACGTGACCGAGGTGGCGATCGTCCCCAGCCCCGACCCGCTGCGGGCGGCCGTCCCGAAGGCCTTCGTCTGCCTGGTCCAGGATTTCGCCGCCGAGCAGGACGTGGCCGCGCGAGCCATCTTCGCCCACGCCCGGCAGCGGCTCTCCGGCTTCCAGCGGGTGCGGATCCTGGAGTTCGTCCAGGAGTTGCCCAAGACCATCTCCGGCAAGATCCGCCGGGTCGAGTTGCGCGAGCAGGAGGCCAGCCGGGTGGCAGAAGCCTCCGCCGAAGGCCAGTACCTGGAATCCGACTTCCGCTGACCACCTGCCCGGTGGGGCAGGATGACACCATGCAGTGGACTGGCGAGGTGGCACGCGGCGACTGGCTCCGCGAGCGGTTGCGGGGCTGGGGCCGGGTCGGCGGGGTGGCGGCCGGTGGCTTCGCCGCCTACGCGCGCATCCTGCACCCGATCGAGGCCGACCTCGGTGCCGAGACCGCGCGCTGGCGTTGGGCCGACGTCGCCGCCCGCACCGGCACGGTGGTGCATCCCCTGGTGCAATCCCGCCGGCTGTTCGGCGCAGAACCGTCCGAGCTTGAGTTCCCGGATGGCTGGAGCCCGCGTCCACCTCAGGAGGGGTTCCTCGAGCCGGAGTTGCTGGCCAGGCTGACCGCCCACCTGAGCAGCAACACCGCCGGCGACGCGGTGACGCTGGCTATCTGGGACGGCTGGGGCGAGCTCCATGCCTCGGGCGGCTGGTTCATCTACTTCCCGCTGGACGACCAGCTGCCCTGGTGGCAGCGCTGGTACCACCGCGCCCTGCTTCCGGTCACCCGGCGACGGCTGGAGCGCCAGCACAGAGCGGAGAAGGCTGCCAGCATCGACCCCGCGATCGCCCGAGCGCTCGACCGGATCGACGGCGAGCCCGGTCCGTTGCTGCTGGACCTGCCCGGCCGCGGCTACGTCCTGCTCACCGCGACGTTGACCGAACTCGCCGACCCGGCCTGGCCGTGGAGCGCCGGCATCGGCTGGCACGGCAGCTTCAGCGGGCCGATGCCCTCCCTGGTCTGG
The DNA here is from genome assembly GCA_020161795.1 of Actinomycetota bacterium. Lineage (GTDB taxonomy): Bacteria > Actinomycetota > Actinomycetes > Propionibacteriales > Propionibacteriaceae > Propionicimonas. The sequence goes on along the minus strand of JAIUOR010000046.1, from coordinate 50,064 downwards.
CCCGACGATCACACCTGGTGCGTGGCCACCGAGATCGACTTCGATTCCACCCTGGTCGGCGGCAGTCGGGAACTGGTGGACGCCATCCTCTCCGACGACACCTTCGAGGCCTACGAGGTCGGCCCCGACGACGACCTCACCTGGGACGGCGACACCGTCAATCCTCCGGTGGGCTGAGCGACCGGCTCAGCCGCGGCTGGCCGGCACCCAGAAGGCCAGGATCGCGATCCCGATCCCCACCGTGAGCAGCACCACCGTGTCGAGCGCCTTGTTGCGGACGGCCAGCAGCCCCACCCGCTGCTGTGGCAGCAATCGCAGCAATCCTCCGAGCGTGATCGACGCGCCGATCAATGTGGTTCCCATGCGCCAGTGGCTGGACGCGACGATGGCCAGCCCGACCGCCACACCGGCCAGGACGATCGCCAGCGGCCACTGTCCCGCCACCTGCTGAAGGAAGTTCTTCGGCGGGCGGGAATCGGGTGCTTCGGTCATGGCTGGGCCTCGGCGCGCTCGACCACATTGCGCAGCAGCATAGCCCGGGTCATCGGACCCACCCCACCGGGATTCGGAGCCACCCAGGAGGCCTTCTCCAGCACATCCGGCGCGACATCGCCGACCAGCTTGCCGTCCACCCTGCTGACGCCCACGTCGAGCACCACAGCGCCTTCGGCGATCAGGTCGGCAGTGATGAGCCCCGGCACCCCGGCGGCCGCCACCACGATGTCGGCCCGGCGGGTGTGCGCGGCCAGGTCCCGGGTGCCGGTGTGGCACAACGTCACCGTCGAGTTCTCGCTGCGACGGGTGAGGATCAACCCGAGCGGGCGCCCCACCGTGATCCCGCGGCCGACCACGCAGACCTCGGCGCCGGCCAGCGGGATGTCATGGCGGCGCAGCAATTCCACGATGCCGCGCGGGGTGCACGGGAGCGGGGCGGGCTCGTTCAGCACCAGCTTGCCGAGGTTCACCGGGTGCAGCCCGTCGGCGTCCTTGGCGGGATCGACCAGCTCCAGGATCGCGTTCTCGTCCAGCTGGCGAGGCAGTGGCAACTGCACGATGTAGCCGGTGCAGGCCGGGTCGGCGTTCAGTTCGACGATGGCCGCGGTGACGGTCTCGGCGGTGGCGTCGGAGGGCAGCTCCACCCGGAGCGACTCGATGCCGATCTCGGCGCAGTCGCGGTGCTTCATCCGGACGTACGACTGGCTGCCCGGATCCTCGCCGACCAGGACGGTGCCCAGCCCCGGCGTCACCCCCCGCGCGGCCAGCGCGGCCACCCGGGCGGTGAGCTCGTCCTTGATCGCGGCCGCGGCCGCTCGTCCGTCCAGTATCTGCGCAGTCATCGCGAACCCTCAGTGGAAGAAGTGGCGGGTACCGGTGGTGTACATGGTGACTCCGGCGGCCTGGGCGGCAGCGATGGTGTCGGCGTCGCGCACCGAACCGCCGGGCTGGACGATCGCCTTCACGCCCGCGTCGATCAGGATCTGCGGCCCGTCGGCGAACGGGAAGAAGGCATCGGACGCGGCCACCGAACCGGCGGCCCGCTCCCCTGCCCGTTCCACCGCGAGCCGGCAGGAATCCACCCGGTTCACCTGCCCCATGCCGACGCCCACCGAGGCACCCTCGGAGGCCAGCAGGATGGCGTTGCTCTTGACCGCCCGGCAGGCCCGCCAGGCGAACTCCAGATCGGCCAGGGTGGCGGCGTCCGCGGCATCGCCGGCGACCAGTTCCCAGTTCGCCGGATCGTCGCCGTCAGCGTCGATGCGGTCGACCGCCTGCAGCAGCAGCCCGCCGCTGATCGGCTTCAGCTCCAGCCCGCGCGACGGGTACTCCCCGGCCACCAGCAGCCGGATGTTCTTCTTCGCCCGCAGCACCTCGAGCGCTTCGGCGTCGTAGCCGGGGGCGATCACCACCTCGGTGAACACCTCCGCGATCTGCCGGGCCGCCTCGACGGTGATCGGACGGTTGGCCGCGATCACCCCGCCGAAGGCCGAGACCGGGTCGCAGGCGTGCGCCAGCCGGTGCGCCTCGGCGATGTCGGCGCCGACCGCGATGCCGCAGGGGTTGGCGTGCTTGATGATCGCCACCGCCGGCGCCTCGAAGTCGTAGGCGGCGCGGTAGGCGGCATCGGCGTCGGTGTAGTTGTTGTAGCTCATCTCCTTGCCGTGCAGCTGCTCGGCCACGGCCAGGCCGCCCGGCCGGTGGCCGTTCACGTACAACGCGGCACGCTGATGGGAGTTCTCGCCGTAGCGCAGCGTCCCGGCCTTGTTCCAGGTGGCCCCGATCCAGCCCGGGAACCCGTCGCCACCGGAGGAGTCGGTGAGCACCGAGCCCATCCACGAGGCCACCGCCACGTCATAGGTGGCCGTGTGGACGAAGGCCGCCGCCGCCAGCGCACGGCGCTGGTCGAGGGTGAAGCCGCCGGCCTCCAGCGCGGCCAGAACCTGGGAGTACTGCTCGGGAGAGGTGACGATCGCCACCGACGGGTGGTTCTTGGCCGCCGCTCGCACCATGGACGGCCCGCCGATGTCGATCTGCTCGACGCACTCGTCGGGAGTGGCGCCGGAGGCCACCGTGGCCTCGAATGGATAGAGATTGCTCACCACCAGGTCGAAGGGTGCGATGTTCAGGTCGAGCAGTGCCTGATTGTGGGAATCCAGGCGCCGGTCGGCCAGCAGCCCGGCGTGGATCGCGGGGTGCAGGGTCTTCACCCGGCCATCCAGGCACTCCGGGAATCCGGTCACCTGCTCTACCGGGGTCACCGGCACGCCGGCCTCCGCCAGCGTCTTCGCGGTCGAGCCGGTGGAGACGATCTCGACCCCGGCCGCGGCCAGCGCCCGGCCGAGGTCGGTCAGTCCGGTCTTGTCATACACCGACACCAGGGCGCGGCGGATTCCGATCAGTCCAGTCATGTCATTCCTTGTGGGCGGCGTAGTCGTTGACGAAGTGGACCAGGATCCGGCGCTCGACCACCTTGATCCGTTCGTGGAGGGTCTCGACCGTGTCCTGCGGCAGCACCGTGACAGCCTCCTGGGCGAGGATCCGTCCGGTGTCGACGCCCTCGTCGACGGCGAACAGGGTGGCACCGGTCACCTTCACCCCGTGGGCCAGGGCGTCGGCCACGCCGTGCATGCCGGGGAAGGCCGGGAGCAGCGCAGGATGGGTGTTCACCATCGCGAACCGGCTGAGGAAGGCCGGCCCGACCAGCTTCATGAACCCGGCGCTCACCACCAGATCGGGCGCGAACCGCGCGACGGCCTCGACCAGCCCGGCATCCCAGGCCGCGCGATCGGCGCCCCTGGCCAGCGGGTGGACGAAGGTGGGGATGCCGGCCCGTTCGGCGCGCTGCAGGCCTTGGGCGTCGGCGCGATCGGATCCGACCGCCACCACCTCGCCGGCCAGCGTTCCCGCGGCCTGGGCGTCCAGCAGGGCCTGGAGCAGGGTGCCCGAGCCGGAGACCAGGACGACCAGGCGCAACGGCATGGGTTCAGCCTACCGAGGCCGGCCGGCGGTTCCGCACCATGCCCACCAGCCACCGCAGCAACCCGCCGAGCAATGCCGAGCCGGCGATCATCGGGCCCGCGATCAGCGCCAGCTCGGGCAGCCTCGGTCCCAGTTCGGCCAGCCGCAGCGCGCCCAGCGCGCCGGTGCCGAGAGCGGCCATGCCGAGCAGGGCGGCGACCGTCAGAAGACCCGCCCCCAGGCCGACGGCCACCGCCTGGCCGGCCGCGACGGCGCTGGACGACGCCCGTCGGATCCGCCCGGCCGCCACGGCGCCGGCGAGCAGGCCGATCACGGCACCGGAGGCCAGCCAGGCGACGGTGGTCTCCGGAGCCACGCCGACCGGCGGCAGCCCACCGAGCAGCGGGATCGCCGGCAGCATGCCGAGTTTGGTGCCCGAGACCGTCACCAGCGAGCCGGTGCCGACCACGAACCCGCCGCCCAGCGCCCAGGACAGCGCCCAGGTGGCCACCGTCGGCAGATAGGCCAGCGCGATCACCGCCCAGATGAACTGCCCGGCCGGATCCAGGCCCAGCCCCGTCTCGATGACGGCCACCTGTTCGGCGCCCGCCAGCATCGCGAGCCCCACGAGCACCGCGCCCAACGCCAGCAGCGCGAGGCCGCCGGCGGCGCCACCGTAGGCGATCGCGCGCAGCCAGGACGGCAGCAGTTCGACCAGCTTCACCTCGAGACCACGCAGGGCACCGATGAAGCCGGCCACGACGGCGACCGCGAGCGCGCCGAGGGTGGGGGCCACCAGATTCTCGAGGTCCAGCGTCGCGGCCATCGCCGCCGTCACGGCTGCGTAGCCGGCTCCCAGCAGGCCGCAGACCTGGAGCGCCAGCGCCAGCCGGTCGGTCAGCCGCTGCGCGCCGGGCCGGGCGAGCCTGGCCTGGCCGGCCGCGAACCGGCCGATCGCGGCAGCCAGCCCGGCGCCCACCAGGGTCAGCCCCAGCGGGGCGAGCGTGACCGGCAATCCACCGATCTCCGCGCTGCCGCCGTGGGCGAGCAGCCAGATGCCGGAGCAGAAGGCCAGGACGTCGGGCAGCGGAATCGCGCTGGCGGTGAACCAGCCGACGCCGACCACTCCCACGACGAGCAACCATCCCAGCAGCGCGGCACCGGCCCCGCCGACGCCGGCGGCCAGCGGCCAGGGCAGCAGCGGGACGGTCGCCAACTGCGCCGTCCGCTCCGAGGCGGACGGCGGGGAGGTCACCCGGAGCTGGATCGTGTCCGGGCTGCGTCTCACCGTGCGTGGCATGTGGCCTCCATGCTCGCTCACGTCGCCGTTGACCGGCGGGACTGACACGCGGGCGGAGCCGATCTCGGTGCCGCCGGCCACCCAGTTCGGAGCCCGTACGATCCGGACTAGACTGATCCGGACAACCCCAGACACCTGAGGATCGAATGTGACCGACGACGGAATCGCGCGCCCCCGCCGCGCGCTCGGTCCGTTGCCCGACGACGCCGAAGCCCCCCTCGGTCGGCGTGGGCTACGCGCGCTGCCGTTCGATCCGGACTGGGAGCCGGCCGATGCCGAGACCCAGGTGCTGCGCCGGGTGATCATGTCGGACAGCCCGGTCACCCCGGCGAGCCCGGCCAGCCCGGCGGACACCGCTGGACGGGCCTGGGCAGCCACCCCGGTGCCACCGCCCCGTCCGGTGCTGCCTACGTCCTCGGCCGCCCCCGCCTCGGCAGGACGTCGATTCTCCGCCAGTGCCTCCCCGCGGGAGTTCGAGTACGTCCCCCGCCGCTCGGCGACCAGCGTCTCCAGCCCCCCAGAGGTCTACTTCCGCCCGGCCGGCGGCGACCCCGCGCCGGCCAGCCCGGCCTCTCCGGCCGCCCCCGAACCCGCGCCCAAGGCAGCCGAGCCCCGCCGCTCTGGTCGCCGGGCGATCGCCGTCCTGGCCGGGATCGCCGCCGTCGTCGGGTTGGTGCTCGGTGGCGTGTGGTGGCTCGGGCCGACGCTCACCGCGACACCCAAACCCACCCAGACCACCTCCCCCGCCAGCCTCGATCCGCTGCTGACCCCCGCGGATCTGGGACGGCTCGGTGCGACGGCCTGGATCACCGCCGTCACCCCGCCGCCCGCCGGCGACGGAAACCCGATCTGCCTGCCCGCCGAGGTCGAGGAGATGCCGACTCCGGACCGGACCGCCCGGCGCGTCCTCACGCCGAACGCGACCGGCACGGATTTCGTGACCCACGTGGTCGACACCTACCCCGACGAGGCCGCCGCCACGCGCGCCTACCAGGCCCGGCTGCTGCAGGCCGGCAGCTGCGCGGACACCGAGGCGCTGATCGTGGCCGCCTACACCGTCGACGGGCTGGCCGACAGCGCCTTCTCCACCCGGATCGACGTGCAGGAGGAGACCACCGAACCCCACGTCCTGGTGGTGAGCCGCACCGGCCGCAACCTGAGCATGATCGACATCACCACCGCCGACCCCACCTCGGTGGACGACGCGGTGCAGGTGGCCACCCAACCGCTGGCCAGGTTGTGCAGCGGCGGGGAGGGAACCTGCCCGACCCTGCCGACGGCGACCGAGACCATTCCTGCCGCCGGCCAGCTGCCCGGGTGGCTGGTCGAGGCGGATCTGCCGCTGGTCACCCCCGGCGCGGGTCGATGGGGCGCGAACGCACCGTCGTCCAGCCTCACCATCGTCGGCAGCCAGTGCGAGACCGTCGTGCTGAAGAAGGTGCCGGATGTCACCGCCGCCGCGCAGCGCACCCTGATGCTGGCCGACGATCCGCAGGCGCCCACCGTCTTCGGCGTCGACCAGGTCGTCTACACCTTCGCCACCCCGAAGGCCGCCAAGAGCTTCGCCGATCAACTCGGGGACGATCTGGCCGACTGCACCAGCCGGGTGCCCACCGCCACCGTGGAGAAGGGCCCGTCGGTCAAGGGCGAGGGCCAGGGCGGGATCAGCTTCTCGGGCGAGTCCTACCTGATCACCCAGCAGACCGTCAGCGGCGGTACGGCCACCTACCGGGTCGGCGTCCTCCGGATCGCCGACCGCGTGTCCTACCTGCTGGCCAACCCGTCGGCCGACTTCGACTTCAGCAAGGCCCAATGGAAGGCCATCCTGACCCGCACCGGCGAGCGGGTCACGCAACTGCCGTAGCCGCTACAGCCCCCGGACGATCTCCCGCATCAACCGCGCGGTCTCACTCGGCGTGGTTCCGACCTGGACGCCGGCGGCCTCCAGCGCCTCCTTCTTGGCCTGCGCGGTACCGGCCGAACCGGTCACGATCGCGCCGGCATGACCCATCGTCTTGCCCTCGGGGGCGGTGAAGCCCGCGACGTAGCCGACGACGGGCTTGGTCATGTGCGCCTTGATGTAGTCGGCGGCACGCTCCTCGGCGTCGCCGCCGATCTCGCCGATCAGCACCACCGCGACGGTCTCCGGATCGGCCTCGAAGGCCTCCAGCGCATCGATGTGGGTGGTGCCGATGATCGGATCGCCCCCGATGCCCACCGCTGTCGAGAAGCCGATGTCGCGCAACTCGAACATCATCTGGTAGGTGAGCGTGCCGGACTTCGACACCAGCCCGATCTTCCCGGGGCCGGAGATGTTGGGCGGGATGATGCCGACGTTGGACTTCCCGGGGCTGATCAGGCCGGGGCAGTTCGGGCCGATCACGCGGGTGGTGCCCTTCTCGCGGGCGTAGGCGAAGAACTCGGCGGTGTCCTTGACCGGCACCCCTTCGGTGATGACGACGACCAGGTCGAGCCCCGCGTCCACCGCCTCGATCACCGCGGCCTTGGTGAACCGGCCCGGGACGAACACCACCGAGGTGTTCGCGCCGGTCGCCGCCTTGGCCTCGGCCACCGAGTTGAACACCGGCACCGGCTGCTCCTCGAAGGTGACCGACTCGCCGCCCTTGCCCGGGGTGACACCACCGACGATGCGGGTGCCGTAGGCGACCATGCGGGCGGTGTGCTTGCGTCCCTCGGAACCGGTCATTCCCTGGACGATCACCTTGGAGTTCTGATCCAGCCAGATCGACATTGCGCGTGCTCTCCTACTCGGCCGCGGCGGCCAGTTCGGCGGCCCGGCGGGCCGCGGCGTCCATGGTTTCCTCGAGCGTGATCAGCGGGTGCGCCGCCTCGGTCAGCATGTGGCGTCCGATCTCGACGGCGTTGCCGTCCAGCCGCACCACGATCGGCTTGGTCGCCTTGTCGCCGAGGATCGCCAGCGCGTCGATGATGCCGCGGGCCACCTCGCTGCAGGCGGTGATACCGCCGAAGACGTTGACGAAGACCGACCTCACCTGGGCGTCGGAGAGGATGATCTCCAGCCCGTTGGCCATCACCTCGGCCGAGGCGCCGCCGCCGATGTCGAGGAAGTTCGCCGGGCTGGGGCTGCCCGGCAGGTCGGCACCGGCCTTGGCGACCACGTCGAGGGTGCTCATGACCAATCCGGCCCCGTTCCCGATGACACCGACCGAGCCGTCCAGCTTCACGTAGTTCAGGCCCTTCTCCCGGGCGCGCACCTCGAGCGGATCGTCGCTGGTCTCGTCGGTGTAGGCCGACCATTCCGGGTGCCGGATCTCGGCGTTGCCGTCCAGGGTCACCTTGCCGTCGAGCGCCACGATCCGTCCGTCGCCGGTCTTCACCAGCGGGTTGACCTCGACCAGGGTGGCATCCACCTCCCGGTAGACGTTGCCCAGCAGCATCAGCACACGGGCGACCTCGGCGCGGTCGGCGGCGGCGAAGCCCGCCGCGGCGACGATCTCGTCAGCCTTGGCCTGGTCGATTCCGACCAACGGATCGACCTCGATCCGGGCCAGGGCGTCAGGACGTTCGACCGCCAGCGTCTCGATGTCCATGCCACCCTCGACGCTGCACATCGCCAGGTAGCTGCGGTTCGCCCGATCCAGCAACAGGGAGAAGTAGTACTCCTCGGCGATGTCGGCGCCCTCGGCGATCATGACCGCCTCGACCCGGTGCCCCTTGATGTCCATGCCCAGGATCTCGGAGGCACGCTCCTCGGCCTCCTGCGGCGAACGGGCCAGCTTGACGCCGCCGGCCTTGCCCCGGCCACCGGTCTTGACCTGCGCCTTGACGACCACCACCGGCGTGCCGAGCGCCTCCGCCGCTTCCCGGGCCCGCTGGGGCGTGGTGGCGACGATCCCGCGCAAGACGGGCACCTGATGGGCCTCGAAGAGCTCCCGGGCCTGGTACTCGAAGAGGTCCACGGCGACTACGTCCTCTCAGATCGTGATGGTCGGCTGACATGTCCGACCAGCGCAGCCTAATCGTCATCCGCTCGCCACCGCATCCCCCTGCCACCAGGCGGTTTGAAACGATCCGATCAGAATGCTGAGAAACTTCCTGAGAAATGCTAAGCTCCCTTTCGGAATCGGGTGATCGTCGCAGGGTTACCTCATTTTCCATCGAATCGACAGGGGATCTGTGGTAGCCGAGTACGACCGCGCAGCGGGGCCGCGCCGCGCGCTCCCCAGCGCTGAGGCACCCCAGAAGGATTCCCGTCCCACCAACGCCGTATCCGCCAAGCAGTGGCGCCGTGGCCTGGCCCTGGGCGCCGCGGCCGCGATCGGGATCACCACCATCGGCATCTTCGGCCTGAGCAACGGCCCGACCGCCGGATTCGCCTTCGCCAACCAGGCCGGAGCCCCGGCCGGCATCGACGAGGCCCGCCAGGATGTCCCCAGCCGGACGGACGAGCGTCCGACCCTGGAAGACCTGGTCAAGCAGCGCAGCGAGCAGATCGCGCTCACCGGCGAGCAGATCGAGGCCAAGCGCGACCAGGATGCCGTCGCCTCGCGGAACAGCCTGCTGGAGGACACCGCCGACGCGGTCGAGGAGGAAGCCGACCGGCTACGCAACCTTGCCATCTTCCTGTGGCCCACCAAGGGCGGGGTCGGCTCTCCCTGGGGTCAGCGGCTGCATCCGATCCTGCACTACTACCGGCTGCACGGCGGCGCCGACATCGGCGGCCGGTGCGGCCAGCCGATCTACGCCGCCCAGTCGGGCAAGGTCACCAAGGCCGCGACCGGCGGCTACAACGGTGGCTCGGGCAACAATGTCCGGATCGACCACGGCGACATCAACGGCATCCACGTCGAGACCGCCTACCTGCACATGACCGACGTCGAGGTCTCCGAGGGCCAGCAGGTGGCCAAGGGCGACCTGCTCGGCACCGTGGGAAGCACCGGCCTGTCGACCGCCTGCCACCTGCACCTCTCGCTGTACAAGGACGGTGTCAACAGCGACCCGCTGGAGTACGTGAAGAAGTCCGACGCCGACACCGACTCCGACGCCAAAGAGGACGAGAACTCCGCCGACCGCGAACTCGGCGATGTCGACGCTCAGGCCGGCGAACTCCCGACCTGAGCCCCGCTCGACTGTCCGCTACAGCTTCTCCATCGGAGCGTGACGTAGCGAGAGCCGCTTGACGCCGACGGATCCGAAATCGACATCGGCCTTGGCATTGTCGCCCGCGCCCGAGGTGGCCAGCACGGTTCCCATCCCGAAGCTGGTGTGCAGCACCCTATCCCCCACCTCCACCGAGGCCACGGTCTTGATCGGCGCGCGGCTGCCGAAGCTCACCTGCTGGCGCGCGGTCGTCGTACGCGCGGTGGCCGACGACGACCAGCCCGTACGGGCCACCCCGAGCCGCCGCCAGTCGAGCAGGTGGGCGGGAATCTCGTCGGTGAACCGGCTGGCCGGGTTGTACTGCGGTGCTCCCCACATGGTGCGGACGGTCGCCCGGGTCAGGTAGAGCCGCTTGCGGGCGCGGGTGATGCCCACGTACGCCAGTCGCCGCTCCTCCTGCAGCTCGGCCGGATCGGTCATCGCCCGCTGATGGGGGAAGATCGCATCCTCGAAGCCGGTCAGGAAGACCGTGTCGAACTCCAGACCCTTGGCGGTGTGCAGGGTCATCAGGGTCACCACGCCGTCGTCCTCGCCGTCGGCGTCCGGCAGCTGATCGGAATCGGCCACCAGCGCGATCCGCTCCAGGAAGGCCGGAAGTGAGTCGTCCGGCTCCGGGGCGGCCTCGGCCAGCTCACCGGCCAGTTCGGCCACCTCACCGCCGTCCGGCGTCAGGTCCACGGCGTGGGCGGCCGCGACGAACTCCTGCGCCACGCTGACGAACTCGATCAGGTTCTCCAGCCGGGTCTCGTCCTGCGGGTCGTTCGAGGCCTGCAACTCGGCGAGGTAGCCGGATTCCTTCAGGATGCCGGCCAGGATCTGGTCTGCCGGTGCGCCCTGTTCGACCTGGGCGCGCTGGGTCTCGATCAGGCCCACGAACACCTGAATCTGGTTGAGCGAGCGCGTGGCCAGGCCGGGCACCTCGGTCGCCCGCCGCAATCCCTCATAGAACGGGATGCGGTTGGCCGAGGCGAAGGCCTCGACCACCGCCTCGGCGCGGTCCCCGATCCCCCGCTTGGGCACGTTCAGCACCCTCCGGATCGATACATCGTCGTCGGGGTTGGCGATCCCGCGCAGGTAGGCGATCGCGTCCCGGATCTCCTTGCGCTCGTAGAACCGGACGCCACCGACCACCCGGTACGGCAGCCCGACCCGGATGAACACATCCTCGAAGGCACGGGATTGGGCGTTCGTCCGGTAGAACACCGCCACCCCCGAGGGCTTGACCTCACCGGCGTCGGTCAGCCGGTCGATCTCCTCGGCGATGTAGCGCGCCTCGTCGTGCTCGGTGTCGGCGACATAGCCGACCAGCAGCTCGCCGTCCCCCTCGGCCGACCACAGCTTCTTCTCCGGACGCCCCGGGTTGCGGGTGATCACCGCGTTGGCGGCGTTCAGGATGTTCTGGGTGGAGCGGTAGTTCTGATCGAGGACGATCGTGGTGGCTCCGGGGAAGTCACTCTCGAAGTCGAGGATGTTGCGGATCGTCGCGCCCCGGAAGGCGTAGATCGACTGGTCGGAATCACCCACCACCATCAACTCTGGCGGGTCGACCACCGGCATTCCCTCCGGAACGGGATGGACGCCGCACAGCTCCCGTACCAACGCGTACTGGGCGTGGTTGGTGTCCTGGTACTCGTCCACCAGCACGTGCCGGAACCGACGCCGGTACTGTTCCCGCAGGTCGGGGAACGACTGCAGCAGGTGCACGGCGGTCATGATGATGTCGTCGAAATCCAGCGCGTTCGCCGCCTGCAACCGGCGCTGGTACTCGGCGTAGGCATCGGCGTAGACCTCTTCGTTGCCGGCTGCCGCCCGGCTGCGCGCGGTCTCGTGGTCGACCAGCTCGTTCTTGCAGTTCGACACCCAGTTCAGCACCGCCCGGACCGGGTACCGCTTGGGGTCGAGGTCGGCGTCCCGCAGCACCAGCTGCATCAGCCGCTTGGAGTCGGTGTCGTCGTAGATGGAGAAGGTGCGCGACCAGCCGAACCGGTTGATGTCGGAGCGCAGGATCCGCACGCAGGCGGAATGGAAGGTGGAGACCCACATCAGCTTGGCCCGGTTGCCGACCAGTTCCACCACCCGATGCCGCATCTCGGCGGCCGCCTTGTTGGTGAAGGTGATCGCCAGGATGGAGCCGGGATGGACGTCCCGCTGGCTCACCAGATGCGCGATCCGCCGGGTCAGTACCCGGGTCTTGCCCGAACCCGCCCCGGCCACCACCAGCACCGGCCCGCCCACGTGCACCACGGCCTCGCGCTGCGGCGGGTTGAGGTCGGCGAGCAGCTCCTCCTCGGTGATCCGCCGGCGCCGCGCCGGCTCCGCCGGGGCGTCGGTGTAGAGGTCGGGTAACAGGGCTTCAGTCATGGCCGTCCAAGACTACGACAGCCCACCGACGGTCGCGTGGTCGGACGCTTCAGGCGAGCCGGGCGAGCACCGTCCGGGCCGCCTGGCGTCCGCCCATGCCGTGGACGCCGCCACCGGGCAGGGTCGAGGACGAACACAGGAAGAGCGTCGGGTCCGGGGTGGCCCAGGGTGTCCGGCTGAGAGTGGGGCGGGCGGCCAGCTGCCGCCAGGTGGACGAGCCACCGTCCACCGAGCCGCCGACGTTGTTGGGGTTGTGCGCCTCCATCGCGGCGGTTCCCATCACGTGCCGGGCCAGCACCCGGTCCCGGAACCCGGGGGCGAACTTCTCCACCTGGGCCTCGATGGCGGCGGTCATGTCGGCATCGCTGCCGTTCGGGACGTGGCAGTAGGCCCAGGCGGTGTGCTTGCCGGCCGGAGCCCGGGAGGGATCGGCCACGCAGGGCTGGGAGAACAGCACGAACGGCTCCTCGGGGATGCCGCCCCGGGCGACCGTCCGTTCGGCCTCGATCACCTTCACGGCCGGCCCCGCGAGATGGACGGTGCCCGCGCCGGCGAGTTCGACGTCCGTCCACGGCACCGGGCCGTCCAGCGCCCAGTCGACCTTGAACACCCCGGGGCCGTACTTCCAGCGCGCCAGCCGGCCGGTGTACTTCGCGGGCAGCCGGTGCCCGGCGACGGCGAGCACCTGGCGTGGGGTGAGATCCAGGACGACGGCCCGCGCGGTGGGCAGGTCGTCGACGGAGGTCACCCGATGACCGGTGATCACCTCGCCGCCCAGGGCGGTGAGCCGACGCACCAGGGCATCGGCGATCGACTGCGAACCGCCCACCGCCACCGGCCAGCCGACGGCGTGCCCCAGCACCCCGAGCAGCAGTCCCATCCCGGTGGTCATCGGTTCGCCGAGATCGAGGAAGGTGTGCGCGGCGAGCCCGGCCAGCAGCGCCTTGGCCGGCTGGTCGCGCAGCGCCCGGGTGACCAGCGTGGTGGGCCAGACGCCGGCCGCGCCGAAACCGAGGGTGGCCAGCGGTGCGTTCGGTGGCAGCGCGGTCGGGTCCAGCACACCCGAGACCATCGACTCCCAGCGCGATGACAGCCCACCCACCACGGTCTCCCAGTAGCGACGGTCCCGTCCCAGGCCGGCAGCGGTCGCTGTGACATCCCGGCGCAGGTAGGCCGAGTATCCGGGCGCCAGCGGGTGCGCGAGCGGGATCGGCGGCTGGGCCAGTGCCAGCCCCTCCCGCTCCAGGCCCAGTTCGCGGAAGGCGGGCGACGCCAGCGCCATCGGGTGTACCGCCGAGCACACGTCGTGCCGGAAGCCGGGAAGGGTGAGTTCCTCGGTGCGGGTACCGCCGCCGGGACGATCGGCGGCCTCGAAGACGACCACCTTCCAGCCGGCCTGCGCCAGCGTCACCGCGGCCACCAGCCCATTCGGTCCCGAGCCGACGACGACCGCGTCCACGTCCGTCACTCGCGCACCCACATCCCAATTCTGGACGGCTGAAGCGTCCGTTGCACAGCCGCCACCAGTTCCTGCGAGGCCTGCGTCGGATCGAGCCCGGTGCGCAACTGCTCGCCGAAGGCGTCCACCGTCCGCTCGGCGTCGAAGTGCTCCCGGTCGAACCGCCGGTCCACGACCCGCTGGATGCGGCGCAGCACCGGCAGGAACAGCATGGCGGCAGCGAGCGTGGCCGCCGCGACAGCCAGCGACGACTGGCCCGGAAGGAGCTGCGAGATGGCGGTCACCGTGAGCGCGTACACACCGATCACGACGCCCGTCACCAGGGCGTAGGAGACAGTCCGGGAGATCACCCGGTCGATCTCGTAGAGCCGGAACCGCAGCACGGCGATGCCGATCGACGCCGGTATCAGGCCGTACGCCGCCGATGTCCAGGCCTGCATCTCAAGCGATTCCGGCGCAGCGAGTGTCACCACGTAGAGCGTCAGCACCAGGCAACCGGCCCAGGCGACCCAGCGGATCTGGGTGCGTTGCAGGCCACCCGCACCGCGATACCGCTGCACCAGCGACCCCATGGCGGCCATGCCGGCAACCACCAGCGGTAGCCCGAACACCAGCACGACCCAGGGGTTGGCCGCCAGCCAGGGCCAGTGCACCGGGTTGGGCAAACCGGGGTACACCTCGACCGAGATCGTCGAGAACACCGCGGTGGCCAGCCCGGTGAGCGCGATCACAGTCCAGTGGAACCAGCGCCAGCGAGCCGAGGGCAGCCGGCCGTCCGGGAAGCGCAGCGGCAAGTGAATGAACAGCAGCGTCAGGGGCGGCAGCCAAGCCCAGGAGTCCTCCCGGTCACCGCCGTACCACAGCAGCCAGGCCGCCACCTGGGGCACGGTCCCGATCAGGGCGCCGGCCGCGACGCTCATCGGAACCCCGATGACGAACGCCCCGGCGCAACCCAGCAGGATCCAGCCCAGCGGATTGCGCGGCAGCTTGGAAGCCAGCAGCCAACCGACCCCCGAGGTGACCATCAGCATGAACACGAACTGCCAATCGGCCCAACCGGCGCCGGCAGTGGGCCGGTGCACCGTGAGGTAGAGCACCACGCAGCCGACATTGAGCGCCGCGAACAGATGTGCCAGCCACCTCATGGTCGCTCTCCCAGCCAGAGTCCGACGCTGGTGGGCTGCAAGGTCTGTTCGACGGCCTCCACCAGGTCATCCGAGGTGCGATCAGGTTCCACTGTCGCGCGTAGCTTCGTCCCGAAGGCGTCCACCACCTGCGCGGCGTCGTAGCGCTCCCGGTCGAAGCGGCGATCCACCACGCGCTGCGCGAGGCGCAGCGCCGGCAGCAGCACGGCCGCCGCGGCCAGCGTGGCGGCCGCCACCGCGAACGACGACTGTCCGCCGAAGAGTTGCGAGATCGCGGTCACCACCACCGCGTAGCTGCCGATCGCCGCTGCCGTCACCACCGCGTAGGAGACCGTGCGGGAGATCACCCGCCCGATCTCGTAGAGCCCATGCCGGGTGATCGCGATCGCGATCGACACCGGAATCAGGTTGATCCCGACCGCGCTCAGCGCGGTGACTGCCCAGGCGAGCATCGTCCCGGGCAGATAGGCGTTGACCGCACCGGCGATGGCGACCGTCGCGATCGCGGTGGCCAGGCCGAAGAAGAGCCACCGGTACTGCAGCCGGCGGGGACCGGAACTGGCCTTCAGCCGCACCAGCAGGTCGACCAGTACGCCCAGGATCACCACCAGGAAGGGCACGAAGAAGACCGGGCCCAGCAGCAGTTCTCCGGCGGTCTGCGCGACCGACAGACCGAACGGGTTGGGCCGACCCGATGGCAGTGGCCGGGGATCGACCAAAGCGATCACCGTGCACAGCGCCGCGAAGGGCACCAGCGACCGGACCAGGATCCGGCCCAGCCGGGTCTCGATCCGCCCGGTGGGAAACAGCAGGCCGATCAGTGGCAGCGCCATCCAGCCCGGCCAGGGCAGCGTCAGGCTGACCGCCTCCAGGTGGGCCGGAAGCGCCGCCAGGTCGGGGTTCACCCAGCCGGTCAGCGTCCAGTAGAGGCCTACGACCACCAGGAAGCGACCCACCCCGTGACCCGGCCGGGAGGTGAGGATGATCGCCCCCACCACCGGGAAGCCGGCGAAGCTCACCCAGTCGGAATTGCCCCGGCTCAGGGAGAACACGCCTACCGCGACGAAGCCCACCACCGTCGCCCAGATCAGCCCGCGACGCAGCCCTTCTCGCCGGTTCATCGGTCGCCTCCGGCCGTCCAGAGACCGGCCGCGGAGGGCTGCAAGGTGTGCTCCACGGCCAGCGGGTTCATCGCGAGGTGACGATGTGCCAGGCCGAGCGGATGCCGGAGTTGTGGCGGATGTTGCGCCAGTTCTTCCACAGCCGGGCGGGGTCGAGGCACTCGGTCTCCTCTTCCACCGTCGCGCCGGCGACACCGTGGCTGGCGGCCAGATTGGCCAGGGTGCCCTTCCAGAAGTCCGCCTCGCCGCGCTTGATGAAGGGCCAGCCCAGTTCGAACAACGGGTCCGAGGTGCGGATCAGCATGCGGATCTGGGCACGGGTGCCGGTGGTGACGGACTCTCCCGAGAAGGTGATCATCGCGGCGAACATGTGACCCTCCGGGGTCATGAAGCTGAACGAGGTGTCGTCGGCGTACAGCACCAGCACCCCGGTCGCCAGGGCCGGCCCGGTGCCGGTCGGCAGGCCGACCTCGAGGGCCGCGACGTCTCCGGGCGCTATCCCCGACACGGCGCCGTGGAAGCGTCCCATCCGGGGCCAGAAGTCGCCGAAGTGGGCTCGCCAATCGGCGATCAGCGCCTGCGGTGTGACGGCCGGACCGAGATCGACCCAGAAGGTGCGCTGCCACAGCCTGCCGAAGCCCTGCTGAGGGCCGGCCACCCGCATCCCGTCGACGTTGTAGCCGTACTCGCGCGCGTCGGAGTTCACCTCGAGACGTTCCCGGTTGGCCGCCCAGTTGGCGGCGTCGCGCGGGCCCTTCGCCGCCTGCCCGTCGGTAGTCATCATGCCTCCTGAGGGTGCTCACGGCAGCGACGCGAGCGCCGCTGCCGTATCGGTATGGAGTCCGATCGCCTCGTCGAGCCGGGTGAGCTCGAAGATCTGGCGATAGTGGTCGGAGAGCCCGACGGCCACCAGCCGTTGCTGGCGGCGTTGGGAGCGCACCAGCAGGGTGACCAGCATGCCGATTCCGCCGGAGTTCATGTACTCCAGACCGGTGAAATCCAGCACGACCAGCTGGGCGCCGTCGTCGGTAGCGTGTTCATGGGCAGCCATCAGTTCCTGTTCGCTGGCGGCGGTCAGGTCGCCCGCGATCGCGATGGCGAGGACGCCGGGCGCGAGCCGGGTGACGGTCATGGTCGCTGTCATGGTCTTCCCCCCTTGGTGGGCTACACGGGCTGGACGATTTCGATGAAGTCGCTCAGCCGGGTGATCTCGAAAATGTGCTGGTAGTGATCGGTGAGGCCCCTGGCCCGGACCGCCCGGCCGTGCGAGCGAGCCTTGCCGAGCAACCCCACGATGAGGGCGATGCCGGTGGAGTTGATGTACTCCACCGCGTTGAAGTCCAACTCGACGACCGTCGCCGCGGTCCGGGCGGCGGCCGCATAGGCGTCGTCCAGCACTCCCACGGCGTCCCGGTCGATCTGCCCGCGCAGCCGCAGGATGGCGGTCGGGCCGCGCTGGTCGAGTTCGTAGGACAGGCTCATGGTCGTTTCCCTTCCGTCGGCGGGCCTGGCTCGTCCGGCTGGTCGTCCGCAGCGGGCGCGGTGTGCATGGTCAGCCGGACGATGTGCCGGTCGCCGTCGATCGCGTCCTCGACCCGGTCGACCAGCCGCTCCACCAGGAACAGCCCCCAGCCCCGCGCCGTCTGCAGCCCGGCCAGCTTGAGATCCAGGTCGGGCACGTCGGCTTCGCGCTGCAGGCCGCGTCCGAAGTCGCTCACCTCCACGGTGATCGCCTCCGCGGTGCGGCGCACCGCCACCTCGACCGGCAGGTCGGAACGGCCCCGGTTGCCGTGCTCGATGGCATTCATCGCGGTCTCCGAGACCGCGGTCTTCAGGGCCTCCAGCCGATCGGCGGGGAGATCCGGGGCGACCAGGACGGCGACCCGGTCCATCACCTCGCGCTCGTTCCCTGCCACGCTGGCCACGGTGAACGTGTCGTGCCGGGCCTCGCCCATCCCGCGGTGCAGCGCCACCAGGGTGATGTCGTCCTCCTGCTCGACCTCGCCGGCGAACTCCGCCAGGCCGGCCATGCAGCGATCGACCAGGTCGTCGCCGTTCGCCGAGGCCGCCACCAGCGCCTCGGTACGCCCGAACCCGAACATCTCGCCGCTCGCGTCGTGCTGCTCGGTGATGCCGTCGGAGTACAGCAGCACCAGGTCGCCGGGCTCGATCACGGTCTCGTGCTCGTCATAGCGGCTGCCCGGCATCAGCCCCAACGGCATCCCGCGGGCCGCCAGTTGGGTGACGCCGGCCCGTCCTCGCAGGTAGGGCAGGTTGTGGCCGGCATTGGCGAACTGGGTGCGTCCGGTGGCCGGATCGATCACCAGCACCAGGCAGGTGACGAACATGTGCAGCGGGATCTGCGGGACCAGCAGGTCGTTGACCAGTCGCAGCACCTCGCCGGGCGCGGTCACCGACAGCGCGGTGGACCGCAACAGGGCGTGGGTGCTGGCCATCACCAGCGCCGCCGGGACGCCCTTGTCTGTGACGTCGCCGGCCACCACCATCACCCGTCCGTCGGCGAGTTCGATCAGATCGTAGAAGTCGCCGCCGACGGTCCGGGCCGGACGGTAGCAGGCCGCGACATGCCACCCGCCGAGCTCAGGCAGCTGGCTGGGCAGGAACTGCTGCTGGATCAGCTGGGCGACCTGGAGTTCCTGCTCGATGCGCTCCCGTTCCCGGGCCTGTTTGGCCTGCTGGCGCATCAGCTGGCCCAGCCGCAGCGCGGGGGCGGCGTAGCGGGCCAGGTTGTCGAGCAGCCGGCGGTCGTCGCGGGAGTAGCCCCGTTCGCTGCGCCGCGCGCCGAGGGCGAGCAGGCCGACGACTTCGCCCGAGGTCACCAGCGGCACCACGATCGCGACGCCCTGCTCCTTCATCCGGCGCACCGCCGGGGAATAGGCCGGCAGCGCACCGACCTCCAGCGGGCCGGGCGCGGTCTGCAGGAAGACCAGCAGCGGGTCGCCGGGATCGATCCGGACGTCGATGACGGTCGCGCCGGCCGCCTCCGGCTCGGGTTCGGCCCCGCGCCCGCGGTAGCGGCGACCGCGGCCGGGCGTCGAACCGGCGACAGTGGCCGGCGTCCGTCCCGCGACGGCTGCGGCGGGCGTGGGCTCGTCCCGGGTCTCGTCGGAGTCGAGGACGAACTCGGAACCCAGGCCCACCGTTCCGGTCACATCTCCTCCTTCTCCGGTGACGCCGCGCCACCTGCTACCGGCGTCTGGCATCAGCCTTCACCTCCACCCATTCCGGAAGCGTTACGAAGAATTGCTGCACTCCGGATTCGGAACGCCTGATCTCACGCAACTACGTTACGGTCGGGTGGTGGGCGTGCGACCTACGTTCTTGTACGCCCACGAGGAGGACGGATGGACCGGCTGCAGCTCACCCTGTTCGGTCCGCCGCGGGTGATCAGGTCGGGCCGGCCGGTCGGCTTCGACACCCGCAAGGCGACCGCCCTGCTCGCGCTGCTCGCCGTCACCGGACGCGAACACAGCCGGGAGGCGCTGGCGGCGTGGCTGTGGCCAGGGCTGGAGCGCGGCCGCGCCCGCGCCACCCTGCGCCGCACCCTGTCGGTGGCGGGTGCCGCCGGGCCGGCGCTGCTGATCGCCCGGGACGGCATCGCGCTCGACCCGGCCCTGGTGGAGTGCGACGTGCTGCGGTTCCGGCAGCTCGCCGGCAGCGACGACCCGAAGGACTGGGCACACGCGGCGGAGCTGGCCGGCGACGGCTTCCTGGCCGGCTTCTCGGTACGGGACAGCCCGGCCTTCGAGGACTGGCAGCTGGCCACCGCCGACGCGCTGCGCGATCAGCTCTCGCAGACCCTCGGCCGGCTGGTGGCGGCCGAGGTCGCCGAAGGCGGTTTCGCAGCGGCGATGGGCCATGCCCGCCGCCGCACCGAGATCGATCCGCTCTCCGAACCCGCGCACGCCGATCTGATCCGGGTCACCGCGTGGAGCGGCGATCGCCCGGGTGCGCTGCGGGCCTATCGCGCGCTGGTGCGGCTGCTCGACCGCGAGCTCGGCGTCCCACCACTGCCGCAGACCCTCGCCCTCCACGACCTGATCCGCGCCGGCGAGCTGGAACCACCGGCCGCCCGCGTCCAGCCGCCTCCCGAGCCAACGCCGGCCGCAACCCGCTCCCCTGCCCTGCCCGCCCTGGTCGGACGAGAACCGGAGCTCGATCAGGTGGCCGTCGCCTGGCAGGCCGCGGCCGGAGCGGGCGGCTGCCTCGGGGTCACCGGGGAGCCGGGGATCGGCAAGACCGCCCTGGTGCTGGAGTTCGCGCAGCGCTGCCGGGAGTCCGCGGCGACCGTCCTGCACCTGGCCGGGCGCGCTGCCGAGCAGCCCCTCGCCTTCGCGGGAGCGAACGAGTTGGTCCGGACGATCCTCGCGGTGCGACCCCGGCTGGCCGAGGAGCTGGGCGCCGCCGGTGAAGCCCTCGCGGTACTGACCGGCCGGACGGAGGGCGCCGGCATCCAGACCCCGGGCGACCTGCGCCGGCTGCACGAGGCGGTGCTGCTGGCGATCGGGGTGCTGGCCGATCCGGTCCGTCCCCTGCTGCTGGTGGTGGACGACGCCCACCTGCTCGACGCGCCCTCGGCCTCGCTGCTGTGCTACCTGGCACGCCGCCCGCCGGCCGGGATGCTGCTGCTGGCCGCCTGGCCCGCGGGCGCCGGGGGCGCACCGCTGCCCGAGGCGATCCGGCAGGCCGGCCCGGTGGCAACCGTCCCGCCACTGGGGCTGACGGCCATCGCCACCCTGGTCGAGGGCCTGGATCTCGACCCGGCCGAGGTGCTGCGCCGCACCCGCGGCGTCCCACTGCTGGTGCGCGAGTATGTCGCCGCCGGCTCGCCGGAGGCCGATCTGGCCGGGCCGGCCGGCGTCCGCGACCTGGTCGCGGCCCGGCTGGACGCCGCACCCGCCACCACCCGGCAGCTGGTGGCCGCGGCGGCGGTGATCGGCGTCGTGGCCGATCCGGACCTGCTGCGCTTCGCCTGTGGCCGCGACGAGGCCGAGACGGTGGACGCCATCGAGGACGCCATAGCCCGCGGTCTGCTGGTGGAGCGGAACGACCCCGCCGGCTACGACCTGCCGCACGACCTGGTCCGGGACGCCGCCTTGGCCCGCACCAGCCTTGCCCGCGTCCGTCTGCTGCACGGCAGGGTGGTCGAGGCGCTGATGCGCCGGCACGCGGTCGATCCGCTGGCCACTCCCGCCGGAGCCGTGGCCGGCCACCTGGCGCAGGCCGGACGGGATGCCGAGGCCGGGCAGTGGTTCGCCGCCGCGGCAGCGGAGTCCACCCGGCTGTTCGCCCACGCCGAGGCCCTGGCCCAGTTGCGGGCCGCGCTCGGCCTGGGGCATCGGCCGCTTGACCTGCACGAGGCGATCGGCCAGACCCTGGTGCGGCTGGGGCGCTACGACGAGGCGCTGGTCGCGCTCGACCAGGCGGCGGCGCTGGCCGAGACCGACCCGCCGCGGCTGGCAGCCATCGAGCACACCACCGCCGGGATCCACGACCGGCTGGGCGACTGGCCGCTGGCCGAAGCCCACCTGGCTGCCGCCCGCGACCTGCTCGCCGACCACGATCCCGGCCGCCTGGCCGGCGTGCTGGCCGATCTCGCGCTGGTGCACCACCGGCAGGGACACGAAGCCGAAGCCCTGGCCGCCGCTCGCGCCGCCGAGCAGGCGGCCCACCTCGACCCGGGTCGGGCCGCCCTCGCCCGCGTCGGCAATGTGCTGGGCCTGCTCGCCGAGGCGGCCGGCGACCACGAGCGGGCCCGTCACCATCTCGTCGAGGCAGCCGAACAGGCGCGGCGGCTGGGCGATCTCGACCTGCAGATCGCAGCGCTCAACAACCTCTCCCGCAGTCACCAACGAGCCTCGGACGCCCCCGCCGCGCTCGATGCCGCCCAGCGGGCGCTGGCTCTGGCCGAACGCCAGGGAGACCGGCACCGGCTGGCCGCGCTGCACTCCCACCTGGCGGATCTGCTGCACGCCGCCGGCCGTGAGGACGAGGCGCTCGCCGAACTCAAGATGTCGGCCGCAAGCTTCGCCGAGGTGGACGGTTCCCGGGCGCGGCCCGAGGTCTGGACCCTCACCGAGTGGTGACCCTGCCGCTGTGGCGTTCAGGGATCTCTCAGGGTATTCCTCGTTGTCATTGACGACCCACTGCCTACGATTGAAGCATGGGTTTCATCGCATGGATCATCATGGG
The DNA here is from genome assembly GCA_020161795.1 of Actinomycetota bacterium. Lineage (GTDB taxonomy): Bacteria > Actinomycetota > Actinomycetes > Propionibacteriales > Propionibacteriaceae > Propionicimonas. Next base: position 27,867 of record JAIUOR010000046.1, on the reverse strand, counting down.
CCTGATCGCCGGAGCGATCGCCAAGTCGATTTTGAAGCAGGACGGCGGGTGGGTCTCCACCCTGCTCGTCGGTGTCGTGGGCGGCGTTGTCGGCGGCTGGATCGGTTCGGCGCTCTTCGACCACGGCGTCACCGGGTTCTTCTCGCTGTGGTCCTGGCTGCTGGCGATCGGCGGCTCGGTGCTGGTGCTCTGGCTCTACACGGTGATCACGAAGAAGAAGGCCTGACCCTCCCAGACTGACTTCCCAGGACCAGCGGGCTCGGCTTCCTTTCCCCCGGCCGGGCCCGCTGCCCTTGCCCGGGACGGGGAACCGTACCCTGTCCCAGGGTCACACCAGCTTGCGGTCGGTTGCCCAGCGGGTGAGCTGGTGACGGTTCGACAGCTGCAGCTTGCGCAGCACGCTGGAGACGTGGGTCTCGACGGTCTTGATCGAGATGAACAGCTCCCGGGCGATCTCCTTGTAGGCGTAGCCGCGGGCGATCAACCGCAGCACCTCGCGTTCCCGCTGCGAGAGCCGGTCGAGATCCTCGTCGATGCTGGCCACGTCGATACTGCCGGAGAATGCGTCCAGCACGAACCCGGCCAGCCGAGGCGAGAACACCGCGTCCCCTTCGGCCACCCGTCCGATGGCCTCGACCAGTTCGTCGGCCGAGATCGACTTGGTGACGTAGCCGCGGGCGCCCGCCCGGATCACGCCGATGACGTCCTCGGCGGCGTCCGAGACGCTCAGCGCGAGGAACCGGATCTCGGGCTCCACCGCGAGCACCTGCTTGAGAACCTCCGCCCCGCCGCCGCCAGGCAGATGGACGTCCAGCAGCACCACATCCGGCAGCGCCGCCAGGATGGCCGCGACCGCGGTGGGCACGTCCTCCCCCTCGCCGACTATCTGCACCCGCGCGCCGATGTCGTGCCGGACGCCGCTGCGGAACATCGCGTGGTCATCGACCACCACCACCCGCCGGGCGGCCGTGGGATGCGGGGTCGGCTGGGTGGTCTCTTCAGGCTGGTCGGTCATCTGGGCAACTCCAGTCTCACTTCGGTTCCTTCGCCAGGGCTGGATCGTATTATCGCCTGTCCACCGGCTCGATCCACCCGCTCGATGATCGAGCCGCGCACACCCATCCGGTCGGCGTCGATGGCGGCCGGGTCGAACCCGGCACCGCGATCGCGGATGTAGACGCTCACCTGGTCGGGATCGACCTCGGCGTAGACATCCACCCGCTCGACCCCCGCGTGGCGGGCGGCGTTCACCATCGCCTCGCGGGCCGCGCGGACCAGCGCGGTGACCTCGCTGCTCAACTCGCAGTCCCCCACCGTCACCAGATCGATGTCGATGCCGTGATCGGCCTCCACGTCCTCAGCCACCACGGTCAGGGCGCGGCTCAGGCTGGATTCGTCGGTGGTCTCGCCGTACAGCCACTGCCGCAGATCCCGCTCCTGGCGCCGGGCCAGCCGGACGACCGCCCGCGGATCCTTCGCCTGGCGCTGGATCAGCGCCAGGGTCTGCAGCACCGAGTCGTGCAGGTGGGCGGCCATGTCTGCTCTCGCATCCGACAACAGCTTGTCGTCGCGCGCCTGGGCCAGCGCCTGGCGTCCCCGCAGCACCCACGGCAACCCGGCCAGGACGATCCCGGCCACCGCCAGCCCGAGCACCAGCAGCAGTCGTCCGACCTCGCCCAGCCGGGTCTGCTGCACCACCACCAGCCCGATCGCGGCCGCGAGGGCGGTCAGCCCCACGGCGATCGCGGCGATCGTCGAGCGATGGGCGACCAGTGGCGCCAGCCACCAGCGCAGCCCGGCCCGGCGCACCTCGCGGGTCGATGACTGGTCGGCCTGCCACCAGATCAGGGCCAGCCCGCCCGTGGCCAGCAGCCCGGCGGCCAACAGCAGCGGATCCAGCGCCCACGGGCTGGTCTGGACGATCCACAGCAACCCGACGCCCAGCAAGCCCAGCGCACCGGCCACTCCGTAATCGACCGGACGCAGTTCGGTGGCGGCCGAGCGCATCCCGGTGCGGGTGGCTGCCTCGATCCCCGGCGCCGTGGGACGCTCGGCCGCGCGCGGCATCACCAGCCACAGCACCAGGTAGAGCACCACCCCGACCAGCCGGGTCGCAGCCAGCGCGACGAAGAGCACCCGCAGCACCAACGGCGACCAGCGCAGATGATCGGCGAGCCCCGCGCACACTCCGCCGAGCCAGGCCGCGTGCAGCGGCCGGCTGGAGCGAGGGACGACATCGGTCACCCCACCAGTGTGCTGCACGACGGCGGTTCAGGCCGAGTTACGGACGATCAGTTCGCTGGAGAGGATCACCGGGAAGGTGGGCGCGACGCCGGAGAGCATGCCCAGCAGCATCTCGCCGGCGATCCGGGCCAGCTCGGTGGGCGGGTTGGTCATCGTGGTCAACTGCGGGCTGGCCTGCAGTGCGGCGCTGGAATCGTCGAACCCGACCACCCTGATGTCCTCCGGGACGCGCCGGCCCGCGCGCCGCAGCGCCCGCAGCGTACCCAGCGCCATCAGGTCGGAGGCGACGAACAACCCGTCCAGTTCCGGGTTCTGGTCGAGCAGCCGCCGGGTGGCCAGTTCGCCGCCGTGGACGCTGAAGTCACCCTCCGCCACACCGGCCGGCGCCAGCCCCGCCTCGTCCATCGCCACTTCGAAGCCGCGCAACCGGGCGGTGCCGGCATTCATGTCCATCGGTCCGGTGACGGTTCCGATCCGGGTGGCGCCCCGCTCGATGAGGTGGCGGGTGGCGGTGATCGCTGCCGTCCTCTGATCGAGTTCGACGTACGGAATGCCAGGCACCTCGGGATCCCCGACGAAGACCACCGGGTGAGCGCTGTTGAGCAGCCGGCGGGCCAGTTCCGGGCCGTGGTGCGAGATCACGACGGCGCCGTCGACGTGGCCGCTGGCGAGGTAGCGGGCCATCCGAGCGGCCCCCTCGCCCGGCGGCGCCATCGCCAGCAGCACCTGGACGTCCACGCCGGCGAAGGCGGCCAGCGCCCCGTGGTAGGCCTGCGGGAAGAACGGATCGGTGAACACCCGGTCATCGGTTTCCGGCACCACGACCGCCACCGCTCCGGCTCGCCGGGTGACCAGGGCACGGGCGGCCCGGTTCGGGCGATAGCCGAGTTCGGCGATCGCGGCATTGACCGCATCGCAGGTCTGTTGCGACACCAGCCGGCCCCCGTTGACGACGCGTGAGACCGTGGCCCGGGAGACCCCGGATGCCCGCGCCACATCGTCGAGGGTGGGAAGATTCCACTCACCGTTGGAAACCTGGTGCGTCATCGCAGCGACCTCCGTCAGTGCTCCACGCCGCCTCGCCGTGCGACCGCACCGTACCAGGCGGCGCTGGCCTTCGGTATCCGATTCAGCGCAGCGTCCACCGCGACGATTCCGAACTTCTTGTCGTATCCCCACGCCCACTCGAAGTTGTCCAGCAGCGACCATTCCAGGTAGCCACGGACGTCCGCGCCCTCCGCGATCGCGGCGTGGACGGCGGCGAGGTGCTCCCGCAGATACCCGATCCGGTCCAGATCGCGCACCACGCCGTCCGGGCCGACCTCAGCATCGGGGTAGGCGGCGCCGTTCTCGGTGACGACCAGCGGAACCCCGGCCGGCCCGGCGTACTCCCGGTGCAGCCACAGCAGCAGGCGTCGCAGCCCGTCCCCCTCCACCTCCCAGTCCATCGCGGTGCGTGGCAGGTCGCGCGACACGTATTCGGCGTCCGGCGCCGCGATGTGCGGGGTCCAGCGGTCGCGACCCCGCACCTGCCATGGCTCCACCGGCTCGCCGGCGCGCACCATGGCGGTCGCGTAGTAGTTGAGGCCGAGCACGTCGATCGGCGCAGAGATGGTTGCCAGATCGCCCTCGGCTACCAGATCGGCGTCCCACCACCGGTCCAGATCGGCGCGGACGTCAGGCGGATACTCGCCGGTGAAGATCGGGTGGACGAAGACCCGATTGGAGGTGCCGTCGACCCGGCGCGTGACATCGACATCCGCGGGGTCGTCGCTGGCCGGCAGGACCGGGCTGAAGTTGAGGGTGATGCCCGCTCGCTCGGCACCGCCCGCCCGCAGGGCCTGCAAGGCCAGGCCGTGACCGAGCAGCAAATGGTGCATGGCCCGCACCGCCTCGACCGGATCGGTGTGGCCGGGAGCGTGCTCGCCACCGGCGTAGCTGAGGAAGGAGGAGCACCACGGCTCGTTCAGCGTCGTCCAGGTCGGCACCCGGTCGCCCAGCCGGTCGTGGAGCGCCGCGGTGTAGTCGGCGAATCGGTAGGCGGTGTCGCGATTCGTCCAGCCGCCGGGCAGGGAGGCAGGCAGGTCCCAGTGATACAGGGTCAGCCACGGCTCGATCCCGGCACCCAGCAGTTCGTCGACCAACCGGGAGTAGAAGTCCATCCCGGCCGGGTTGACCCGGTCCCCGTGCATCACCCGCGGCCAGCTGACGCTGAACCGGTAGCTGTTCAGGCCCAGCCCGGCCATCAGGGCGACGTCCTCGCGGTAACGGTGATAGTGGTCGACGCCCTGCCGACCGTCCTCACCACCCTCGATCGCACCCGGCACATCGCAGAACTCGTCCCAGATCGACGGCTGCCGGCCGTCGATGTCATGGGCACCCTCGACCTGGAAAGCCGAGGTGGCGGTCCCCCACAGGAACCCGGGTGGGAACTGCATCGTGGTCATCCCTTCACTGCGCCAGCCATGATGCCGGAGACCAGATGGCGACCGGCGACGACGAACAACACCAGTAGCGGGATGGTGGCCAGCACCACGCCCGCCATGATCAGAGCCATGTCCTTGAAGTAGGTGCCCTGCAGCAGCTGCAGCGCGACCGGCAGCGTCGGATTGCTGGAGCCGAGTACCACGAACGGCCAGAAGAAGTTGGTCCAGGAGGCGACGAAGGTGAACAGCGCCAGCATGGCCGCGGCGGGACGCGCCGCGGGCAGCGCCACGTGCCAGAAGGTGCGGATCATCGAGCAGCCGTCCACCCGCGCTGCCTCGATCAGCTCGTACGGCAGCGCCTCGGAGAGGTACTGGGTCATCCAGAACACCCCGAAGGCGGTGACCATGGCGGGCACGATCACCGACAGCAGATTCCCGACCCAGCCCAGCTGCGCCATCACGATGAACAGCGGGATGATGCCCAGCTGGGTGGGGACGGCCATCGTCCCGATCACGAAGGCGAGCAGCCCGTTGCGGCCGCGGAACCGCAGCTTGGCGAAGGAGAAGCCGGCCAGGGTGGCGAAGAACACCACCGAGATCGAGGTGGTCACCGCGACGATCACCGAGTTGATGACCGCCTGCCAGAACTTGATGTCGGCGGAGAGGACGCGGACGACGTTCTCCAGGAACTGACCCTGTGGGATCAGCGAGGGAATCGGGTTCTGCGCGATGTAGGTGGCGTTGGTGGAGGCCAGCAGGAAGGCGTAGTAGAGCGGGAAGGCACAGATCACCAGGATGACCGCCAGCATCAGGTAGGTCAGCCAACCCGGCCGGCGGATCCCCTGATCCATGCCGCGCCGGCGGCGGGCGGCGCGGGCCGCACCCTTGCCGGCAACCTGTTCGATCATGCCGACCGGCATCTGCGGGGCGCTCATCGCCGGTCTCCCTTGGTGGTGCCGAGCAGGCGCGAGGCGCCGTGCAGCTTCGCAGTGGCCGCGCCGGAACTGGCGATCCGGCTGGTCAGCCAGTAGTTGAGCAGGGCGATCACGACGATCACCACGAACAGGATCCAGGCCACCGCCGCGGCCCGGCCGAAGTTGCGCTGGTTGCCCCAGCCGACCTCGTACATGAACATCGTGATGGTCATCCACTGCCGGTCGTTGCCGCCCAGGCCGATCTGGTCGAACATCCGGGGCTCGTCGAAGATCTGCAGGCCGCCGATGGTCGAGGTGATGATCACGAAGATCAGGGTGGGCCGCAGCATCGGGATCGTGATGGAGAAGAAGGTCCGTAGCCGGGAGGCGCCGTCCACCACCGCGGCCTCGATGATGTCGCGCGGGATGGCCTGCATCGCGGCCAGGACGATCAGGGCGTTGTAGCCGGTCCAGCGGAAGTTCACCATGGTCGCGATCGCGACGTGCGAGGCGAAGGCGTCGGCGTGCCAGCCGACCGCCGGCAGCCCGATGTTGGCGAAGATCGCGTTCACGAAGCCGGACTGGTCGGCGAACATCTGGTTGAAGATCAGGCCGACCGCCACCGGTGCCACCACATAGGGAACCAGGACGCCCATCCGCCAGAAGGTCTTGGCGCGCAGGTTGGCGTCCAGCACGGCGGCGATGAAGATCGCCAGGATGATCTGCGGCACCGAGGAGAGCAGGAAGATGCTGAAGGTGTTGCCCATCCCCTGCCAGAACCGCGGCTGGTCGAGCACGGCCTGATAGTTGTCAAGGCCGATGAATCCCTGGTTTCCGGTGACCAGTCCCCACTTGTGCACCGAGACGAACGCCGTGTACAGCAGCGGGAAGAGGCCCACCAGGGCAAACAGCAGGAAGAACGGCGCGATGTAGAGGTACGGGGCGCTCTTGACGTCCAGCCGGCTTCGGAAGGAGCGCCAGTCGAAAGCCGGCCTCGAGGCCGACGACGGGGGTGCGGCCACGTCGGGTTGTGCGGGCACGGCTACCTCCTCGGCGTTTTTGTGCAACTCTGCGGCCGGTGCAGTCGGAGCCGGAGCGATCCGGCCCCGACCACCGGCAACAGGATTATCTGTCGCCCGACCCGCTCAGCGCGGCCCAGGTCAGGATTTTCGGGTCCGGCCGGCCCTGTGGAGCCGGCCGGACCTCGTCACTGGTCAGCCGAGGGCGGCGACGTCGGAGACCGCCGTGGCCCAGGAGTCAGCGGCGTTGTGGGTCTTGTCGACGTCAACCCGGTTGATCGCGTTGGAGATGGCGGCCCGGTACCCGAAGTAGTTCGGGCCCTTGAACGGAACCACGGTCACGGCCTTGGCGCGATCGGCGAGGATCTGACCGGTCGGCGCGTCATTGAAGAAGGGATTCGTGACGCTCAGCAGATCCTGGCTGGTCAGAGCCTCGACCTGGCTGGGGAAGGTGCCCTTCAGCTTGAAGGCCTTGATCTGCTGCTCGGGAGCGGTCAGCCAGGCGGCCAGCTTCTTGGCCTCCTCGACGTGGGCGCCCTGTGCCGGGACGGTCAGGAACGAGCCGCCCCAGTTGCCGCCACCACCGGGGAAGGCATTGGCGATGTCCCAGCCCTCGACACCCGCAGCGTTGCCCTCGATGACACCGAGCATCCAACCCGGGCAGAGCATCGTGGCGAAGCCGTTGTTCTGGAAGGCGTTCTGCCAGTCCGGCTGCCACTGCTGCAGGTTGGCGGAAAGCTTGTCGTCGACCGCCGCCTTGACGATCTGGTCGTAGATCGCCTTGATCTGGGTGTTCTGGTCGAGCGGGATCAGCGTCTCTTCGGGTTCGGTCGAGGAGAACGGGTTCGCAACCTGGTTCACCATGCCCTGGAAGATGGCATCGGCGGAGTCGAACCAGGCGGCGTCCGACTTGGCGACGAACTGCTTGCCGAGGTTGAAGTAGTCGTCCCAGGTGGAGCCGAGTGCCTTCGCCACCTCTTCGCGATCGGTCGGCAGGCCGGCCTTCTCGAACAGGTCGGCGCGGTAGCAGACGCCCTCCGGGCCGATGTCGGTGCCGTAGCCGACCAGCTTGCCGTCGGCGGTGGTGGCCTGAGCGGCCTTCCAGTCCAGCCAGCGGCCGTCGAGTGCCGGATCGGTGAGGTCGGCGAGCTTGTCGGCGCTCTGCATGATCTCGGGCAGCCAGTCGACCTCGACGCCCTCGACGTCGGACAGGCCGGAGCCCGCAGCCAACTTGGTCATGAAGTTCGCACGCGCCTCGTCGGAGGTCGCCGCCTTGACTTCCTCCACCTTCACGTTCGGATTGAGCTTGGTGTACTCGGCCAGCAGATCGTTGTAGCCGAACTCGTTGAACGTCGCGACGGTGAGCGTGATCTCTTCAGCGGGAGCAGCGGAATCGGTCGGCGCCGCACCGGTGTCGGTCGGGGCCGGGGCGGGGGCTTGAGAGCAACCCGCGAACAGGATCGCCGCGAACGCGGCAGCAGCCGCACTTCGCAGCAGGATGGGTGAGCGCATCTGGACTCCTTCGTCTGTGGGATACCGCGCTGGCTCGGTGGCGAACCACTGAGAGCGCTTCCATTACATGATGAAAGCGCTCTCATCGTCAAGGGGTTGCGTATTTCAGTTCGATAACGGACTCGCTGGACGAGGCCCAGGCACCCCGTCGGATACTCTCAGCCCCTGCAACCGAGCAAGGAGTCGTTCGTGGAGGACGCCGTCGTACGACCGTGCGAAGCCTCCGACGTCGACGTCATCGCCGCCCGCGAGCCCGAAGGACGCGACTACGCCCGCACCACCTTCGACCGGCAACAGGCCGGACGCTGCCTGTACCTGGTCGCCTGGCTGGACGACGAACCGGTCGGCTCGGGTGAACTCGAATGGGTGCCGGTCCCGGAACTGAAGAACCTGCAGGTCATCCCGGCCTGCCGCGGCAGAGGGATCGGTGCCGCCCTCAACCGGGCCGCCGAGGAAGCAGCCCGCGGGCACGGACGGATCGCGATCGGAGTCGGCTCCGACAACCCGGGCGCCAAGCGCCTCTACCTTCGCCTCGGCTATCGGCCCACCGGGCGTACCGAGACCTACACCTATTCCTACGTCGACGATTCCGGCACCCGGCAGAGCGCCACCGAGACCGCCGAGTACCTTGAGAAGGAGTTGGCGGAGGATCCCCTCTCCTGACCGCGGGGGTGGTCGCGGGGGCGTTCAGGGTTGTCCCCCATGGTGGGACGCCGGAGCGCCGGGAAAGATGGACGTCATGAACCTCCCCGTCCGACGGACCCGCGAGAACGCCGTGCTCACCGGCGTCTGCGCGGGCCTGGCGCGCCGATGGGGAGTCGATGCGAATCTGCTGCGGATCGCGCTGATCATCCTGTCCTTCGCCTCCGGGCTGGGGCTGGTGCTGTACGGCGTGGGCTACCTGGTTCTGCCCGCTGATGACACCACGCCGTCGCCGGTTCGTCGCGCGCTTCCGTTCACCCGGGATTGGCCGATGCCCGCCCTGGTCATCACCCTCACCGCGGTCGGCTTCCTGGCCTTCGGACTGCTGGGCGGCTGGTCGGGGATCGGCGTCCTGCCGGTGCTGGTCGCCCTGGGCATCTGGTACGCCGCCAGCCGCCGACAGGCGGGCCGGCCGGCCATCTCCCCCGACCCCACGCCGTTCGAGCGCGCCGCCGAGGCCTGGCGCATCCGGCTGATCGAGCATCAGGCCAACTCTGGCGCAGCCCTGTCCACGTTCTCACCAGCGCCCCTGCCGAGCCCCGCGCCCGCCATCGACGCACCGGCCGAACTCGTCCGGCGGCGTCCCCGGAACCGGCTGTGGTGGCTGGCCCTGGCGCTGATGGCGATCGGCTGCACCGTGGTCGGCGCCACCCCCATGCTCGGCGGCTACTACCTCGCCGGGCTGGACTACCTGGCCGTGATCCTCATCAGCCTGGGCATCACCCTGCTGATCGCGACCTGGCGCGGCCGGCCGCGGCTGATGGGCCTGGCGACCGTGCTGGTGATGATCGCCACGCTGATCACCTGGGGCGCCCAATCCACCTCCCCGGATTTCCGGATCGCGGCCGAGACCCGGCCCTTCGCCTCCGCCACCGAACTGCCCAGCACGCTCACCGCCACGGTCGGCGAGCTGGATCTCGACTTCTCCGAGCTCACGCTCACCCAGGACACCACGATCGAGGTCGGCCTGGGTGCCGGCGACATCGCCGTGCGGCTCCCCGACACGGTGAACGCCGTGGTCACCTGGGACGTGAGCGTGGGCGCGGTCAGCCTGCCGACCGGCGAGGATCACGCCGGCACCAGCCTGACCGGAACGATGGAGAACACGGTGGCCGCCGACGCTCCCACGCTCACGATCGCGGTCACGCTACGCGCCGGCAGTCTGGGGGTGACGTCATGAAACTCGATATCGCCGCATTCGGTCTGGGCGCGGTCGCCGTCATGGTCGGCGGGCTGGCCCTGTGGGCCTCCAGCATGGCGGTCGACTGGGCCTGGGTCAGCCGGGCAGCGCCGATCGCACTGGTTGTCGTCGGGATAGCGATGCTCGTCCTGTCCCGGATCCGAACCCACTGAACCTCAGGAAAGGAAAGAAAATGAACACACCTCTCACCCGTTCCCGCTCGGACAAGTTCATCGGAGGTGTCTGCGGCGGTCTGGCCCGCTCGCTCGGCATGGACTCCGGCCTGGTCCGCATCATCGTCGTGCTGCTGGCGATCTTCACCCAGGTCGGGTGGGTCGCCTACCTTGTGCTGTGGGCGATCCTCCCGCTGGAGGCCGGCGGCCCGACCGGCATCGACGAGGCCAAGCGGCTGTTCACCTCGAACAACAACAGCACCCCGCCGTCCGATCCGAACATCCCCAACGGCGACGACCTGCGCTGACCCTCACTCCCACTCGATGGTGCCGGGTGGCTTGCTGGTCACATCCAGCACCACCCGGTTCACCTCGGGCACCTCATTGGTGATGCGGGTCGAGATGCGCTCCAGGACGTCGTAGGGCAGCCGGCCCCAGTCCGCGGTCATGGCGTCCTCGCTGGTCACCGGACGCAGCACGATCGGGTGCCCGTAGGTGCGTCCGTCGCCCTGCACCCCCACCGAACGGACGTCCGCCAGCAGCACCACCGGGAACTGCCAGATCTCGCCGTCCAGCCCGGCAGCGGTGGTCTCGGCACGGACGATCGCGTCGGCGGCCCGCAGGATGCGCAGCCGCTCGGCGTCCACCGCACCCACGATCCGGATCCCCAGCCCAGGCCCCGGGAAGGGATGGCGTCCGACGATCTTCTCGGGCAGGCCCAGCTGGCGGCCCACCTCACGTACCTCGTCCTTGAACAGCTCACGCAGCGGCTCGACGAGCTCGAACTCCAGATCCTCCGGCAGGCCACCCACGTTGTGGTGGCTCTTGATGTTCGCCGCGCCCTCGCCGCCGCCCGATTCCACCACGTCCGGGTACAGGGTTCCCTGCACCAGGAAGCGGACCGGTGCGCCTTCCGGAGCGGACGCGATCAACTCGCGCTCGGCGGCCTCGAAGACCCGGATGAACTCCCGGCCGATGATCTTGCGCTTCGCCTCGGGATCGGTGACCCCGGCCAGGTGGCCGAGGAACTGGTCGGTGGCGTCGACCGTCTTCAACGTGGCACCGGTGGCGCCGACGAAATCCAGCTCGACCTGCTCGCGCTCCCCCGCCCGCAGCAGGCCGTGGTCGACGAACACGCAGGTCAGCTGGTCGCCCACCGCCCGCTGGACGAGGGCTGCCGCGACCGCGGAATCCACCCCGCCGGAGAGCGCGCAGATCACCCGGTCGGAGCCCACCTGGGCGCGGATCCGCGCCACCTGCTCGTCCACGATGTTCGCGCTGGTCCAGGTGGGACGGCAGCCCGCGATGTCGTAGAGGAAGTGCTCCAACACCCGCTGGCCATGCTCGGAATGCAGCACCTCGGGGTGCCACTGGACGCCGGCCAGCCGCCGCTCGACCGCCTCGAAGGCGGCCACGGTGGCCCGCGGCGAGCGGGCGGTCACCAGGAACCCCTCGGGGGCGACGGTCACCTCGTCGCCATGCGACATCCAGGAGGTGAGGGCGGGCGGCAGGCCCCGCAGCAGGGTTCCCGGCTCCAGCACCGAGACCTGGGTGCGTCCGTACTCCCGCTGCCCGGTCTGGGCCACGGTTCCGCCCAGCGCCTGCGCCATCGCCATGAAGCCGTAGCAGATGCCGAACACCGGCAGCTCGTGGGCCAGTAGGTCGGCGTCCAGCTGCGGGGCTCCCGGCTCGTACACCGAGCTGGGCCCGCCGGAGAGAATCACGGCGGACGGCCGGCGCGCCAGGATGTCGGCGACGCTGGCGGTGTGCGGCACGATCTCGGAGTAGACCTTCGCCTCCCGGACGCGCCGTGCGATCAGCTGGGCATACTGGGCGCCGTAGTCGACGACCAGCACCAGATCGTGCTCACGGGTCATGAGCGGCAGTCTATTGGCCCCGCCCGGCCGGCTTCGCCACGCCCGCTGTACCGGCCGCCGACGACTTCGCCGTCAGGGTTCCCCGAGCTTCGCGACGGCGGCCTCGATGCGACGCAGGCGAGTCTCCGGCCGCTTGGCCTCGTCGATCGCCCGGACGTGCTCGCGGCGATGGCTGGGCGGCAGCGCGTCGAAGGCCGCGCGGGCACCCGGCCGGGCAGCGAGTGCGGCGGCGAAGTCGTCGGGCAGTTCGACCGTCCGCTCGTCGGTGTCCAGCTCGATGATGGCGTGCACCGCCTCGCCGATCTCGACGCCCAGCTCGGCCCGGGCGGCCTTGGAGAGCCCCAGCAGGTTGCGTCCGCCCATCACGCCCAGCCGCAGCCGGGCCGTTCGGTCGCCGATGGTCAGCTTGACCGCTGCTCGCTTGCCCCCGCCGAGTTCCTCGACCTGTTCATCGCTGAGCACGATCGCCGCAGCGGGGCCGGATGCTTCCAGAACGGTATCGATACGCAACGTCATCAGCCGATCGTGACGTTTCCCGACCCATCGCGCAAGGACTCTCGCCCCGCACAGCCCGCCCGCCCCTCCCCGAGGGCCAGCCCTAACACCCGAGGGCCGGCACTGAAGAATGGCCTTCGATGCCCAAGGCTGGCCCTCGCCGTCCCCCACGGGTTCGGCGGCAACCTGCGCCTGTGCCGGACCATCGCGGGCGACCCTCCCTGCCTCAGTCCCGCGTCTTGCTGGACGGACGGGTTGACCGGACGATGAGAATGCGGCTACCGTTCCGGCCATGTTCTCGACGCACGCCGCACTGATGTGTTGCTGTCGCGTGCCGTCGATGGACCGCTGTCGCGCGAACTGAAGTCCTTTCCGCCCGACATTCTCTCCATCCGACGCCCGGAAGTAACTGGGTGCGGTTTTCGCGTCTGGTGAGCTCCGGCCCAAGCCCAAGCACCATCCGCAATACAGGAGATCCGATGACCCTCAGCCCCGACACTCTCGCCGTCCACGCCGGCCAGGAGGAAGCCGATCCGGCGACCAACTCCCGCGCCGTCCCGATCTACCAGACGACGTCCTACGTCTTCGACGACACCCAGCACGCCGCCGACCTGTTCGCGCTGGCCAAGCCGGGCAACATCTACACCCGGATCATGAATCCGACCCAGAACGTCCTGGAGACCCGGGTGAACGCCCTGGAGGGCGGGATCGGCGCGCTGGCGACCGCGTCCGGCTCCTCCGCCGTGACCTACGCGGTGCTCACCCTGGCGGGAGCCGGCGACAACATCGTGGCGCTGTCCACCCTCTACGGCGGCACCTACGCACTGTTCGCCCACACCCTGCCGCAGTTCGGCATCGAGACCCGCTTCGTCGATCCGAGCAAGCCTGAGGAACTGGCCCAGTACGTGGACGGCCGCACCAAGCTGGTCTTCGGCGAGACCATCGGCAACCCGGCGATCAACGTGATCGACCTGGACGCCTGGTCGGCTGCCGCCCACGCGCAGGGGCTGCCCTTCGTGGTCGACAACACCGTGGCCACCCCGCTGCTGTCACGGGTCTTCGACCACGGAGTCGACATCGCCGTCCATGCCGCCACCAAGTACCTCGGCGGCCACGGCACCTCGCTCGGCGGCGTGATCGTCGATTCCGGCAAGTTCGACTGGACGGCGCACGCCGACCGCTTCCAGTCGCTGACCGGCCCGGACGGCGCCTACCACGGCGTGGTGTGGACCGACGCCGCAGGCCCGGCCGCGTACATCATCCGCGCCCGCACCGTGCTGCTGCGCAACACCGGCGCCGCGATCTCGCCGTTCAACGCCTGGCAGATCCTGCAGGGCGTCGAGACCCTGCACCTGCGGATGGAGCGGCACTCGTCCAATGCCCTGGCGGTGGCCCGTTACCTGGAGCAGCACGACGCCGTCGAGTGGGTGAACTACCCGGGCCTGGAATCCTCCCCCTACAAGGAGATCGCCGACCGGGTGCTCAGCGGACGCGGCTACGGGGGCCTGCTCTCCTTCGGCCTGAAGGCCGGGCGCGAGGCCGGCAGCCGTCTCGTCGAGGCGCTGAACCTGTTCAGCCATCTGGTCAACATCGGCGACGCCAAGTCGCTGGTCGTCCACAGCGCCTCCACCACCCACTCCCAGCTCACCGACGACGAACTCGTCGCGGCGGGCGTCGCCCCGGAGATGGTCCGGCTCTCGATCGGCATCGAGGATCCGGCCGACCTGATCGCCGATCTCGAGCGGGCCCTGGCGGCCGTTTCCAACTGACCAGCACCACGATAAGGAACACGACAATGAGCTACTTCGAAAACGCAACCGAACTGATCGGCCGCACCCCGCTGGTCAAGATCAACCGCCTCTACGGCGACTCCCAGGCCACCGTCCTGGCCAAGCTGGAGTACTACAACCCGGCCAACTCGGTGAAGGACCGGATCGGCGTCGCCATCGTCGACGCCGCCGAGGCCGACGGCTCGCTGCAGCCCGGCGGCACCATCGTCGAGGCGACCTCCGGCAACACCGGCATCGCGCTCAGCTGGGTAGGCGCGGCCCGCGGCTACAAGGTGATCATCACCATGCCCGACACCTTCTCCAAGGAGCGTCGCGCGGTGCTGCGGGCACTAGGTGCCGAACTGGTGCTCACCCCTGGCGCCGACGGCATCCCGGGGGCCCGGGCCAAGGCCGACGAGATCGCCGCGAACACCCCGGGTGCGATCCTGGCCCGCCAGTTCGACAACCAGGCCAACGTCGAGATCCACCGCAAGACGACCGCGGAGGAGATCTGGAACGACACCGAAGGCGCGGTCGACATCGTGGTGTCGGGCGTCGGCACCGGCGGCACCATCACCGGCGTCGGCCAGGTGCTCAAGGAGCGCAAGCCGAGCGTCCAGATCTACGCGGTCGAGTCCGCGGAGTCGGCGGTGCTGTCGGGCGAGCCCAAGGGCCCGCACAAGATCCAGGGCATCAGCGCCGGCTTCATCCCCAACATCCTCGATCGCGGCGTGATCGACGGCATCATCAAGGTGACCTCGGACGACGCCCTGGAGTGGGCCCGCCGGGTGGCCAAGGAGGAAGGCCTGCTGCTGGGCATCTCCTCCGGCGCCGCGCTGCGGGCCGCCGCCGATCTGGCCGCCGACCCGGCCAACGCCGGCAAGACCATCGTGGTCGTGACCCCCGACTGGGGCGAGCGCTACCTCACCACCCCGCTGTACGCCGACCTGCTCGACTGACGCGTCGCACCCCCATACCTTCGGCCCGCCCCCAATCGGATCTCCGGGGCGGGCCGAAGCCTGTCGGCGGCCGGGCGGCTATCGGGCGCGCGGGTGACTGCTCAGGAAGACCTCCCGCAGGTGCTCGACGGTCACCAGGGTGTAGAGCTGGGTGGTCGTGACCGACGCGTGGCCCAGCAGTTCCTGCACCACGCGCACGTCGGCGCCACCATCCAGCAGGTGGGTGGCGTAGGAGTGCCGCAGGGTGTGGGGGCTGACCTCGGCGGTGATCCCGGCCGCCTCGGCGTGACGTCGGATCACCGCCCAGGCGCTCTGCCGGCTCAGCCGTCGGCCCCGGGAGTTCAGCAACAGCGCCGGGGTCGCCCGACTCGCATTGGCCGCCCAACTCGGACGGCCGCGCACCAGCCATGCCTCCACCGCGGCGCGGGCGTAGCTGCCCAGCGGCACCAGCCGTTCCTTGCGGCCCTTGCCGAAGAGCCGCAGCCCCAGTTCGGGATCGGCCAGCGCCGGCATCAGATCGTCGACATCGAGGTCGAGCACCTCCGAGATCCGGGCGCCGGTTCCGTAGAGCAACTCCAATAGCGCCGCGTCCCGCAGCCCGGTAACCGTGGTGGTGTCGGGGGCGTCCAGCAGCCGCTGGACCTCCGCCTGATCGAGCGCCTTGGGCAGCCGCTTGGCCTGCTTGGGCGGGCTGATGGCCGCGGCCGGGTTCTCCCCCAGCCCCTCTGCAGCGCCGAACCGGTGCAGGCCGCGGATCGCCACCAGGGCGCGGGCGACACTGGCCGGCGCCAGCGGTGTGCCGCCCTCGGCACCGCGCAGAGCGGCGGCGAAGGCAGTGATGTCGGTTTCGGCGACCGCTGCGGGCTCGGTGATCCCGCGGTCGGCCAGGTAGGAGACGTAACGGTTCAGATCGCGCCGGTAGCCCGCCAGCGTGTGCGGCGAGGCCCCCCGCTCGACGCTGAGGTGGTCGGTGTAGGCCCGGACCAGCCGCTCAAGCCCGGTCGCCATCGCCCACTGCCGCGAGTTCGGCGTTGTGAGCCCGCCAGACCTCGCGCGCGGGCCACGGCACGTCCGCCGGACGCAGCGAATCCAGCCGGCCGGAGAGGCGGGCGACCTCCAGGGACAGCACGCCGGCCACCATGGTGGGGTTCTGCAGCCGCCCGGCGAGGACGGCGTCCACCAGGTCGGCGCGGGCCGCCCAGCAGACCTCCATGTCCGCCTCCTCGTGATCGGCGACGAAGCCGTTCGGTACGGGAACAGCGCTCAGCTCTCGTGCCAGGAAGATCCGCAACGACTCCTGGTTCGCGCCCGGGGTACTGAAGAGGTCGACCAGTACCTGCCAGCGGTCGGCCCGCAGGCCGGCCTCCTCTGCCAGCTCACGGGCGGCGGCCGTCATGAAGTCCTCGTCGGCATGGTCGAGCAGGCCGGCGGGAGGCTCGGTGAGCCGGAAGCTCACCGGGTGGCGGTACTGGCGCACCACCGCGATCCGGTCGGCCTCGTCCCAGGCGATGATTCCGACCGCGCCGGGGTGCAGCAGGTACTGCCGGGCCATGAGCTCGCCGGACGGGGTGCGGACCTGGTCGTCGACGAAGTCGGTCACCGCGCCGCGTCCCAGCACCCGATGGGCCGCCACCGGCCAGCGCATCGGCTGGTCGGCGATCTCCCCGGCCGCCAGCTGGCGCAGCTCAGGCATCGATTCCGGCGACGGCGCCGGGCTCGTCGGTCTCGACCTCGTCGACCGGCAGCCGAGCCGAGAGCCGGCGCTTGAGCGCCGCCTTCACCAGGCCCGCGAACAGCGGATGGGCCTGGGTCGGACGGGACTTCAGCTCGGGGTGGGCCTGGGTGCCGACGTAGAACGGGTGCAACTCGCGGTCGAGTTCCACGAACTCGACCAGCCGCGAATCCGGCGAGGTGCCGGAGACCCGCAACCCGGCGGCCTCCAGTTGCTCGCGGTAGGCGTTGTTCACCTCGTAGCGGTGACGATGGCGTTCGGAGACCCTGGTCGAGCCGTACAGCTTGGCGACCAGCGAGCCGGGCACCAGGTCGGCGGGATAGGCCCCCAGCCGCATGGTGGCTCCCATGTCGCCCTGGCCCGCCACGATCTCGACCTGCTCGGCCATGGTCGCGATCACCGGGGTGTCGGTGTCGGGATCGAACTCGGTCGAGCCGGCCTCCGGCAGGCCGGCCAGGTCGCGGGCGGCCTCGATCACCATGCACTGCAGGCCCAGGCAGAGCCCCAGGGTGGGGATCTGGTTCTCACGGGCGTAGCGGAGCGCGCCGAGCTTGCCCTCGACCCCGCGGATGCCGAAACCGCCGGGCACCACGATGCCGTCGGCGTCGCCCAGGTGCGCATCGGCGCCCTCGTGGGTCTCGCAGTCGTCGGAGGCGACCCAGCGGATGTTGACCTTGGCCCAGTTGGCGAAGCCACCGGCACGCAGCGCTTCGGAGACCGACAGGTAGGCGTCGGGAAGGTCGACGTACTTGCCGACCAGCGCGATCGTGACCTCCTCCTTGGGGTGGTGGACGCGTTCCAGCAGATTGGCCCAGCGGGTCCACTTCACGTCCCGGAAGCTCACCCCGAGCCGGCGCACCACATAGGCGTCCAGTCCCTCGTCGTGGATCACCTGGGGGATGTCGTAGATGGACGGGGCGTCGGCGCAGGAGATCACGGCCTCCTCGTCCACGTCGCACATCAGCGCGATCTTGCGCTTCACGCCGGGCGGGATGTCCATGCTCGCCCGGCAGACGATCGCGTCCGGCTGGATGCCGACCTGGCGCAGCGCGGCCACCGAGTGCTGGGTGGGCTTGGTCTTGAGCTCGCCGGAGGGGCCGATGTAGGGCACCAGCGACACGTGCAGGAAGAAGACGTTCTCCCGTCCGACCTCGCGGCGCACCTGGCGGGCCGCCTCCAGGAAGGGCAGCGACTCGATGTCGCCGACGGTGCCGCCGATCTCGTGGATCACCACGTCGATGCCCGGCGTCGCCATCGCCAGCATCAGATCCTTGATCTCGTTGGTGATATGCGGAATGACCTGCACGGTCGCGCCCAGGAACTCGCCGCGGCGCTCCTTGGCGATCACCGAGGAATAGACCTTGCCCGTGGTGACGTTGGCGAAGCCGCTGAGCGGTACATTGAGGAAGCGCTCGTAGTGACCGATATCGAGATCGGTCTCGGCGCCATCCTCGGTGACGAACACCTCGCCATGCTCGAACGGGTTCATGGTGCCCGGATCGACGTTGAGATACGGATCGAGCTTCTGCATGGTGACCCGGAGCCCGCGGGCTACCAGCAGGCTTCCCAGGCTGGAGGCGGTCAGGCCCTTGCCCAGCGAGGAGACGACGCCTCCGGTGACGAAAATGTGCTTCGTTTGTCGCGAGTTGCTCACGGGCCTCCAGTGTAGGGCTCCGAGGCGGTCATGCAGAACTCAACGCGCGCCGGTGGTCAGATCCGCTTCGGCTCACGCTCAGCAAGACTGCCCACGTACGGTTTGGGATCCGGGTTCACCAGGACGATGTCAGGCCGGCCGCGAAGCCGCTACCGGGCGGGGCCGCGGGCCTGGAGCAACTCCCGGGCGTGGGCCAGCGCCGATTCGCTGGATTCCAGCCCGCCCATCATGGTGGCCAGCACGGCGAGCCGGTCGTCGTCGGTGACCAGCCGCACGCCGCTGGTGGTCACCTGGCCGTCGTCGGCCTTGGAGACGACGTAGTGCCGATCGGCGAAGGCCGCCACCTGAGCCAGATGGGTGACCACGATCACCTGGGAGTGCTCGGCCAACCGGGCCAGCCGGCGTCCGATCTCCAGGGCGACCGCCCCGCCGATGCCGGCATACACCTCGTCGAAGACGAAGGTCTGGCCGCCGGTGGCGCTGGCCAGCACCACCTCGAGGCCGAGCCGGACCCGGGAGAGCTCTCCGCCCGAGGCCACCTTGGCCAGCGGCGCCGGCGCCGATCCGGGATTGGCCGAGAACAGCAGGCTCACCTGGTCGCCGCCGTGCGGGCCGAGCTCCGGCAGATCGCTCACCTCGAAGACCAGCCTGGCCCGCGGCATGGCCAGCGCCGCCAGCTCGGCCTGCACGGCCGTGGCCAGCTCACCGGCTGCAGCGCGGCGGAGGGCGGTGATCCGGGCGGACCGGGCGGCCAGGTCCGCCTCCAGCTCGGTCAGTTCGGCGGCGAGCTCCGCGATCCGGTCGTCGGCCGAATCCAGCACCGCCACTCGTGCGGCGGACTCGGCGGCGTAGGCCAGCACGTCGTCGATGGTCTGCCCGTACTTGCGGGTCAGTCCCTGCAACTCGGCGCGGCGCCCGGCGATCCACTCCAGCCGTAGCGGGTCCGCGTCCAGGCCGGCCTCGTAGCCGGCCAGCCGGGAGGCCGCGTCGGCCAGTTGGGCCGCCGCTCCTTCGAGTTCCGTCGCCAGCTCGTTCAGCGAGTCGTCGGCAGCCACCGCGCCGGCCAGCGCCTTCCGGGCCGCTGCGAGCAGCCCCAGGGCATCCGGGAGGTCCGTGAAGTCCTCGTCCCCGGCCAGCGCCACCCCCGCCGTATGGACGGCCAGCCGCACGTCGTCCACCGACTGCAGCAGCCGGGATTCGGCGGCCAGCGCGACATCCTCGCCGGGCTGGGGGTCGACCGTGGCGATCTCCTCCAGCCCGAACCGCAGCAGGTCGAGTTCCCGCAGCCGCGCTTGGGCCAGGCCGGTCAGCTCGTCCAGCTCGGCGGCGAGCCGGCGGCGATGCTCGTAGCGTTCCCGGTAGGGCTCCAGTTCGGCGACCAGTTCCGGGCCGGCGTGGGCGTCCAGCACCTCGCGCTGACGTTCCGGCGTCCCCAGCCGCAGCTGTTCGGACTGGCCGTGGACGGTCACCCACTCCCCCACCAGCTCCTGACCGGCTCCCGCCGGAATCTGGGCGCCGCCCACGGTCATCCGCGACCGGTTGGCCGAGAGCTGCCGCGCCACCAGGACGCCGTCCGGCTCCACTTCGCCCCCGAAATCCGCGACCGCCTCCGCGCTGGCCGGGTCGATCTGCCAGCGGCCCTCGACCAGGGCGCGGCTCGCGCCCGATCGGACCAGCCGCGGCTCGGCCTTGGCGCCGGCCAGCAGCGCCAGGCCGGTGACGATCATGGTCTTGCCCGCACCGGTCTCGCCGGTCACCGCGGTGAAGCCCGGGCTCGGTTCCAGGCTCGCTTCGCCGATCACTCCAAGATCGACGATCCGCAGTTCAGCGAGCATGGGCCTGGTCGCGTTCGGCAGCGCCTCGCCACCCGTCCACCGGCAGCCCGAATTTGCGCACCAGGCGATGGACGAAGGGCTGCTCGGAGGTGCGCGCAAGGCGCAGCCGGTACGATCCGGCGCGCACTTCGATCGTCGAGCCGGCGGTCACCTCGCAGCTGCGCCGGCCGTCGCACCAGATCACGCCGCTGGGCGTCGCCGGCAGCACCTCGATCCCGACGATCGATCGGTCGCTGAGCACCAGCGGCCGGTTGAACAGCGCGTGCGCCGAGAGCGGCACCAGCAGCAGCGCCGAGAGATCGGGCCAGATCACCGGGCCGTGCGCGGAGAACGCGTAGGCGGTCGAACCGGTCGGGGTGGCCACCAGCACGCCGTCGGTCGCCCAGCGGGACAACGGCCGCTGGTCGATCCGGACGAGCACCTCCAGCATCCGCTCCCGGGCCAGCTTCTCCACCGAGCACTCGTTGATCGCGAACGACTCCCACACCACCTGGCCGGACGGATCGCGCACCGTGAGGTCGATGGTCATCCGCTCCTCGACCTCGTAGTCGCGTTCGATGACCCGTCGCACAAGATCCTCGACCTCGGAGGATTCCAGCTCCGCCAGGAAGCCGACGTGGCCCAGGTTGACCCCCAGCACCGGCACATCGCGCGGCAGCGCCCACTCGGCCGCCCGCAGGATGTTGCCGTCGCCTCCGAAGACCACGACCAGCTCGCTGCCCGCCGCGTCCGGGGTCTCCGGCAGGGAGATGACGCTGCCTTCGGGCACGTGTTCGGCCACCAGGTCGATGTCGCTGGCGGCGACCAGGCACTCCACGCCGTGGGCGTGCATCCCGCCGATGAACTGGCCGGCGGCCGCCAGCGCCGCCGGGCGACCCGGATGGACGGTGACGGTGACTCGGCGCTTGCTCACGCTGCACACCCTAATGCCCGTGACTGACGGAGCGGAGCGGTCCTAGCTTCACGAAGAACTCCTGATTGCCGTTCTCGCCCGGGAGCCGGCTGGGGCCGGTCCACACCGCCGGGCGGCCGTGACCGGCGGCAGCCTCGCCTATCCGGCGCACCGCCTCGGCCCGGCGGGCCGGATCGCGCACCACCCCGCGGTCGTCCAGGCCGCCCCGTCCGACCTCGAACTGGGGCTTGACCAGCAACAGCGCGCAACCCTCCGCCGCCAGGACGGCGAGCAAGCCGGGCAGCAGGAGTTCCAGCGAGATGAAGGACACATCGGCCACCACCAGCTCCACCGGCCGGCCTTCGACGTGGTCGAGGCTGAGATCGCGCAGGTTGGTCCGTTCCCAGACCACCACCCGGGGGTCGTCGCGCAACTCCGGGACGAGCTGGCCATGGCCCACGTCGATCGCGTACACCCGTTCCGCGCCGCGGTGCAGGCAGACCTGGGTGAAGCCTCCGGTCGAGGCGCCGGCGTCCAGCACGCAGCCCCCGACGGCGGTGCCGGAGTCGTCCAGTGCGCCCAGCAGCTTGTGGGCGGCGCGGGAGACCCAGGGATCGGGCTGCGCAGACAGCACGTCGGCGGCGGTGACCGGCTGAGCGGCTCTGGTGGCCCGCACCTGGTTGATGGTGACGGTGCCGGCAGCGATGGCGGCCTGCGCAGCCGTGCGGGAACGGGCCAGGCCGCGCGCGACGAGTGCGACGTCCAGCCGGGTCACGACGCGTCGGACGGCGGATTGAGCGCGAGCTGCAGTACGTCGAGGGCGGCCGCGAGCGCGGCCGGATGCCTGGTGACGTCCTCACCGAGATCGAGACCGGCCAGGGCGGCATCGATCTCTGGGACGCCGGTGACCGGCGATTCGGACGGTTCGGGCGTGGTCACCTGGTCATCCTACCGGCGCCGGGCTCGACGACCCGGCCAGGATGATCGCCAGGCCGCGATCGAAGGATGCCTCCAGATCGGGGTCGGCCGGGATGGCGCCGAGCTCGCTGGCCTGCCGATGAAGCTGGGTCGCCTGGGTATGCCCAACCACATAGATGAGCAGGGTTCGGGCGACATCCGGCGAGGTGCGGTCAGCCAGTTCAGCCTCGAACTCCGACACCCCGAGCCGGAAGGCGGTCGCGGTGGCCACCACCTCGGCGCCGTCCCGGATCCGGAGCATGGCCTGACGCAGCCGGTGGCTGGTTGCCACGATGTCGTCGTCGACCCGTACCCCGCCGACGATCCGGGCAGCCAGGTGACCGAGCAGTTCCTGCTTGTTCTCGACATGGTGGTAGAGCGCGCTGGGCTGCACGTCGAGTTCGGCGGCCAGGCGGCGCATGGAGAACGAATCCAGCCCCCAGGCATCCAGGAGGCGCAGGGCCGCGGTGACCACATCCTGCCGGCTGTTACCCATACCCGCAGTCTATGGGTTAACCTGAACACTGTTCACCTGAACACTATTCAGTTCTTCTGGAGGAGCCCTTCCATGGCCCGTCCCCGCCCGTCCACCGGTGCCGACATCGCACTCATCGCCGTCTTCGCAGCACTGATCGCCGTATTCTCGCTGACGCCGATCCCCGCCGCTGTGATCGGCGTCCCGATCACCCTCCAGACCCTCGCGGTGGCTCTCACCGGCCTCGTGCTGGGTGCCTGGCGCGGGTTCCTCGCCACCTTGCTGTACGTGGTGGTCGGGCTGGCCGGGCTCCCGGTGCTCGCCGGCGGTGGCGCAGGCATCGGGGTGCTCGCCGGATACACCGCCGGCTACCTCCTGAGCTTCCCGCTGGCCGCGGCGCTGACCGGCGCCATCGCCGGTTACGGGCTTCGGCGGTCCCGGCGGTTCCACTTCCTGTGGCTGGCGGGAGCCGCCGTGGCCGGGGCCGTGCTGGTCACGACGCCGATGGGCATCGCCGGCCTGGTGCTCAACGCGGGGATGACGCTGCCGGCCGCCACCGTGGCGGCGCTGAGCTTCGTGCCGCTGGACATCGTGAAGATGTTCGTCGCCGCGGGTATCGCGCTGGCCGTCCACAAGGCGTTCCCGGCGATCCTGGAGACCCGGGCCGCGGTCGCATCGCAGTGATCCGGCTCGAAGCGGTCACCGTCGACGTCCCCGACCTCGCGACCGGGCCAAAGGCACGGCGCCGGATCCTCGGGCCGGTGAGCCTGGAACTCACCGAACGCCGGATCGCCTTCGTCGGGGCGAACGGCTCTGGCAAGTCGACCCTGCTGCGGCTGCTGAACGGCCTGGTCCTGCCCGATTCCGGGCGGGTGCTGGTCGGCGACCTGGACACCAGGCGGGACGGACGCCGGATCCGGCGGCAGGTCGGCTTCGTCTTCACCGATCCGCTGGCCCAGCTGGTGATGGCCACCCCGGCCGACGACGTGGAGCTGAGCCTGCGCGCCTCCGTCCCGGATCGCTCCGAGCGTCGTGCGGCTGCCCGCGGGCTGCTCACCCGACGCGGCCTGGATCACCTCGCGGATCAGAGCGTCTACGACCTTTCCGGCGGCGAGCGGCAACTCGTCGCGCTGACCTCGGTGCTCGCCTGCGCTCCCGCCATCGTGGTGGCCGACGAACCCACCACCCTGCTCGACCTGCGCAACCGCAATCAGGTGCGGCTGGCGCTGGCCGGGCTGGAACAGCAGGTGCTGGTCGCCACCCACGACCTGGGCATGGCGGCCGAAGCCGACCGGGTGATCGTCGTCGACGGCGGCGCGGTGGTGGCCGACGGCGAGCCCGCCGTGGCGATCCAGGCCTACCGGGAGCTGATGGCATGAACCTGTTCGGCCTGTACGTCCCGGGCGACTCGGTCTTCCACCGGCTCGGAGCCGGCCCGAAATACCTGATCCTGCTCGTACTGACCCTGCCCGCCGCGATACTGCGCGACTGGCGGCTGGCGCTGGCCTGCCTGGCGATCGCGCTGGGGTTGCTGACGGCCTGCCGAATCGGGCTGGCTCGCGCCTGGCGGCTGCCGGCCCTGGTCTGGATTGTCGTGACGATGCTGCTCGGCTACCACCTGCTGGCGGAGACACCCGGTCGCGGCGTCAGCGCCGCAGCGGTCTTCCTGACCGCCATCTACCTCAGCCGGCTGCTGACCAGCACGACCCCCGGCGGGGCGCTGGTGGACGCTCTGATCGCCGGGATGCGGCCGCTGCGGATCTTCGGCGTCTCCCCGGAGCGAACCGGTCTGGCGATCGCGGTGATGCTGCGCTCCATCCCGGTGCTGCTCGACACCTTCGGGCAGGTACGCCAGGCCGCCATGGCGCGCGGACGCGAGCACAACTGGTTCGCCCTGGTCACCCCGGTCGTGATCCGCGCCGTCGGGCACGCCCAGGCCACCGGAGCCGCCCTGGCCGCCCGCGGCCTGGGCGAAGCG
The DNA here is from genome assembly GCA_020161795.1 of Actinomycetota bacterium. Lineage (GTDB taxonomy): Bacteria > Actinomycetota > Actinomycetes > Propionibacteriales > Propionibacteriaceae > Propionicimonas. Next base: position 3,074 of record JAIUOR010000046.1, on the reverse strand, counting down.
GACGACTAGGGAAGCAGATCGAGCAGTTCCAGGGCGCCGGTGGCATCGAGGTAGGGTGCCGACCAGGCCAGCACCGCGATCGCCCACAGGGCGTCGAGCTGGGTGGTCACCGAATCCGGCGTGGTGGTGAGGACGATGCGGCTCTCCTCGGCGACTGCCTGCTGGCTGTCGCAGCTGGCGATCTGGCCGGTCAGGTTCGCCCGCCGGGGCGGCTGCAGCAGGGCGCCGATATCGGCACCGATGTAGCTGGGACGCTCGCCCGGCCCGGTCGCGATCAGATCGTGCTTGCCATGAGCGCCACTGAACACCATCAGTGAATCCATGCCTGCGTTGTTGGCGCCGACGATGTCGGTGTCGATCCGGTCGCCGACGAACAGCGGGCGCTCCGCCCCGGTGCGCCGTACGGCCTCGGCCATCATCGGGCGGTGCGGCTTGCCGAAGGTGGTCGGCGTGCCCGGAATGACACTCCCCACGGCGGCGATCATTCCGCCGGCACCGGGCACCAGGCCACGGTCGGTAGGGCGCGAGGCGTCGTCATTGGTGGCGTACCAGATCGCGCCACGCGCGATCGCCAGGCAGACCTCGTCGAGCAGGGGCCACGCCAGCACCGGATCGTAGCCCTGCAGCACGGCCACCGGCTCGTCGTCCGCGCTGGCCACCGGGGTGAGCCCCGCTTCCGCGATCAGCCCGGCCAGGCTCGCGCTGCCGGCCACCAGCACCTTGGAGCCGGCCGGCAGCACCTCGGCCAGCGCGTCGGCGGCCACCTGAGCGCTGGTCAGGACATTGCCGCGCTCGGCCGCGAACCCGAGCCGCTGCAGCTTGGTGACCACCGTGTCCGGGCTGGGCGCGGCATTGTTGCTGACAAACATCACACCCTTGCCCGTCGCGCCCAGTTCCGCTACCACCTCGACGGCGCCAGGCACGGCCACCGGTCCGAGGTAGATCACCCCGTCCAGGTCGAACAGGGCTGCGTCGTAGGCGTCCATCAGGCGGGCGTCGGCAGCGTCAGTCATCGGATTCCTCCGTGGCCGCTTCCTCCTCGGCCTCGTCCTCGCTGTCGTCGAAGATGATCGTGACGCCCTGCAGCGCGGCCGCGCGCTCCGCGGCGTCCGTGGCCTGCTCGACGTCGAGGGCGGCCGCCGAGGAGAACCAGCGCTCGGCCAGCTCGAGTTCGCCGGTCGCCTCCAGCAGGTGGGCGTAGGCGAATCGGAGCCGTGCGCGAGCCAGCTTCGGCCCACGGGCACCGATCCGTTCCAGTTCGGCCCGGAGCAGCCGCAGCGCCTCGTCGGAGTGCCCGGTATCCACCCGGACCCCCGCCTCGACCAGCCGCAATTCGACGGCCTGCGCGACACCCGGATCGGCCGCCAAGCCCTCCTTCACCAGCCGAAGCGCGGCCTGCGGGCGGCCCAGGGCGCGTTCGCAATCGGCCATCGCGGGCAGGTAGTCGACGGTGCCGCTCATGCGGCGCAGGGCGCGGAACTCGTTTAGAGCCACGTCGTAATGGCCGGCCGCGTAGGCGGTCTCGCCGGCCGCCTCGCGGGTGACCGGCAGCCTCGCGGCCCGCCGCCGAGCCGCCTCGGCGTGCGCATAGGCCAGTTCCGGATCGGTATCGATCAGCTGTCCGGCCATCAGCAGGTGCGCGCCCACCACCTCGGCATGCTCCGAGGTCAGGCTGCGCAGCTCGGCACGCACCGCTCGCGGCAATGCCCGTAGATCCAGATCAGTCGGGGTGGCCGGCTCGTTCGGCTTGGGAGCCAGCCCCGGATGCAGCGGCTCGCGCTCCTCGTCACGTCGCGGCGGCCGCGTATCCGCGCGGTCCCCTCGGCCCGGGCGCTCCGGACGTCGTGCCGCATGGGCACCGGCGGCCAGGGCGGCGCCACCGGCAGCGCGTCCCGGTCCGGCCGGCCGGCCACGGTACTCGCTCGATCCGGGGCGGCCCCCCGTGGGCTTTCCGCGAGTGCCGTACTCCGGACGATCCCCGGTGCGGCGACGATCGTCGCCCGTTCTGCCGCGACCGCCAGCGGGGGCACCCGGCCTTCCCGACCCACGCGTGCGATCCTCCGCCCCCCGACTCCGCTCCGAACCTGAGCCTGCGTAACGCGAGGCACCCTCGGAGCGAGGGTTGCCGCCGGCGGCGCGGGGACCGCGATCACCTCCATAGGAGCCACGACCACTCCCCGTACCGGCCCGCGAGCCGTCGGCAGAGCGGGGTTTGCGCCCGTCCCCGGATTCCGTCGGCCTGCCGCGTCCGGTGCTCGTCGGTCGGGATCCCCCCATAGCGCGTGGACGACGATCCTCACCGGATTCCGCTGGCCTGCCGCGTCCCGTGCTGCCCGGCCGGGATCCCCCCATAGCGCGTGGACGACGATCCTCACCGGATTCCGCCGGCCTGCCGCGTCCCGTACTCGTCGGCCGGGATCCCCCCGCAGCGCGCGGACGACGATCCTCACCACCGGTTGTGGGCCTGCCCCGCCGCGAGTCGGCACCGGCCGTCCGCCGCCCTCCGCTCGCGGCGTCCCGGCGGCCATCCTCGCTCCAGTTGTTCGGCCTGCCTCCGCCGCCGCCCTTCGAGGGACGTCCCGCACTACTGCGCGGCTTGTAGGTCTCGGATCCACCACGACCACCCTGCCGGCCAGCGCCGCGCGCGAAATCGCCCGAACCGCGCTGCGCCGACCCGCCACCGGAGCGCGACCCCTGACCGGTCGACCTGGGCTTGCCCGATCCTCCGGTTCGGCGGTTCGGCCGCCCGTCCCCGGAACCTGCCTGGCTCACTCGTTCGTCCTCTCGCCGTGGTCAACCACCCAAACTTACCGCACCTGCGCCGCCTCCTGCCGCCGGGCAGCTCTCCGCCGCCCTGGCCCGGGGGCACGAACAAGCCGCGCCGCCCGGCATGCGATGCTTCGCCTCGAACCAGGCGGCCCGAAACACAAATGCGGCTCTTCACAATCCACGGTGTAGTCGGGGTCTGAATCCGCCGGTTTCGAGTAGTGATCTGGCGATGTAGTGGGTGAGGTTGCGGAAGCCGAGGGCGCTGCCGCGGAGGTGTTCGAGTCGGCCGTTCAGCGCTTCGGTGG
>JAIUOR010000045.1 GCA_020161795.1 Actinomycetota bacterium | reverse complement strand
CTGGACCAGCTTGTCCATCCGCCGCGTCGAGACACCGAGCAGGTAGCAGGTCGCCACCACCGAGATCAGCGCCGACTCGGCCCGCTTACGGCGTTCCAGCAGCCATTCCGGGAAGTAGCTGCCGGTCCGCAACTTCGGGATCGCGACATCGATCGTGCCCGTCCGGGTGTCCAGCTCGCGGTGCCGGTACCCGTTGCGCTGGCTGACCCGATCAGGGCTGGGCTGGCCCCACTCGGCGCCACACACCGCATCCGCCTCCGCGGAGAGCAGGGCGTTGATCATCGTCGCGAGCAAGTGCCGCATCAGGTCCGGCGACGCATCACCCAGCGCTTGGCCAAGCAGGCGCGCAGGATCGACAATGTGAGGAGCGGTCATCGTGATGGTTTCCTTTCGAGAGTGCTGTGAGATGTTCACTCGAAGGATCACGCGATGACCGCGTCCACGTCCCGACGACATGCCGAGCCACGAACACGGGAACCGCGCTACACCACTATGCGGGACTCAACTGGTCCCTGACCGCATCGGCGCATCCCACAAGATCTCCAGCCGCAGCGGCCTGGTCAGTTCCTGCAGCCCGGACTCGGGACCTCCGTTCACAGCTCCACTGGGCCCACCTACGGACCACGAACCCGATCGAGTCGACCTTCGCGACCGTGCGGCCGCGTCAACGCGTCACCAAGGGACCCGGATCCCGGGCCGCCGGGATCGCGAGGGCGTCAAGCTCATCGAGTACGCGCAAGCCAGGTGGCGTGCCGTCAACGCACCCCAGCTCGTCGCACTCGTCCGCGCCGGCGCGACCTTTACCAACGGCATCCTGGTCGAACGAGACGACGAACAACCCGACAACCACGGCCACGAACCAGGAGGCGATCAGAAAGCCGCATGAACACGCTATCCACAAGTCTTGGCCATTGCTCCGGGCGCTCAATGAACACGTAGCGCCCAGGACGTTCGACACGGCGTCGACAGTCCCATGGCGTCCGGGCAGGGTCGCGAAGGGACTCGACCAACACCGATCTCCTGCTCATCGTCACCAGCGATCTCGAGTGGGATACACGGTTTCTATACCGGGTCGCGCGGAGAGTTGTTCGACTGCGCCGCGCAGGTGCTCGAAGGCCGTGGCCTTCTCGTCCATCGCACTGCGGCTCAAGCCGTGGCTGCGCGCTACGTTGGGCCACTGGCAGGTTGCGGTCCAGACGCTTCTCACGGCAGTTCTGGGTTTTGTCGACCTCGAAGTAGTCGGCGCACGCCAGCAGCGAGTCGACCATCGCCTGCCGCTGCAACTCGCCGTTGCTGGAGGTCTTGCGTTCGAGACTTTCGGTGGTCACGACGTCGAACATCTTCGAGAGGCGCCCAGCCGCCGGCGTTCCACACGAAGCCGTGGTTGCGCAGGTGATCGTCGGTGCTGTTGACCGCGACCAGGAACGCCATTCGACGCCACAGTTGGCGAAGGTCATCGGCCGACGCCGCACCGTGGTCACGGATGACACCTGCAATGTCGGCGTAGTCCGCGGCGCCCCAGGAATCATGGCTGAGCAGAGACGCGTCCGACAGGTAGGGAACCCGGCAAACGCCTTCGCGGTCGAACTGGCGAGATAGAAGCACCGAGCCCTTGCCCAGTTCGCCAGGCGCGCGTCGGGTGTGTCGAACCTGGCTGCGGTGGCAATGTCGAAGACGACTTTCTCCCAGCGGCCGGTGGGAAGCGTTGCGACGGGGGCCAACTTGACGTGCGCTCGATTGTAAGGTCTTCTACTATTTGTGACGCGTGTGGCTGCGGCGAAGCCCAGAAGCCTGACTCGGGGCGCACTGCGCCCACAGGATGCGCGTCTGTCAAACCTGCGGCTGCTGACCACCTCCCTGTACGACAATCCTGGGCTTTCGCGTGCCGACCTGGCCCGCTTGACGGGGCTGTCGCGGGTCGCGATCTCGGATCTCATCGCAGAACTGCTCGAGTCGGGATTGATCGTCGAGACCGGCGCGGCCGATCAGGGCAAACCCGGAAAGCGCGCCACCAAGCTTCAAGTCGCCTATGACTGGCGGGATATCGTCGCGATCGACGTTTCCGGTCCGCGTTCGGTCACCGGCGCCATCTTCAGCCTCGACGGAGAGATCTGCCAACGGATCGAACGACCTCTCGCAGGTAAACGCGGCCCGGCGGCGCTCCAGGTGGTGATCGACACCGTCCGGGCGCTGGTAGAGCTGGCCCTCCGGCCCGTGCTCGGTATCGGCATCGGCGCCCCCGGCCTGGTCGGCCCGACACCTGGCGTGATCACCTCGACGAACCTGGATTGGCATCAGGTCGAGGTCGGCGCGGTCGTCTCCGAAGTGGTCGGGCTGCCGGTCGAGGTCCAGAACGACGCCAACCTGGCCGCCCTGGCCGAACGCCGCTTCGGGGGCGCGCCGGACGACTTCATCCGGATGCAGATCTCGCGTGGCGTCGGCGCCGGGCTGATGATCGGCGGACAGCTCGTCAACGGGCGGAACGGCAGCGCGGGTGAGATCGGCCACGTCGTCGTCGACAGATCCGGGGGGCAGTGCTCGTGTGGCAAGGTGGGCTGCCTGGAGACCTGGATCTCGCTGCCCGCACTGACCGCCCGGTTGGCCGACGCCGACGACCCCGAACTCGTCCTGGCGCAGGCGGGGGAGAAACTGGGCCAGGCGCTTTCCTTCGTGGTGGCGATGACCGACATCCCCCACATTGTTCTGGGCGGGTCGCCCGAGTTCCTGGCCGGCTCGTTCGAAGCGGCGGCCGAGCGACGGCTAAATGCCGCTATCCGGATCGAGAGCAAAGCCCCAGCAAGCCTCTCCCTGTCGAACCTTGGGCCCGAAGCGGTCCTGCTCGGAGCTGCCGTCCAGGTCATGAACAGAAACCTTGGGATCCGCTGAGCATCCCGGCGTCGACAAGCCACCACAGCCGGCCGGCACCTCCCCGACATCGTGGGACCACGATCCCTCGCATCATGTTAGGACTGGTAACAATCACGTAACGATACACACGCGGCCTTGACCCGAACTATAATAGTTAGATCTACTCACAATCAGGACGGGGGGGCTTCCCTCCCTGACCGGCCAGCGTTGGCCAGACCGAGAGGAGAGCACGATGAAGCGACTCAGGGTCGGTGTGGTCGGACTCGGTTTCATCGGGGCGCTTCACGCCCGCGCATTCGCCGAATGCCCCAATGCCGAACTCGTCGCCGTCACCGATCTCGACGCAACCCGCTCCTCAGAGATTTCTTCCCGCCACGCGTGCCACGACTATCCCGATCTCGAGACGATGCTCCAGAAGGAGACGCTCGACGCGGTTGCCATCTGCTCGCCCGACCCTACTCACAGGGACGTCGCGGTGCAGGCCGCCCAGCACGGGCTGGACATCCTGCTGGAGAAACCGATCGCCACCACAGCTGCGGACGCGCTCGCCATCACGCAGGCTGTCGACGCGGCCGGCACCCGCATGATGGTCGCGCACCTGCTGCACTTCGACCCGCGTTACGCGATCCTCAAGCAATCTGCGCGCCGGGGCGAACTCGGCGAGATCGTCCACCTCCACTTCCGCCGGACGAACCCTAGGACGAACGGGCGACGCCTGGGTGGCACCTCAATCTTCTGGTACATCGGCATCCACGACTTCGAGATGATGCTGACCTGCGCCCGGGCAACGCCGGTCAGAGCGTACGCCCAGGCGGTTTCGAAGATCAACGCGGATATCGGCTGCGAGGATTCGGTCTTCGCCACGATCACCTTCGACAACGGCGCGATCGGGATGATCGAGTTGAGTTGGGCGCTGCCGGAGAACACCGCGCTGGGCATCAACACCTACGCCGAAGTGGTGGGGACAAAGGCGGTCGGCTATGTCACCGTCTTCGATCAAGGCATCTCTTTCTACAGCGATCACGCGGTTCGCTTTCCCGATGCGTTGCACTGGCCCGAGTACAACGGCCAGATCCAAGGCGATCTCCGCCATGAGATCCAGCACTTCGTCGATGCGACCCTCAACGGTCGACCCTACGTGGTGGAGACCGACACCGCGATTCAGTCCGTCAAAGTCGTCGAAGCTTGCCAGGAGTCGATCCGGAGCGGGCTCCCGGTCGACATTACGTGACAGTTTCTCTACACAACAAGGTACCAGGAAGGCAGCCATGAAGGTTCTATACGCAGGGGACGCGGCCACGAAGATCGGGCCGGTGTTCGTTGCATCGCCGTTCAACCTCGAGGTGAAGGGCGTGTCCCATCACATCTGGGGACAACCTCTTATCGACGCGCTGCAGGGCGCCGGCATCGAGGTCCGGCACCTCACCAACGACCAGGCGATCAGCGAGTTCCCGCGGACCGTCGAAGGTTTGCGCGAGTACGACGTAGTGATCCTCAGCGACTGCGAGTCGGAGGTACTCTCGCTCTTCCCGTTCTGGGTGCCGGGAACCCCCGTCCCACGGACCAACCGGATGCGTGCGATTCGCGATTACGTGAGGGCCGGTGGCGGACTGCTCATGATCGGCGGCTGGTCGTCCTTCTCGGGCCGGTTCGGCACCGCCGCCTACTACGACACTCCGGTTGAGGAAGCGCTGCCGGTCACCTGCCTCAAGGGCGCCGACGACCGGGTGGAGACCCCCGAGGGGGTCAACGTCAAGGTGCTCGAGGCCGACCATCCGATCATGGCGGGGATCCCGTGGTCGGAATGCCCGCCCTTCGAAGGCTTCAACAAGGTGTTGCCGAAGGAGGGCTCCCAGATCGTGGCCACGATCGGCGACGACGAGATCGAGCACCCGCTGCTGGTCACGGGGAGCTACGGCGAGGGTCGCTCGGCGGCATTCACCTCTGACTGCTCACCGCACTGGGCGGAGTTCTTCCAGCCCTGGGAGTACTACGGCCAGTTCTGGATCCAGGCCGTGAAGTGGCTGGCGAAGGAGAGCGGCAACTGATCTTGGCGGTGATCCGCCAGGCAGGGTCGAGGGAGGAACAGCAACGATGATCGCAACGACTCCAGTCGCCGGGCGCCGCTCCCGGATCGACGTGCAGTCGCTGGTGCCGGTGGCGACTCTCGTCGTGATGGTCGTCGTGCTGAGCGCCCTGAACCCCGCCTTCCTTTCGGTCGGCACGGCCCTGAACCTCATGGCGCAGGTGTCAGTGGTGGGCATCGTGGCACTCGGGGCGACCATGGTGCTCATCACCGCCGGCATCGACTTCACGACCGGCTACGGCCTGGCCGCGATCGGGATGGCGGTGGGATCGGTTTTCCTGCAGACCAACGGAAATGTCGTGGCTATGATCGCCACGGGGATAATTGGCGGCGCCATCCTGGGGATGGCCAACGGCGTGCTCATCGCAAAACTCCAGATACTTCCGTTCATCGCGACTTTGGCCATGATGCTGGTGGCCCAGGGGCTGTCCACCTTCATCGAAGACGGCAGAATGATCATGCTCAGCGGTTCTCCGCTTTTATGGATAGGCCAGGGGCGGATCGCCGGCTCGATACCGGCTTCGTTCGCGATCTACGTCGTGCTCTGCCTGCTCGCGGCGGCGATCTTGAATCTCACCCGGTTCGGCACGTCGGTGTACGCGGTCGGCGGCAACGAACCGGCCGCGCGCTACTCAGGCATCCATGTCGATCGGATCAAGCTCTACTGCTACACGCTGGCCGGTGTGTTCACCGGCGTGGCGGCCCTGATCACCATCGCCAAGATCGGGATGGCGACACCTGGGATCTCCGGATCCACCCTGCTCGACGCGATCGCCGCTTCCGTCATCGGGGGAGCCAGTCTCAGCGGCGGCCGCGGAAAGGTCTCCGGCACCTTCGTCGGCGTCATCATCATCGTCCTCATCGGCACGGCGCTCACCTATCTCAATATCCCACCGGAAATGCAAGATGTTTTCAAAGGGATCGTGATATTGATCGCGGTGTGCTTCGATCAACTAGTCAGGAGGTACGCGCGCAGATACAGTTCCCACCCCGTGGAATAAGCCGAGTGATTACGAACCCTCCCCAAGCACCATTTCCAACATTCCAGACAAGATTTGGAGAAACCCAAAATGAAGAGATCACCACTATTGGCAGTGCCGGCGACTCTGATGGCACTCCTGCTCGCCGCATGTTCCGGACCGGCCGCCACCCCCGCCGCGACCCCGACCGACGGCGCCACACCGACATCGAGTGCCGCGCCCAGCGGCACTTTCCCGATCGAGGACACCGGGCAGACACTGACGTTCGGCCTGGTCATGATCGATCTGACCAACCAGTTCTTCGTCGACATGATGGAAGGCGGCGAGCTAGCCGCCGATGACTACAACGTGAACCTGGTGTGGAAGAGCGCTGACGGCAGCGTCGACAACCAGATCTCACTGATGGAGAACTTCATCCAGCAGAAGGTCGACGTCATTCTGGTCAACCCGATCGAGTCCGCGGCGCTGCAGGGCACGATCGAGAAGGCCTCGGCTGCCGGGATCCCGACCATCACGATGGCCGGCGAGGTGGATCTGCCGACGAACTTCACTACCGTCTACAACGACGAGCACAACAATCGGTTGATCGGGGAGATCCTCGCACAGGCGGTCGGCAACGAAGGAAAGGTCGCGCTGCTCTACGGCAACAAGGGCAATCTGGTCTCCGACCTGCGGCAGAAGGGCTTCCAGGACGCCATCGCGAACCACCCGAACATTGAGCTCATTGAACAGCCGATGAACTGGGATCCGCCCACCGGCCTCAAGGTGATGCAGGACATCCTGGCCGCCAATCCCGACCTGAAGGCCGTTCACTCCGTCTCCGACGCCGTCACTTCCGCGGCCTACGAAGCGATCCGGGCTGCCGGCAAGGAGAACGACATCATCGTCACCAGCCACGACGGCAACCCTGAGGGCAACGACGCGGTCGCGGACGGCCGGTACCTGGCCAACGTGCTCACCGGCGCCAAGAAGACCGGCTATTGGAACGTGAAGGTCGGCGTCGAGCTCATGTTCAAGCCGTGGCCCACCGAGCGCGTCCTCAACCTGCCCACACACATCGTGATGCTGCCGGAGCAGGCCGAGAAGTTCGCCGACATCCTCGCCAGCGAAAGCGTCGTCACCCCCGTGGAGGCGAACGCAATCGGCGATACCTACCGCGACGAACTCTACGATCCGTCGCTGCGGGCGTAGGCGTGACCCTTCACCACCGCTGAACGCGGGCCGTGGCCGGCCCACCGCTGGCCAGCCACGGCCCACCTAACAGAACGGAGCGCCCCATGGCGGCGAAGACCGGGAAGGGCCGGACGATGGCACCAGAGAACAAACGCTATCTGCTGCTTGCGGCGATGGTGCTGGTTCTCTTCGCGACCTTCTCGGTGATCTCCGACGGCTTCCTCGCCTTCGACACCGCGATGAACATCGCCCGCCAGGCAGCTGCCCTGGCGCTGATCGCCATCGCGATGACGATGATCATGATCACCGGTGGGATCGACCTGTCGGTGGGATCCACGATCGCGCTGTCGGCAGCGGTGGGCGCCCTGTGCGTCCGGATGTTCCCGCCGGACGACTGGCGCGGCGCGGCGATCGGCTTCGTGGCGACGATCACCGTGGCGGTTGCCATGGGTGCGCTCAACGGCTTCTGCGCCGGCTACCTCGGGGTGGCGCCGTTCATCGTCACCTTAGCGACGATGTCTCTGGCCCGGGGCCTCGCGCTGACCCTGACCGAGTCCCAGAGCATCCGAATCGAGAATACCGGCTACAACTGGTTCGGTCAGGCCGACATCCTCGGTGTCGTCCCGTGGTCGATGGTGCTTGTCGCCGCGGGCTTCGTCCTGGCATGGTTCGTTCTCACCAAGCTGGGCTTCGGGCGCAGAACCTACGCGATCGGTGACAACATCGATGCGGCCCGCGCCTCAGGAGTCGACGTCAAGCGCCAGACGCTCATGGTGTACGTCGTCGCGGGCGTCCTGGTCGGGTTGGCGGCACTCATCGTCGCGGGCCGGGCCCGCTCGGCTCAATCCCAGGCCGGTATCGGGATGGAGTTCAATGCGATCACCGCCGTGGTGTTGGGCGGGGTGAGCCTGTTCGGCGGGCAGGGAAAGCTGCGCGGCACCGCGCTGGGCGTGCTGCTCACCTCGGTGATCTTCACCGGTCTGGGAATGCTCGATGTGAAACCCTCGTTCAACTACCTGGTCAAAGGCCTGCTCATCATCGTCGCCGTCCTCAGCGACCCGGTCCTATGGGTGAGCGTGAGACAGGGATTCGCCAAGGGCTCCAGGAAGACCGGTCATGCGCTGGCCGAGATCCAGGCCCACGCCGGAAAACTGACCTTGCGCGAAATCTCCAAGTCATTCCCCGGGGTGCATGCGCTTGACGACGTCAGCCTCCAGATCGAACGGGGCAAGATCCACGCCCTGTGCGGCGAGAATGGCGCAGGCAAGTCGACCCTGATGAAGATCCTGTCCGGGGTGTACACCAAGGATTCCGGGTCTATCTTCATCGACGACCAACCGGTGACGATCTCGTCCCCGGTGGACTCGCGCAACCTCGGCATCGCCGTCATCTACCAGGAATCAGCCAACATCCCCGAGTTGAACGTGACGCAGAACGTCAACCTGGGTCGCGAGTCGGTGCTACCGGGAAGGCTCCTCCTGGACCGTCCGGCGATGCGAAGGAAGACCACCGCGCTGCTGTCGCGGTTCGATCTTGATATCGACCTCAATTCCAAGGTTGAAGAACTCAGCGTAGGCAAGCAGCAGATGGTCGAGATCGCCAAGGCCTTCGGATCGAATGCCTGGGTCGTCGTCATGGACGAACCGACCTCGGCGATCTCCGAATCCGACAAGGACACCCTGTTCAAGATGATCAGGGAACTCAAAGAACACAACGTCGCCGTCGTCTACATCTCACACCGCATGTCCGAGATCTTCGAGATCGCCGACGAAGTGACCATCCTCCGGGACGGCAAACACGTGATCACCGGTCCGACCGAGGAGTTCAACGAGAACGCGATCGTCAAGCACATGGTGGGCCGGGAACTGAGCAACGTCTTCCACCGGGGAACCCCCTCCGAACTGGGCAGCGTGGTGCTCGAGGTCAAGGAGTTGCACCGGCGCGGGGTGTTCGCCCCGATCAGCTTCCAGGTGCATGAAGGGGAGGTGCTCTCCCTGAGCGGTCTGGTGGGCGCCGGCCGCACGGAGATCATGCGGTGCATCTTCGGGCTGGACAAGGCCGACGGCGGCGAGATACACCTGAACGGTCGCCGGCTTGACATCCGCCGCCCGTCTGACGCCATCGAAGCAGGGATCGTGTACGTCTCTGAAGACCGCCGGCGGGAGGGGATTCTGCCGCACCTGAGCGTGCGGGAGAACATCTCCCTACCCGGGCTGAAACTGATCAGCTCGTACGGGGTCGTCGACCGGGCAAAGGACAAGGCGATCGCGACCAGGTTTGTCCAGACCCTCAACGTGAAGACTCCCACCATCGAGCAGGTCGTCATGAATCTCAGCGGGGGCAACCAGCAGAAGGTATGCCTGGCCAAGTGGCTGAACATCGGTCCCAAGCTCGTCATACTTGACGAGCCCACCCGTGGCGTCGACGTTGGCGCGAAGGCCGAGATCCATCAGCTGATCCACCGCCTGACCGACGACGGAGTCGCGGTCATCATGATCTCCTCGGAAATGCCGGAGATCCTCGGGGCCTCCGACAGGATCCTCGTCCTGCACGAAGGGCACGTCGTCCGGGAGTTCCAGCGCGGCGAAAAGGTCACTCAGGAGGCCTTGATGAGAAGCGCGAGTGGATTGAGCAGCAATGAGTAGGAAGACCCCCGTGGCTGGCGAGGCCGCGGGAGTGCGGAGCCGATCTTGACCGGAATGAACGTGCCGACGCTCAGCCTGGGCCTGGATGTCGGCGGCACCAAGACCCACGGCATCGTGCTGGGCTCCGATCACCGGATCCTCGCCGAGTGCGTGCGCCCGACCCGCCCGTCGGTGGAGGGCGTCCGCGTCACCGTGTTGGAAGTCGCCCACAATCTGGCAGCTCAACTCGGGATTTCGTGTGCCGCCTTCACCTCGGTGGGCGTGGGAATCCCGGGCATCGTGACCCATCGGACCGGGCAGGTGCGGACCGCGGTCAATCTCGACATCGAGAGCACCAACCTCGTCGAAGTCCTGGGCAGTGACTTCACCGCGCCGGTGTGCGTCGAGAATGATGTCAAGGCCACAGCCCTGGGGGCCTGGACGGCGCTCAGCCCGCGCGCTGCCGATCTGTGCTATCTCAACCTGGGCACGGGAATGGCGGCCGCCGCCGTCATCAGCGGCCGACTGATCCGGGGCGCCCGCAACGGCGCCGGCGAGATCGGCCATCTCGCGTTCTACCCGGCAGGAGAGCTGTGTTCCTGCGGGCAACGCGGCTGTTTGGAGACGGTCGCCGGCGGGCTCAACATCCTGCGCCGCTTCAGGGAGCACGGGCTCGATCTGGCGACGCTTGACACGAGTGCGAGCCCGCAGGCCCGTGCCGAGCGGCGGCAGCTCGTGGCCGCCGTCGCCACCGCGCTGACTCTTGTTGCGATCACTTACGACTGCGCCGAGGTGCTCGTCGGCGGTGGGGTGGCCCGAACGGCGCGTTGGCTGCTGCCCTCGGTCACCGACGAACTGCGTCATCAAGCTCAGAGCTCCGGTTTCCTGACCGGGCTGGCTGTCGCCGATCGGCTATCGGAACTGCCTGATTCCCTCTCCGCCCCGGCGATCGGCGCAGCCGTCATCGGCCGGGCACCCGCTCACCTGCGCTGATAATGGGTCGTGTCGACGACCTCGCCGGGCGGGTCTGTCTGACCCTTCTATGACTGAAGTCAAGTCTGAGAGGTCATGGTTGTGGTGAGGTGGCGGCATATCTGGCTCTTCACAAACGAGGGTGTAGTGCGGGTCTGAATCCGCCGGTCTCGAGTAGCGATCGCGCGACGTAGTTGGTGAGGTTCCGGAACCCGAGGGCTGATCCGCGCAGGTGTTCCAGGCGGCCGTTGATGGCCTCCGTGGGCCCGTTCGAGGTGCGGGGCCGGTCGAAGTAGGCCAGGACGTCACCGGCCCGCTTGGCGAGGGTGCGGCCGAGGCGGCGGACCTCGGCCAGCGCCGCGGGGACACCGTGGGTGAGGGCGGTGATGAGTTTCCGCATCCGCTTCCTGCCTTGTTTGGGGGCTCTTCACAATCGAGGGTGTAGGGCGGGTCTGAATCCGCCGGTCTCGAGGAGTGATCGGGCGACATAGTTGGTGAGGTTCCGGAATCCGAGGGCTGAACCGCGTAGGTGTTCCAGGCGGCCGTTGATGGCCTCGGTGGGTCCGTTCGAGGTGTGGGGCCGGTCGAAGTAGGCCAAGACGTCACCGGCACGTTTCGCGAGGGTCCGGCCCAGCCGGCGGACCTCGACCAGCGCCGCGGGAACGCCCGTGGTGATCGCGGTGATGAGTTTCCGCATCCGCTTCCTGCCTTGCTTGGGGTCGGTCTCCCGGTAGGCGGTGACGAGTTGTTGATAGACCCTCCAGGTGGCTTCGACCTCGACGTGGTCGTCGTTGGCGAACAGGGCATCCAGGCGGGTGTGCTGGCGTGCGGTCAAGAGACTGGCGCCGGTGTGCAGGGTGCGGCGGGCGGCGTACAGCGGGTCGCCGGCACGGCCGCGGTGGCCGTGGAGCGCTTGTTGGACACGGCGGCGGACGTCGTCGAGGGCTTCGGCGGCGAGGCGTACGACGTGGAACGGGTCCATGACCGTGACCGCGTCAGGGAGTTCTTCGTTCGCGGCGGTCTTGAAGCCGGTGAACCCGTCCATCGCGACGACGTCGACGCGGTCGCGCCAGGTGTTGTCGCGGTCGGCCAGCCACTGTTTGAACGCCTGTTTCGAGCGGCCCTCGACCATGTCCAACAACCGCGCCGGGCCGGTGTTCTCCCTGATCGGAGTCAGGTCGATGATCACCGTGACGTACTTGTCGCCGCGACGGGTGTGCCGCCACACGTGCTCATCGACACCGATCGTCGTGACACCGTCAAGCCGCTGCGGGTCGTTGATCAGGACCCGCTTGCCCGCGGTCAGGACCGCGTCGTTGGCGGTGTTCCACGACACCGCGAGCCCCTCGGCGACCCGGGCCATCGTGAGGTGCTGGACCACGATCCCTTCCAACGCCCACCGCAGCCCGGCCCGCGACAGCTTCGCCCGCGGTTCGGCCGCCGCCGTGGTGTCCTGACGCCACACGTGGCCGCACCCCGTGCACCGGTAGCGGCGGACCGTGACCTGCAAGATGGTGGGCCGCCAGCCCAGCGGCAGGTGCGCGAGCCGGCGGACCACGGTGCCCACCGCGACACCTTGGCAGCCGCATCGCCGGCACCAGTCATCCGGTGCGACGATCCGACACGCCAGCACCGCGCGCTCCGGCTCGACGAGCTGGCCGGTGACTTCCAGCCCGAGCCCATCAAGACGGCAGAACATGGTGAGATCGGGCGCGGCGAAGGTAGCGTGGGACACGTCGAGGTCTTTCAGACGGGCTGTGTGAGAACTCCCATCATCGGAAGACCTCGACGCCTATCCCGGGACCGCCACGCCGACGATCCTCACCCCGGACCTACACCCTCGTTTGTGAAGAGCCTAACCGGCTCATCCGATTTGAGGGTGTAGGTGGGGTCTGAATCCTCCGGTCTCGAGCAGGCTGCGGGCGATGTAGTTGGTGAGGTTCCGGAAGCCGAGGGCGGACCCGCGGAGGTGTTCGAGCCGGCCGTTGATCGCTTCACTG
>JAIUOR010000044.1 GCA_020161795.1 Actinomycetota bacterium | reverse complement strand
TACAACCACCGCCGGCTCAACGAGTACGCCGGGGACATGCCACCGGCCGTCCTCGAGCAGGTCCACTACGCTCAGCAACAACCCGCAGCAGCAAGCTGAGGAGTCAACAAACCGAGTCTCCGGACATGCCGGGGCGGTTCATAGAGCGGTGAACGACAGCCAGAACGCACCCATCGCGATGAACACCGTCCCCGCAACCGCGGTCAGAGCCGCGACTCTCATGCCGCGTGGACGGGAGGTAGTCACGTCGACATCCGATGCTCGAATCGTGTCCCGCCACGAGTCCGTGGAGGCTCTGAGCGAGGGGCGTGGCGGCCCGACTTGCCGCCTGCGACGCGGTACGCAGAACGGATCGTGGAAGCGACCTCTCGGGCGGGCAGACCTGCTTGCCGCGCTGCGGGAGCGAGCGCCGCCTCCGCGTCGGTGGCGGGCAAGCCGGCTTCGGCCAATCGGCATGTCGCCCAGAACAGCCCCAGATTGCGCTCGCTCTCTGAGAGCGCAGCCACCCACGCCGCGAGCCGGCCCGCGTCAGGGCTGCCCTTCACAACAGGCGCACGCACGAGGAGCCGCTCAGACGGCGGTTCGAGCAGATCCCGCAATGCCTTTGCGTCGATAGGCGCCGGAGCAGGGCGGCGAACTCCGACCAATGTGTAAGCAGCGCGCGCCCCGTTCGCGGTCATGCCGATCGAAGGGGGGACGATCACGTATCCGCCTTCGCCACGGAAGTCCACGCAGACGGAGGTGGCTTGCCATGAAGGCTGTGGCCGACCTCGTGCCGCCGGGTAGAAGACGTGCATCCCCCCTGAGGGCGTTCGGACCAGCGCAAGCCAGCCGTCGACAAGGCCGGCCTGTCGAGCACGCGCAAACGCCGAATAGCCGGAGCCAGTGCGCTTCAGATCAACATCGACGACGTCCATGCGCGAAGCGGCGCCTGTGGGCACGCCGATGTTCGCCGAAGGCCACCGTTTCCACCACAGGGCAACCTGCCGCGCATCGGCTGTCGCATCATGGAAGCCGTGGGAGGTCAGAGGTCGCTTCCCACCTGGAACGCAGGGGAAAACCGGCACCCCGTGGGCCGCGAGGCGTGCTGCTGCGACTCCCAGCAGGTCGCCTTCGACCGCGACGAACAGCCGGTCGATGGCTGTCACAGGCGGGTCGTGGGGTGCGGCTTCACCGACCAGCCTTGCTAGCTCACTCCCGATGTCTTGCCCGCCAGCAGTCATCGCGGTCACCTCCTCCGTCCGGGCCTCCCGGCCCGACCAGTGGAGAGGTACGCGATGTCCGCAGGATTCGGCTCGTGGACGACGTACATGTGTGGCTCCTTCCGCGGCAGCGGACCGCAGGAGCACACCAATCAGATGTCCCCGGACTTGTCCCTAGGTCCGCGGGCTACCCGAGCGGGCACCGCGCGGGGACAAAGTCAGAGAGCCTCCACCAGCGACAACGCCGAGGTCCGGCAGGGCACGTCGGAGCACGCGAGAATGGGCACGCCGGACGAAGCTCGGCCCTGACGGAGGCCCGGACGGAGGCTAGGCCTGGTCGCCACCCACCGCGTCCGATACCTACGAGGACGGCCTAGTCACTGTCCGCGTTCGTCTCCGCGAGCGACCGCCACGAGGCAAGCCTGCTCCTCGGCAGAGAGTCGGAGAACGCTCACCAGCGCATCAAGAACACCGTCCGACACCCCGGCCAGATCACCGCGTTCAATCCGAATGTAGTAGTCGACCGAGATGCCCACCAGCATCGCGACCTCCTCCCGCCGCAGACCGGGCACTCGCCGGTACCCGCCAAAGGCAGGCAGGCCAACCTGCTCAGGGGTGAGCCTCGCGCGACAAGACTGCAATAGTCCCCGAATCTCATCTCGGCTAACCACACATCACCCCCAACTCTGAAGCGCAGACCGGCCGCTCCCCGCGAGTCGTCCGTCTACTGCCTGTCAGCCCCTCCGACGCCTGAAGCGAGAGCCTGCCCGGCTGCGGGCGCCCACTGTCAGGTCGTGTTCCGGACGCTTTTGTACCGGCCCCGACTGTTCAGAGTCGGCTGGTGGCTTCCTTCAGGAGGTCGGCGGGGTCGAGCCACATGGAGGGGTAGTCACCGTTCCACCGCTGGACTCCATCGGCGTCGATGAGAACGAAGCCATGGCCCGGCAGGCCTTCGTGCATGCCCTTCCCGAGCACGTCATAGGCCGCGGAAACGGTACCGTCGTCGAGTAGGTAGGGGGTGACGACGCCGTAGGTCTCCATGTCGGGCAGGATCTGTTCGGGGGTGTTCATCACGATCGGCAGCACGGTGATGCCGGCGTCGGCGAAGCCTGGGTTCTTCTCGATCTCGGCCATCTGAACGGTGCAGGAGCCACAGCCGGCGCCCTCGTTGAAGTAGAGGATGACAGGGCTGCCGCGTAGGTCGCTGAGGGTGACGGCGCCGCCGTCGGTGGTGGGCAGGGTGAAGTCTGGGGCGGTGGTGGCGGTGTCACCGCCGGTCGGGCGGGCGGACCACAGGCCGAAGGCGATGAGCGCCACCGCGGCCACCCCGGCGATGCCGGCAAGCCAGCGGCGGACCTTGCGGGTCCGGGCCGCCTTGAGCTTCTCCTCATGAAGCCGGGCACGCCTGCTCTGGGTGGGTTGGACCGGATCCTTTACCTGGCGGGCGGTCTGGTGGGTTCTCTGGGTCATGATGGATCCTCAGTGAGCGTTGTCGGTTTGTTTGGCGGGCGCGGGTTCCACTGGGGCGTGCTGGGCGCGCTTGCGATCCTTGAGGGTGACGGCGACGAAGACGGCGACGAGCGCGAGGAGGCCCAGCCCGAGGATGGGTTCGGGGATCGGAGCCGTCCAGCCGAGCAGGGCTTCGAACACCTCGGTGAGCCAGTCGGCGATTGGCAGGAGCGGGCTGTCGCCGCCGGTCATGGTGGTGGTGTTGGCCTGCAGGATGACGAGCACTCCCATGATCGAGAATCCGATCGCCACGGCCAGGTTCACTGTGTTGGTGTGGAGGGTCCGTCCGGCCAGCCGCAGTCGGAGGGGCTTGGCGCGTAGCCGGCTCTGGCCTCCCTTGGGGAGTCTGTCCCACAGCAGCGCCATTCCGAACAGCGGCAGCACCATCCCGAACACGTAGGCCAGGCCGAGGACGAGCCCCCCGATCGGTGAGCCGGACATGGCCGACAGCGTCATCACGCCGGCGAGGACGGGCGCGCAGCAACTGGAGGCGATACCGGAGAACACACCGAGGCTGAAGAAGGTGGCGGTGTCGGCTCGGCCGACCTCGGGTGCCTTCAGCATGGACGGCATCGACCACATCCGACCCGACAGGGCCAGGACGCCGAGGCCGATCATCAGCAGGCCGCCCGCCCAGTAGAGGACGGCGTGGTATTTGGCGATCGCACCGGCGATGAGGCTCACGCCGAGCGTGATCGGAACGAGGACGAGCGCCAGGCCGGCGGCGAAGAGGAAGGTGAGCGGCAGCAGCCGCCAGCGGCGGTTCTTGACGGCGGCGGCCAGGTAGCTGGGTGCGAGGAAGACGATGCAGCACGGTGCGAACAGTGCGACGCCACCGGCGAGGAAGGCGGCCAGGATGCTCCCAGTGGACAGCAGATCGGTGCCCATCAGAATGCCGACTTCGCCAGGCCGAGCGTGGCGGCGAGCTTGCGCCTGGGCAGTCGTCCCGCGCTGAAGAAGTCACCCTCGAGCAAGACCAGCGGGAACAGGGCGGGACGGTGGAGGCCGATGAGGGACTCGCCGTCGGGGGTTTCGGCGTCGATCACGGTGAGTGCGATCGATCCCTGGCGGTCGAGTGTGGCCAGCACAACGTGGGCGTCCTCGCAGAAGTGGCAACCCGGTGAGGTGACCAACGTGATCCGGCGCGCGGTGCGGTCGCTGTGTGGGCGAGGTTCTGTCACGAGGTCCAGCTTGTCGGTGGTCGATCCGGTGACCGTTCAGGGCGGGTCAAGATTCGATCAAGCCTGCCGCCCACGCCGACAAAAGGGCGTTAATGCCGATGGCCCTTGCCGCCCATGCCGAGGTGCATGAAAGCCATCATGCCCATGCACAGCAGGCCCCCGATCAGTGCCCCACCGCCCGCGCCGGAAACGAGCGCCCAGATCCCGATCAGGACCAACGGGGCGCACATGAGCAGCATCATCCACCTGTGCCCACCGTGCCCGGTTCCGCCTCCGTGGCTGTCGGCGTGGTGTCCGCTGGGGTCCTGGGGTTCGCCTGGGGCTGGAGTGCGCTCAGTGGCGTAGTTGGTCCAGCCCTGTTCGGCTGTCTTGTGCTCATGGGTTGGGCTGCTCATCATGTGCTCCTCGTTCGTGTGCGGATGATGCTGTTCACTGTTCCCGATCAGAGTTGGGGTCAGGTGCGCAACCGATCAGCGTTCGGTCAAGGTCTGTGGCCAAGCAGTGGTGTGCCGCTGTGCTACTTCTTCGCGTACTCCAGCGGGTCGCTGGCGCGGCCGTTCTTGTACAAGGAGAAGTGCAGGTGACATCCCGTGGAGAGCCCTGTGGTTCCCACGGTGCCGATGCGGTCGCCCTTTTTCACCTTCTGTCCGACCTTGACCTCGACCTTGCTCATGTGGAGGTAGGCAGTCTGGATGTCAGTGCCGTCAATGTCGCCGTGGTTGATTCGGACGTTGCGGCCTGAGCCACCGTTGTAGCCGGTCCGGGCTGCTTTCGTGACGGTCCCAGATTGCGCGGCCCAGATGGGTTGGCCGCAGTCGCCGCCGATATCGGCACCATTGTGGAGCCGGCGGATCCGCAGGATGGGGTGGAGTCGGTAGCCGAACCCGCTGGACACCCCTCCGTCGGTCGGCCAGTAGAAGTCGGACAGATTGCGCAGCCGCTCGGCTTCCTCCTCGACGCTTTCGGCCGCGTCAGCAAGTTGGTCTTGGCGGGCTGCGAGCGCTGCCTGCTGCTGGCGCGCTTTGATCCGGTCGTTGTCGCGGGACAGCATCTCGTCTCGCTGGGCCACCAGCTCGCTGATCGTCGGGGCGATCCGCTCAACAGCGTCACGGCTCAAGTCCTGCTGCCGAGCCTGCTCGAACGAGGCCGGCGCGATCTGTGCCTGGAGGGCGTGCGCCACTTCAACCGAGGGCGACGAGAATGCGATGAACGTCGTGATCACCGTCACCCCGACTGCCACGGTCGCCAGCCCCCGCCCCCACCAGCGGGACACCTCGTGGTAGGCGCGACGCGGCGCCATTGCAGGGGCTGCCCGGGTTCCGCCGCGCCCGAGGCGAGACATGGGTGCGGCAGATGATCTGGCTCGGCGGGCTGGCGCGTTGAGTTGTCGCACCGCGGTCAGTTCTGCCGGTAGTTCAGCGCGATCATCATCCCCGCCTCAGCGTGGTAGATGTTGTGGCAATGGACCGCCCACACGCCGGGATTGGAGGCTTGAAGCTGCAATGCTGTGGTCCCCATCGGAGGAACGAGCACAGTGTCCTTGCGTAGCCCGTTCGGCAGCGCGAACGTATGGCCGTGGAGGTGTAACGGGTGGGTCATCATGGTCGCGTTCACCACATCGAGTTGGAACCGCTGGCCCTCAACAACCTCAATCGGGCTGTTCTGACCGAACGGTGATCCGTTGATGGTCCAGACGTAGGGGTTCATCTGTCCGCCCAGTTCGAGGGTGGCGGACGCGTCGGGTTGTTGCTCCGACAGCCGAGACGCCTCTGTAGGGCGCAGGTCGGTGCCCTGCAGGATGGGGCGGTCGAACTCGGCGAGCTGGACGTCGGGAGCTGGCACTGTGCCGGAGCCGGTGCGGATGAGCGCCATTGCCTGGCCTTCCTTGCCCCATGGCTTGGCGACCAGTGGGAACACACCGTCGCCGAGGGTGACGATCGCGTCGTAGCGTTCGCCCATGCCGATGTAGATTCCGGCGCTCTGGCGGGGTTCTACGCCGAACCCATCGGTGTGCGTGATGGTCATTGTGTGGCCGCCAATGGCAACGGCGAAGATGGTGTCGGAGGCGGCGTTGATCATCCGGATCCGTACCCGCTCGCCCTTCTTGCCACGGAAGGCCACCGGGGAAGCTGGAATAGCACCGTTGATCAGGTAATGGGGATAGGCAACATCGCCAGCGTCACCGAAGGGCGCGGCACCCATTGTGGTGTGGTCCATACCGCTGGGGTCTGCTGAGGGGCTCGCGGTGAGTTGTCGGTAGACCTCGTCCGGGGTGCGTCCGGTGCCGTCCAACCAGTCGTCCAGGACCACGATCCACTCGCTGTCGTAGCCGCCCGGTTCGGCGGGGTCCTCCACGATCAGTGGCGCGTACAGACCGCGGTCCAGCTGAACTCCGACATGGGGGTGGAAGAAGTAGGTGCCGGGGTCGGGCACGAGGAACTCGTACAGGAACTTCTCCCCGGATCTGACGGGCTCTTGAGTCATGCCGGGAACTCCATCAACCGCATTGGGCAGCGCGATCCCGTGCCAGTGGATGGTGGTGTCAGCGGGGAGTTGGTTGTCCAGCGTGATGCGCATGAGGTCGCCTGCGGTCGCTCTCAGATCGATGCCGGGAACGGTGTCGGTGTAGGCCCAGGTATCCACCTCGATGCCGCCAAGATCAACGGTGGTCGGGGCTGCCCCGACCGTTTTCTCCGCGATGGTGCGTCCGGGTGCCGGCGAGATGGGCTCCGTCGACGCGGGCAGCCGGGGCGCTGTCGTGGTTGGCGGTCTGGTCGGGGACGCGGTGCAGGCGCCCAGCGCCCAGCTTCCGGCCAAGGCCAGACCACCACCCAGCAGATGGCGTCGCGACGTGCCTGTCATACGTACCTCCCGTGTCGGAACCGGTGCGGAACAACAGCCGCACCAGCAGGAACACCACGATCCAGGCGGCGACCATCGCCAGGCAGGCCCAGATCCACCAACCCAGCAGCTGATCCAGCAGTCCCATCTGGCCACCTCCCTCCTGGCCGCGGCACTGAAGAGCCTCCCTGGACAACACCAAGGACCACTCCGCGTCCGGTCAAGATTTAGGCAAGATCCGAGGCCGGGGCCGGTGTAGAACGCCAAACAGTGGCGGCTCGGGGTCATACTGGCGGGCATGGCACAACTGGAGATCCCGCAGGAACGCATCCTTGTCGTCGAGGACGAGAAGGCGTTGGCGAGCGTGGTCGCGTCCTACCTCCGACGAGCTGGCTACGACGTGACACTGGAGTACACCGGGCCGGACGCGGTGACCGTCGCCCGCACGCTCGCCCCGGACGTGATCGTTCTGGATCTCGGGCTGCCCGGCCTTGACGGGATCGAGGTCTGCCGGCAGGTGAGGACGTTCTCCGACTGTTACATCCTGATGCTGACCGCGCGCGGCGACGAGGTCGACAAGCTGATCGGGCTCTCGGTGGGCGCCGACGACTACATCACCAAGCCCTTCAGCACTCGCGAACTCGTCGCCCGCGTCCAGACCGTGCTACGGCGCCCTCGCCGACCCGCCGCTGCTGCTGCCGAAGTGGACCTGGAGCCGCCACGGGTGTTCGGCGACCTGCGGGTCGACGCCGCCGGGCGCGAGGTATGGCTGAGCGACGAGCCGGTGCAGCTGACCCGGACCGAGTTCGACATCCTCGACGTGCTCTCGGGGCAGCCGAAGGTCGCGCTGAGCCGTCGCCAGATCATCGACCAGGTGTGGGACGTTGACTGGCTCGGCGACGACCACGTCGTCGACGTGCATGTCGCGAACCTGCGCCGCAAGCTCGGCGACGATCCGAACGAGCCGCGGTACGTGCTGACCGTGCGCGGGGTCGGCTACCGGATGGGCAAGGGATGACCGATCACACCATCGCCGGCTGGCGACTGGGCACCCGGCTCTTCGCGGCCCAAGCTCTGGCGCTGGTCGCCAGTGTCCTGACGGCCGCGCTGGTGGCCGCCATCATCGGCCCCCCGCTGTTTCACGTCCATCTGCTCGAGTCGGGCCACGAACCCGACTCCCCTGAGATCCCCCACATTGAGGAAGCGTTCGCCAGCGCCAGCGCTGTGTCCCTGAGCGTGGGTCTCCTCGTCGCGCTGGTCCTGGCGCTCGGCGTCACCTGGTACGTCACCGGCCGCATCCGCGGCCCGCTCGACACCCTCACCGCATCCGCGCGCCGGATCAGCACCGGCGACTACACCGCCCGGGTAACCGTCACCGGCGCCGGCCCGGAGTTGGCCACCCTCGCCGACTCGTTCAACCAGATGGCCGGCCGCCTCAGTAGCGTCGAGGACACGCGCCGCAGGCTGCTTTCCGATCTCGCCCACGAACTTCGCACCCCGATCGCGACCCTCAACGCCCACTTGGAAGGCCTTGCCGACGGGGTCACCGAGTGGAACGACACCACCCGCCAGATCCTCGAACACCAGACCGAGCGCCTCACCCGGCTCGTCCACGACCTCGATGACGTCTCCCGCGCCGAAGAAGGACGCCTCACGATCGAGCCGGCCCTCCAGCCCCTGCCCGAACTCGTGTCCAGCGCGCTCAGCCAAGTACGCGCCAGCTACGCAGCCAAATCCGTGACGCTGGCAGACGACATCAACGACCTGGAGGTGTGGGTCGACCCACAGCGGATCGGGCAGGTTCTCGGCAACCTCCTCGCCAACGCACTGCGGCACACCCCCAC
The DNA here is from genome assembly GCA_020161795.1 of Actinomycetota bacterium. Lineage (GTDB taxonomy): Bacteria > Actinomycetota > Actinomycetes > Propionibacteriales > Propionibacteriaceae > Propionicimonas. Next base: position 71,996 of record JAIUOR010000044.1, on the reverse strand, counting down.
CGGCGGCCGCGTCACCATCACCGGACGACACGGCCCGGGCAGGAGTGTCACCCTCACCATCACCGACACCGGCGAAGGCATGAGCAGCGAGCAACTCGCACATATCTTCGAGCGCTTCTACCGCGGAGACACCGCCCGCGACCGCGACAAGGCCGGATCCGGCATCGGCTTGACCATCGCCAAGGCCATCGCCGAAGCCCACGGCGGCAGCCTGACCGCCGACAGCGCAGGCCGCGACCAGGGAGCGAGCTTCACCCTGACGCTTCCAGCTAGCCCAAGGAGCCACCGGCGACCGTGACGGAGGCGGACCCCGCCGTCGAGAGGACACCGGCAGCCAGAGTCCCGCTCCGGCGGTCTTGACCAAGCCTTCATCAAACCCAGCCCGGATCCTGATCCCCACCAGCAACACTGGCGACCCGGCCAGCCACCGCGCGAGCCAACCACCAAGCGACCGCTCACCGGCCGCAGAAACTCCAAGGAGACGATGATGGCCTGTTGCCATGCCTCTGCCACAACCGAGCCCGAGGCCCGCCGCGACGATCCCGCTGGGCGCCAATGCGCAGGCGAACACGACGCCTGCTGTCACGCCGACGCCGCTGCCGACCAGACCCACGCCCACCACAGCTAAGGAGACCCGATGACCACGACAATCCGACGAGTCCTTACGGCCGGAGCCGCCACCGTCATGCTCAGCCTCGCCTTGGCCGCCTGCGCCACTCCCGTCGAGCAGAGCCCGGCCACCCCACCTACCGCCACCTCACCTGAGGCGTCCGCCACGCATAACGCCGCCGACACCGAGTTCGCCCAGATGATGATCATCCACCACCAGGGCGCCATCGAGATGGCCGACCTGGCGGCACAGCAAGCCACCACGCCTGAGGTCAGCGCGCTCGCCGAACGCATCACCGCAGCACAAGGCCCCGAGATTGAGCTGATGACCGGATGGCTGGAGAGCTGGGGTGAGCCGACGAGCACGGACGCCGACATGGGCGGCATGGACCACGGCGGCATGGACATGGACGGCATGGACCAGGACGCGGCGATGACAGAACTCCAGGCACTCACCGGAACCGACTTCGACCGCCGCTTCCTCGAACTCATGACCGCCCACCACCAAGGTGCCGTCACTATGGCACAGACTGTGATCGACACCGGCCAGAACGAGGAGGTACGGGAGCTCGCCCAACAGATCATCGACGCCCAGACCGCCGAGATCACAGAGATGGCCGACCTCCTAGAGGACCTGCCCGCCTAAAGACGCCAGAGAACCCGCGGGCGCCAGAGCCCGCACCGAACCAAGCCCGCCACCTGTCCGGTGGCGGGCTTCGCGCACAACTGACGATCTTGCATCTTGCGTCAGGGCCACAGCTTTGCTGACGGGGCCTTCCCCGCCGTCGGGAACGTGGCTTACGAGGGCCGGCCTCAGCACGCGTGGCGAGTTCGCGATGTCGACCAACTACGTAGCCAACTGAGTTGAGGGCCTAGCGAGACACCCGCTGGGCGCATCCAGGATGGATGCTGTGACCTACTTCGACCGTCTGGCCGGCGAGGGCGAGCATGGCCAGGGGTGACGTTGAGGAACGCGATCGGTGCCGTGTCCAGGCCCAGGCCAGCGGGGGCCGAGATCACGTTGGCCCAGAGTCAGGTCAGATCGGCAGTGCGACGCTGCTCGCCCACTGCCGGACACCAGCCATTGCGATGTCCCACCATCCGGTGATCAGCAGTACCCCGACCACCATCATGGTCACCCCGCCGGTGACCTGGATGGCGCGATGGCGGCGGCGCACCCAGCCCAGCGTGCCGCCCAGCCGGTCGAAAGCCAGTCCAGCGACAATGAACGGCAGACCGAGGCCGAGCGCGTAACCGAACGCGAGCACGCCACCGCGCACTGCAGTGCCCTCGTTGAGGGCCAGTGTAAGCACGACCGACAACGCTGGACCGATGCACGGCGTCCACCCCAGCCCGAACACGACTCCCAGCAGCGGGGACGACGCCACACCAGCTCGCGGGAGCACACGGAGCCGCCACGTCCCCCGCCCCCACGGCAGCCAGTCGGTGAACATCAAACCCAAGGCAATGCTCAGCACACCGGCAGCCACCATCAAAGGCCGCTGCCACGCGAAGAGTGCGGCACCTACCGAACCCATCAGGGCTCCGGTAGCGACGAACACCGCCGCGAACCCACCCACGAACCCCAGCGTCCCGAGCAGTACGCGACTCCTCCCAACCGCTCCTTTCGCACCCTGGCCAGTAGTGATGCCCGCGGCCCCCATCCCGGTGGCGTACGACAGGTAACCAGGCAGCAGCGGCAGCACGCACGGTGAGAAGAACGACACCAGCCCGGCGAGGAGGGCGATTGGCAGGCCCAGCGCCACCGAGCCTCCGACAGCCTGGCGGATCCAGTCGCCCAACTCCAGCGGGATCACTTGCCCGCTGCCATGTCTTGGATCAGACCCACCAGGGTCGACTCGGTGGTTTCGCCGATGATCCGGGCGGCGACCCGGCCGTCCAGGTCGACCACGATGGTGCTCGGGATGGCGTTGGGCGGCAGCTCGCCGGAGAAGTTGAGGAGAAGCGCGCCATCGGGGTCGAACAGGTTCACATAGGGAACGTCGAACGCGCGCACAAACGCGCGCGGCGCGGCCTTGTCAAAGTCTCTGGTGTTCAGCCCCACGAAGACCGCCTGGCCGGCAAGCTTCTGGCTGGCGGCCACAAGCGCGGGCGCCTCAGACCGGCATGGTGCACACCAGGACCCCCACACGTTGTAGACGATCACCTTCCCGGAGACATCAGCGCTCGTCCAGCGCGCGTCATCCAGCGTGACGCCCTCAATCACGGGGGCTTGCGGACGCTCATCCACAGGCAGCACGGTCAGGCTGCCATCACCCGACACAAACCCTCCAGTGTTCACCTGTGCCGAGCCGCAACCGGCAAGCAGGACAATCGATGCGATCGCAACGGCCACACCCCAGAGTCGGCACCTGGCCACGCGCGGAAAGCTCCCATCGTGCGACTGTTGCACTTGATCCAACCTCTCAGAGTCGCAGTTGCAGGCCCGACGGCTGCCAGAGACCTTTCCTGGCCACAAGACTGCTACAGCAGAAAGACACCTCCGGCAAGGGCCTTCGTGACAGGTGCGCAGGTCGCCCCCGGTCCCCTGATATCTCGAGGCGGACGGCCCGGACGGGCCCATGCCGCGACTGTCGCGGTGGCATGAAAGCCAGACGCCGGGCACACCAGCGCCTGGCGACCGTTCACGATCCATCGAGAGGTATGAGACCGCGGACGTTGGCTGGCTTTGCCGGGCTCTCGGCGCTGACGTAGGCGGCAGCGCGTTTCGGTTCCGCAGCGGGATGCGGGCCGGCCAGCCAGGCGCCGAGCGCCGTCGTGATCGGGATCGTAGCTACGAGGCTAACCGACGCGACGAGCGTGGCCACGACTTCCTCGGCGATGGTGTTGAACGTCAACAGCTGGAGGATGCTGAAGTCCAGCCGTGACGCGAGCAGCAGCATCGCCAGCGCCGTGCCCACGTAGGCGAAGGCGATGGTGTACACGATGGAGGCGATGTGATCTCGCCCGATCCGCATGGCATGGGCGAAGATGGTCCGGCGAGGGACCGTCGGAGCGGCTTCACGAAGCTCCCATACCGCAGACGCCTGGGTGATCGTCACATCGTTGAGGACGCCGACGCCAGCGAGCACCATGCCGCACAGCAGGATGCCGCGGGCGTCGAGACCGGGGAAGATGTACGGCACCTGGCCCATCGTCTCATCCTGCATCGGAGTCAGGCTCGCACCAGGGATCGCCCACCACGCCAGCGCCGCCACGCCGGCGATGCCGGCGAAGGTCCCCAGCAGTGCGGTCGTTGACTTCACCGAGATTCCATGGGCGAGATACACCACGACGAACATGACCATCGATGCCGTGACCAGCGCGACCAGCAAGGGATCCCTGCCGACGGCGAGCGCTGGCAATGTGAACATCCAGACCACCGCGAGTGCCGCCACCAGCCCAGCCAGGGCGGCCAGTCCCTTCCATCTGGCCACACCGAGCACGGTCGCCACGAACAATCCAGCAAGCAGCAGCAAAGGCAAACCACGTTCGTAGTCCATGAAGTAGAACGTGTCTGGCTCATCCTTGATCTCCACAATCTGCACGCGCTGGCCGACGCTGGCCTCGCTCAGCGGAGCGGTCGGTTCTGCGGATACATCCACTGTCCTGCCGTCGTCGAGCAGGACGCTCATGTGGCCTCCCTCACCGTCGTCGACCACGATGTCAGCCACAGCGCCCGTGACCAGGGTGGCGCCCTCATAGAGCCACGGTTCCTTTGCCGGAGCGTCCCACGGCCACAAGGCCACCGCACCGGCCACCGTCACGGCGACGAAGACGGTCATGATGGCGGCCAGCAGCCACTTGACAGCCGGGCTGGCAGACGTGGGGCCACCGTGTGAATGAGACGAAACCGGGGCATCGGAACTGGCCTTGCCTCCCATGAGAAACCTTCCTTCTTGGTGCGGCACAAAGCCTGACCAAGGCCTGGCTTTGTGCCGTCAGGGGCAGCAAGGTGCTTCCTCCACCCTTGTCGTTCCGCACCCTGAACCGAGGCGCAGCTCCGTGAGCATCCCTCATCGAAGCGAAGGCCATGCCTGCGTCCGGTCAAGATTCGAGCAAGATCCGCCGAATAGACTCAACCTGTCGGCAAGAAGGACTCGCTCCGATCGCGCTCCCGTCCCCTCCGTGTCCTTCTGGCGTGAGACCGGTGTGCCGCTGACGAGGTCGATGCCAACTTCGTGCCCGGGAACAGTGGCTGAGGCTCTGGACCAGACAACCCTCGTGATGGCTGACGGTTTGGACGCGAGTGCACCTCACGCCGGCGGCGGCCCGGCGATCGCCGTCGGATCGTCTTGCGCCTCGGGTACTTGCCGAACTCGCCGGTCGGCACCAGGTGGGGCGGTCGATCGCCGACCATCGGACAGCGCATCGCCGACTGCCTGCGCCAACGCCGCCGCCTCGTTGGGTCCAGCGTACCGACGTCCATTGATGAAGAGCGTTGGTGTGCCCGCCGAGCCGCTATCTTCGGCAGAGACGATGTCTCGCTCGACTCTCAAAGCGTGTCGTCTGACGCTGAGGTGTTCTCGGAAGCGGTCAAGGTCAAGTCCGGTTTCGATGGCGAGTTCTTCGATTCGTGCCGAGTTCAGTTCGTGGTGGTGGGCGAACAGTGCTGCCAACATGTGCCAGAACTTGCCTTGGGAGGCGGCAGCCTCGGCCGCTTCTGCTGCCATGACAGCGTGGGGGTGGATGTCGGGTAGCGGAAGGTGACGGAACACGACCGCCAGATCGTCATCGAACTGTGTCCGAAGATCGCCGATGATCGTCGCGGTGCGGGTGCAGTGGGGGCATTCGAAGCCGCCGTACCACACGATGATCGCTGGCGCGGATGCGGGGCCGAGCATGTGGTCGATGTCGGGTTCGACCGGCGTGGCGAGGTCGGTGATCGGTGGTGCGAGGTGTTGCGCGCCGGCTGCCTTCAGTCGTGGCGGGAGTGCGGCCGCGGCCCGGAACACGAGCCAGCCCAGTCCGGCGGAGATCAGGGACCCGCCGAGGATGCCGATCTTCGCCTCGTCCAGGTCGCCGCCGATGAAGGAAATGTCCGCGATCAGCAGGGACACCGTGAACCCGATCCCGGCCAGGGCGCCCGCCCCGGCCAGCGAGGGCCAGGTGACCATCAGAGGTAAGCCGCCCAGACGCCTGCGGGAGGCGATGCAGGTGGCACCGATGATCCCGGCGGGTTTGCCGACGACCAGACCGAGCACCACCCCGAGGGTGATCGGCGAGGTCGCTGCGCGTTGGAGCACCGCGGAGTCCAGCGGCAGGCCCGCGTTGGCCAGGGCAAACAGCGGAACGACGAGGTAGCTGGACCACGGGTGGAAACGTTGCTGTAGCAGTTCGTTGGGGGAGATCGTCTGGGTGATCGTGCGGCTGGCACGGTGCGCGAGCCGCGGCGTGGGTGTCATGCGGAAGTGCCGCCATGCCGCACCGGCATTCCGCAGCCTCTCCCGCCCTGGCGGGTAGGCGGTCGCCACCAGCCCGACGGCGACACCGGCGATCGTCGGGTGCACACCGGATGCCGACACCGCCATCCACAATCCCGCCGCCGCGACCGCATATACCCCCAGGTGACGCACCCGCAGCCGGCGTAGCAGCAGGATCGCGCCGAAGACGGCTGCCGCGGCGATCAGCCACGGCAGCGCCAGGTTGGCGGTGTAGGCCACGGCTATCACGGTCAACGCGATCACGTCGTCGATCACGACCATGGTCAACAGGAAGGTCCGGACCCGTGGCGCCACACCCCTGCTCAGCGACAACACGCCGAGCGCGAACGCGGTGTCGGTGCCTACCACGATTCCCCAGCCGGCCGCCGAACCCGTAGTGGCGTTGATGGCCAGGTAGAGCAGCGCGGGCACGACCATGCCGCCGACGGCGGCCAGCAGCGGAAGGGCGACGCGTCGCCGTTCCCGTAGTTCGCCCATGTCGAACTCGCGACGGATCTCCAGCCCGGCGACGAAGAAGAAGACCGCCATCAGGCCTTCGTTGACCCAGTCCCGCAGGCTGTGGGTCAGCTGGAGGTCTCCAAGACTCACCCCCAGCTCGGTGGCCCAGAGCGCGTCGTAGCCGGCTGCCCACGGCGAGTTCGCCCACACCAAGGCGATCATCGTTGCCAGCACGAGCAGGATCGCGCCGGAGTTCTCCGTCGCGACGAACCGATGCAGGGAGCTTCGCCGACGCGGCCCGACGCCTGCTGCTGTCCTGACTGACATCATCGTGCTCACCCCAGGCTCCGGACTGGTCGCGCCGCGCTCGCCACCACCACAAGGTGGAGCCTGTCGTTGCATCTGTGTTGTCCCATCTCGCCGTCAAGAAGGCTGATGTGGCGCTGTCGTGGGTTGGTGGACTGGGAGGGCCGAGTGTGTGCCCTGCACCAAGGCGGTGTCAGCTCCGCACTAGCCGGCCGATGGCCTGGCTCACCTCCTGGACCTTCCTCTCGTGCACCGCGTCGCCGGATCGGGCGGCGTCGGCCAGGCAGTGCCGCAGATGCTCGTCCAGCAGCAGCAGCCCCACCGATTGCAGAGCGCGAGTGGCCGCTGAGACCTGGGTGAGCACATCGATGCAGTACGCGTCCTGGTCGACCATCCGCGCGATCCCGCGAACCTGTCCTTCGATGCGGCGCAGACGGGTGATGAGCGCGTCGTCGCCGGGCTGGGTGCCGGTCACGCCCATCAACCCCTCACGCGCCCAGGTGTCAGTGGCCGTGGTGGGCGGGGTGGGATCCACCGTGGCCATGGGACTCGCCGTGTCCGTAGCGGTGCGGGTCGGCGTCGAAGGTCTCAGCGCACCCGGCGGAGCAGAAGTAGAACGTGGTCCCGTCGTGCTCGCGAGTGGCCGCGGCTTTGGCCGGGTCGACGGTCATGCCACAGACCGGATCGATGGCCTTGGTTGACTTCTTGGACTTCTTGCCGAACATGGTTGGTTCCTCTCTGTGGTGGTGATGGGTGGGCGGTGTCGCGCCGCCCACCTCGACGACCGGTTGCACGACTGCGACCGGGCCAGTGTTGGGAATGGGACGAGGGGTGAACCGGCGGAGCCGGTTGGCGTTGGCGACGACCGACAACGACGACAGCGCCATCGCGGCGGCCGCGATGATCGGGCTGAGGGTGATGCCGAAGGCCGGGTACAGCACGCCGGCAGCGATCGGGATGCCGAGGGTGTTGTACAGGAAGGCGAACACCAGGTTCTGCTTGATGTTGCGCATCGTCGCCCGGGACAGGTCGACCGCGGTCACGACTCCGGACAGCTCGCCGGAGATCAAGGTGATGTCGGAGGACTCGATCGCCACATCGGTACCGGTGCCGATCGCCGAGCCGACATCGGCTTGGGCGAGGGCAGGGGCATCGTTGATGCCGTCACCGACCATCCCGACCACCTTGCCCTCGGCCTGCAGCCGCCGCACCTCGGCGGCCTTGTGCTCGGGCAGCACCTCGGCGACGACCCGCCGGATCCCGACCTGGGCGGCGATCGCGGCCGCCGTGGCTCGGTTGTCACCGGTCATCATGACGACTTCGATACCGCGCTGCTCCAGCGCGGCAACCGCCGCGGCGGAGCCGTCCTTGAGGGTGTCGGCCACGCCGATCACGCCGGCAGGGCGGTCGTCGAATGCGACGAGCATGGGTGTCTTGCCCTGGGAGGCGAGCCAGTCGTGGCCGGCCAGCAGCGGGGCCACATCGACGCCGGCGGCCTCGAGCAGCCGCCGGTTGCCGACCCACACCACCTGGCCGTCCACGCGTCCCAGGACGCCCTGACCGGTGATCGAGTCGAAGTCGGTCACCGCTGGCAGGGCCAGCCCCCGGTCGGTGGCACCGGTCACGATCGCGGTCGCCAGCGGATGCTCCGAGGAACGTTCGACCGCCGCGACCGCCGCCAGCAACCGGTCCTCGGTCAGTTCACCGGCTGGCAGTACGTCGGTCAGGGCGGGGACGCCCTTGGTGATGGTTCCGGTCTTGTCCAGGATGATGGAATCCAGCTGGTGCGCCGTCTCCAGTGCTTCCGCAGAGCGGATCAGAATGCCGTGGGCGGCGCCCTTGCCGGTGCCGACGGTGATCGACATCGGCGTGGCCAGGCCAAGGGCGCACGGGCAGGCGATGATCAGCACCGACACCGCCGCGACGAGGGCGAAGATGAACACCGGCGGTGGGCCGAACAGCACCCAGCTGGCCGCGGTCCAGACCGCGATCAGGATCACCGCCGGGACGAAGTAGCTCGACACCTTGTCCGCGAGCCGCTGGATCGGCGCCTTGGAGCCCTGGGCCTCGCGGACCAGCTTGATGATCTGGGCGAGCATGGTGTCGGCACCGACCTTGGTGGCGCGGTAGCTCAACGCGCCGGTGGCGTTGATGGTGGCACCGATGACCGCGTCCCCGACCGACTTGGTGACCGGGATGGACTCACCGGTCACCATCGACTCGTCCACGGCGGAGGATCCGCTGATCACCTCGCCGTCGACAGGAAGCTTCTCTCCAGGACGAATCAGGACGATGTCGCCGACTCGCACCTCGTCGATGCCGACCTCGAGCTCAGCGCCATCGCGCTGGATCCGGGCAGTGCGAGGCTGGAGCCCGATCAACTTGCGGATCGCCTCCCCGGTCCCGGCCTTCGCCTTGGTCTCCAGCAGCCGACCCAACAGGATCAAGGTGATGATCACTCCGACCGCCTCGAAGTAGACCTCACGAAGGCTCTCCGGAAGAACAGCGGGAAGGAAGGTCACGACCAGGCTGTAGCCGAAGGCCGCGACCGTGCCCAAGGTGATCAGCGAGTTCATGTCAGCGGTTCGGTGCGACAGCGCCCGCCAGCCTGTGCGGTGGATCGGCCAGCCGGTGTAGAGCATCACCGGCGCCACCAGCACCAACTGGAACCAGGGGTTGAGCAGGATCTCCGGCACCCACATGGCGCCGAACAACTCGTGCGCCATCACCGCGAACAGCACCGGCAGGGTCAACACCCCGCCCACGATCACCCTACGGGTCAGGTCCCGAATCTCGGCGGCGCGCTCGGCCTCCTCCTCAGCCTCCGAGTCGCTGAACCCACTCGCCGTGGGACCGATATCGTCACCGTCCGCCGGACGTGTGACAGGCGCTGGAACACCCGGAGCGGCGGCGGGGACATCATCCGGCGGGTTCCCGCTGACCCGGATCACGCCGGAAACCATGTTCATCCCACACGCGAACCGGTACTCCCCGGCCTCGGCCGGGACGAACTCCACCGCGGTCGTGCGATAGGCCGGCAGCGATGCGTTGACCTTGAAGTCCGGCATCACAACCCGCGAGGTGCACTCCCCGCTCTCCCGCCGGTCGAACAACAGCCGTACCGGCACACCGGGTCGAACGCCTTCGATCAGGTCCGGACTGTAGCCGCCGTCGACCGTGACCGTGACAACCTGCACCCCGTCTTCAACCACCACCCGGCCGGCTCGCTTCGGCCCAAAGAAGAACCATCCGAGCAGCACACTCAGCCCTGCGGCCGCACCCAGAACGATCCAGACCATCGCACCCAACCTCACTCTCACCAATCATCCATATATACCCCCTAGGGGTATCTGTCACTGCCACCGTACGCCTGACGGCATGGGAAAACCAGCCACGTTCGGTCAAGATCCGATCAAGCTCGCCGATGAGGACGACTTGTCGACCGCGACCCGTCGCTGTAGGGCGAGGCGTCGCCTGCCCAGTGGTGCCGGTGGTTTGGGCGTCGCCCGAGATACTCGAAGCCGGCGCGGCTCAGACTGGCGCGGACCTCCTCGCTGGTCGCCGCCCTGGCGGGGATGACCGTGACGAAGGACTCCCCTAGCGGCACCAGGTCAACCCCGACACCGTGGACGCCGGGCAGGGCACGCACCTCCTCGATAGCGCTGACGACGCAGCGCACGCACATCAGACCCCTCACCCCGTAGGTGGCTGCTCTCGCCATGGTCTGGCTCCTTTCACTCCAACGACGACACCACGGTGAACGACGTAGGTCCGCAGACAGTGAGGCTCCGGTCAAGATCCCGACAAGACCCCACCGAATCGCGGCCACCTAAGCGCACCCAAGCGGGTCTTGACCAAACCTTGCCCCCGCCTGATCGGTTCCTTCATCCGCGCGGATCAGGCTGGTCCACAGCGCCCCGAAAGACGGGGGCGCCCGATGGCTGAAGGAGTTCGACGTGTGGCCCGTGCTGTTCTCGTTCTACGGGATCCAGATTCAGTCCTACGGAGTGAGTAAGGCGCTCGCCGCGCTGGTCGGAGCGTTCCTGCTCCGCAAAGCGTTCACCCGCCTGGGATACGGCAAGGACCTGGCCTACTCCCTGGTGCTGTGGGCGACCGTGTGGGGATTCGTCGCCGCCAAGATCTACTACCTGCTGGCCAACATCGGTCACTTCAGCTGGCACATGCTGGGCGGCTCCGGATTCGTCTGGTACGGCGGGCTGATCGGTGGGGCGCTGGCCGTGGTGGTCATCACCCGCCGCCACGAGCTTCCGCTCGGGGTGGTCGCTGGCGCGATGGCAATGCCATTGTCGGTCGCCTACGGCATCGGACGGATCGGCTGCTTCCTCGCCGGCGACGGCACGCAGGGCCAGCCCACCGACCTTCCCTGGGGTGTGGCCTTCCCCAATGGCGCGGTTCCGATCGATGTCCCCGTACACCCGACCCAGCTGTACGAGGCCCTCGGCGCGTTCGTGATCGCTGGCATCCTGTGGTGGCTGGGACGCCGCTGGCGGCCGGTGTCGGTATTTGGCTCCTACCTGGCGCTCAGTGGGCTTGCCAGGCTGCTGGTCGAGTTCGTCAGGATCAACCCGGCCGCGCTGTTTGGGCTCACCGAGGCTCAACTGTTCGGCCTCGTCAGCATCGTGGCCGGAGCGCTCCTGATCATCCAGGACCGCCGCAGGTCCCAGCCCGCCACATCAGAGCTCAGCCCGACCCTCACCGCCACTGGGGTTGGTCTGCCATGACCGGTCGCGTCACCACATCTGGGCGACGATGATAGTCACCCTCCCGGCACCGCTCCACCAAGGGCGATCCACTTTCCCGGTTGCGTGGATATGGATCGGTGTCGCGGGTGCCGCCGGAGTCGCCACCGGTGCGGGATTCGCGCCGACCGGCTGGTGGGCGGTCACCGTGCTAGGAGTCTCCGGACTAGCCGTGGCCGCCCGCCAGACCCACACACTCCCCCGCACCGCCGCCGCCGGCCTCGCATTCGGCCTCGGGCTTGCTGGAACCACCTTGTCGTGGATGTCCGTCATCCACACCGGCGCGGCGATCGGGCTGATCCTGGTCATGTCAGCCTGGTACGGCCTCCTCGGCGCGTTGCTCCATCTCGCCAACCGCAGCCGCTGGTGGCCACTTCTGGGAACTGGAGCCTGGCTCGCCATCGAGTATGCCGCTGCCCGCATCCCCTTCGGAGGGTTCGGCTGGCTCCGCCTCGGCTACACCATGATCGACGCCCCCCTCGCCGGGATCCTCCCCTTAGCCGGGGTAGCCGGAGCCAGCCTCGCCACCGCACTGGCCGGCAACCTGATCACCTGGCTCCTCGAGCAGCGCTCGCCACGCCGACTCATCACCGCCGCCGGCGGCGCCCTGCTCATCGGGATCACCGCGGCGGCCGGCAATGCGCTCCCACCCGTACCGGTAGAGCAGGTCGCTACCGTCGGCTGGGTTCAAGGCGGGGCCCCCGGTGGGGGCGTGTACGGGCTCGGACCTCCGCGAACCATCACCACCAATCAGGCTCGCGCCACCGCCGACCTCGCCACCGACATTGCTGCCGGCCGCGAACCGGTCCCCGACTTCGTAGTGTGGCCGGAGAACTCCACCGATCTCGATCCCGGCACCGACCCTCAAACCCGCCGGCTCGTCGACTCCGCCCTGGCGAGCGTTCAACGCCCCATCCTAATCGGCGCGATTCTCGACGGCCCCGGACCCGATCAGCGCCGCACCGCCACCCAGTGGACCCAACCCGACGGCCAAGTCGGCCCCACCTACATCAAACGCGCGATCGTCCCTTTTGGTGAATGGATCCCCTGCCGAGACATCCTCCTCCCGCTCATCCCCGAACTGCGCTACGTCGGCCGACAGTCCGTCGCCGGCACCGAACCCGGCCTCCTCAATGTCCACCTGACCAACGGCACACGCGTTACCCTCGGCGTCCTGGCCTGCTTCGACGTCGCCTTCGACGCCGCCGTCCACGACCTCGCCGAGGCACAACTCCTGATCGTCCAGAGCAGCAACGCCATGTACCAAGGCACGACCCAGATCGAGCAACAGTTCGCCATTACTCGCGCCCGCGCCGCTGAACTCCGCCGCGAGATCCTCGTCGTCACGACCAGCGGCGTCTCGGGACTGATCGACCCCTACGGACGCGCCACCACGCGCAGCACCGGCCCCGCCGCGGCACGCGGAGTCGAGCAACTCCCCATCCGCACGGCCGCCACTCCCGCCACCTGGCTCGCCCTGCCCCTGGAAGGAGCAGTCACCGCCATCACAGCCACCTGGCTCCTTGGACTGGCCGTCATACGCCGCAGACGGAACTCTCCGACGGAGCAAGCCCCCGTTCACCCCGGCACACAACCCTGAGAGGGCCACCATGCCCGAGACCGACATCACCCTGAACGCCTCCACCGAGCCAGCGCCGGACCCCGAAGGCCCCGACCACCAGCCAGTCCGAAGTGCATGGCGCACGGCCTGGGCTGGCATCCGCGCCGGCCTTGGCGCCCTACTCGGGCTTGCTCCCCACGTCATGCACCACATCGGCCTCATCGCCGGCGCCGCACTACTCACCGGAGCCCTGGGCAACTCCCTCCTGTACGCCGTCGGTCTCGTCCTGAGCGTCCCTCTCCTCAACCGACTCCGCAGGCGCTACAACACTTGGAAAGCACCCATCCTTGGAGTCGCTGTCTTCACCGTCCTCTTCGGCCTCTCGACCTTCGTCATCGGCCCTCTCTTCAACCCAACCGGCACCCAACCCCCACCACCCATCACCGACGGCCATACGGGTCACCATCCGTAGACGACGGTATGAGTCGGGAGCAGCTATCGACCAGGGTCCCCCCGAACCGCGCTGATCTCTAGTCCGCTCGCGGCCGGGTCAAGTCCTGCGGGGTGGTGTACGGCTGATCCTTCGGGTTCAGGCCGTGAGGGCCTGGAGGATGGGTTCGGTGTTCACCTCCTGGGTGCCGAGGGCTTGTGATTTGGCGAGGACGTCGAGGCCGAGGTAGCGGCGGGCTTCGGCCCATTCGTCGTGTTGTTCGGCCAGGACGGCGCCGACGAGTCGGATGATCGATGCCCGGTCGGGGAAGATGCCGACGACGTCGGTGCGGCGGCGGATCTCGCGGTTGAGGCGTTCGTTGGGGTTGTTCGACCAGATCTGTCGCCACACTTCTTTGGGGAACGCTGTGAAGGCGAGGATGTCGGCTCGGGCGGTTTCGAGGTGGTCGGCGACGGCGGGGAACTTGCCTGCCAGGGCGTCGATGATCCGGTCGAACTGGGCCTGCACGGCGTCGGCGTCGGGCTGGTCGTACACGCTGTGCAGGAGAGCTTTGACCCACGGCCAGGACGACTTCGGTGTGGTGGACATCAGGTTCGCGGCGTAGTGGGTGCGGCAGCGTTGCCAGGTGGCGCCGGGCAGGGTGGCGGTGATCGCGGCGACCAGGCCGGCGTGGGCGTCGGAGGTGACCAGCCGGACCCCGTGCAGGCCGCGGGCGACCAGGTCGCGGAAGAACGCGAGCCAGCCGGCGCCGTCCTCGCTGGTGGTGACCTGCACACCCAGCACCTGGCGGTGTCCGTCGGCATCGACACCGGTCGCGACAAGGGCGTGGACCGGGACGACCCGGCCGCCCTCACGGACCTTCAACACCAGCGCGTCCGCAGCCAGGAAGGTGAACGGGTCGGCGTCGTCGAGGCGGCGGGTGCGGAACTCCTCGACGTGCGCGTCGAGGTCCTTGGCCATCTCCGACACCTGGCTCTTCGACAGCGTGGTGATCCCCAGGGATTGGACCAGCTTGTCCATTCGTCGGGTGCTGACGCCGAGTAGGTAGCAGGTCGCCACCACGCTGGTGAGGGCCCGTTCGGCGCGTTTGCGGCGCTCCAGCAGCCAGTCCGGGAAGTAGCTGCCGGTCCGCAGCTTGGGCACCTCGAGGTCGAGGGTGCCAGCGCGGGTGTCGAAGTCGCGGTGCCGGTAGCCGTTACGCCGGTTGATCCGGTCCGGTGAGCTGGTGCCGTACGCGGCGCCGCACACCGCATCGGCCTCGGCCGACATCAGCGTGTTGATGAAGGTGGTCAACAACTCCCGCAACAGATCCGGGGAGGCTTGGGCCAGCTGTTCCTCGATCAGGCGTGCGCCATCGATACTTGGAGTGACGGTCATCGTGGGTTCTTTCTTCGAGTCGGTTGTGAGAGATCACTCGAAGGATCACGCGGTGACCGTCACCCATTCCGCAGCGACTCGCTCACCGGGACCCGTACACCACTCTGCTGGACTCCACTCGCGGCCGAGTAGTCAAGTCTGGGCGTCGCTTCGTACGGCGCTGCCGCCATCGCCACCTCGGCGGCCTCACGCGCATCAGCGAGATCACCCGCCTCGATAGCCGCCGTAGCAACGACATGTGCAACGTCGACAACAGCGAAGGACAGGATCTGATCGAGCCGCTCGCCTTCATCCAGCCAGGCTCCGCCTCCGCGTCGGAGCCTGCTGAGGGGCTCACCGGAGACGAGCGAAAGCGCGCGTCGAAGGTCGTCGATTCCGTGGACTCCGGCTGTCTGGGCACGCATTCTGAGTTGGCGAAAGAGGTGCGCGTTAACGAGGACTCCTTCGACCTCGTAGGTAGGGATGCCTGAGAGTTGGGCCGCCCGGGTCCTCCGGGCATCGGGTACGAACGCTGTACCAGTGGCCGGGTTGACGCCCAACCACTCCCGGACTATCGCTATGTCCTTGCGGACACGGGCGGGCCGGACGCCCATCGCGTCCGCGACCTGGTCTGTGGTCGCTCCGTGCGCTCGCGTAGCCAGGTAGGCGAGGATCTCGGTGAAGTACGCCTTTCGTGCCCGGACTGCCGCCGGTTTCCCGCTCGTGCCGCACTCGGCAGCCAGCGGCCCGAGCAGCGTCAGCCTCGGCTGCGTCGAGTTGGGGTTGAACCAGCTTGCCAACTCGTCGTCAAGGGCAGTGCCGACGGCAGCCACTTCCTGCTGGCCTGCTGTGCCCGGTGTCCTCACGGCGCCCATCACGGTCTCCTCCTCCAGGTCGATGTTCGACAGGAGGAGGCCACCGGATCGATGTGGCCATAGATGTCCGCACAGGCTGGGGAGGAAGCCACCCGGCTTTGGGGGACATGGGCGATCCGCCTAGTCACAGCGATGTCCCCTATGTCCCCCCGATCGCCGCTAGACCGAGCAGCGGAGCAGCTCAGAGAGGTCGACCCGGCGGGAAGGCCGACCGCCTGCGAATCGACATGGCGTCACACCCCGACCCAAGGATTGGTCTTCTTCTCAGCGGGCTTGCATCTCGGGTTCAAGCCACCGATGGGTCTGCAGGATGCGCTCGGCACGACTGGGTATCTCGAGGGGGGCGTCGCCGCTGCCGTCGCGCCAGTCGACGATGGCCCTGGCGAGGGCGACTGCTTCGTCGTTGCGGCCTTCGTGTGCGGCCACGGCAGCAACACCGAGAGCGGGTGTGGTCTCATCAGGCGCCACCAGCATGGCCAGTTCCGCTGCTGCCCGTGCCTGTTTGGTGTTGCCGGTCTCAAGCGTGATGGTGGTGACGAGGTGCGCGATGTCCACGATGGCGCACAGCAGTGTTTGGTCTGGACGGGTCTCGGTGAGCCAAGGACGACCTCGTGAAAGCAGTCCGTCGTAGGGCGTGCCCGTGACCAGCTGGAGAGCTGCCAGAAGGTCTGGCAGGCCATCGACGCCTCGCGCTTCCGCACGAACGCGCAGTCGCCGGAAGAGGTTCGCATCTACCAGGATCTCCTCGACCAGATACAGTCCGACTCCGCGACGGATCGCCTCAGCGCTGCGGGTCGCCTCCGGCAGGAAGGGTTGCCCGGTGCGTGGGTTCACTCCCAGCCAGGCGCGGGCGACGCTGATGTCCTTGCGGACCCGCAGGTCGGCGATGCCGAGCCCGTTCGACTCCCGTCACGTTCGCTCGGGCACTCATCGCCCAAAGGGATAGGGCAACGGCCTACGAAGCCGTCCGGTCCAGGTTCGAATCCTGGTGGGTGCGCTGCGGAGCCGCCGGTCCGAACCCGGCTTCCGCTCCCCGTGCAGTGGCGCAGTTGGCAGCGCAGGGCCTCAATAAGGCTCCGGTCGGTGGTTCGATCCCACCCTGCACGACCGCGCCGTGGCTCGGCTGGTTTGAGCACCCGGCTGATGCCCGGAAGGTCGGTGGTTCAAGCCCACCCGGGGCGGTACCCGGGCATGGCTGCAGGTTCGACTCCCGCCGGGTGCCCGAGCCGAAGTAGCCCGTGAGGGCTGTGGATCGTGCCTCACGCCTCCGCCTACTGTTGTTCCCGCCCGAGGGCGCCCGCTGTCCCGACCAGGACGGCCCGCATCGGCGAGGTCGTACTTCTGGCTCCCCCGAGCAGCCTCAGCGAGGAAGGGCTTGGACGATCGCGCTCAACAGCGCTGCGATGCTGCTGATGAAGATCACGTTGAACACCAGGAAGAGCCCCAGGGACACAAGACTGATGATGATCATGATCTTGGTGTACCTGGCGATGAACTGGAGGTCGTCTGAGGTCTGCCTGGTCAGCCCATAGGCGTAGCGCGGATCGGCGAACGGCGATGCCGCTGAGCCGAGCGAGAACGGCGGCATCGGTGGATCCGGCGGACGGTTCCACCGGGAGCCGTCAAAGGTGTTGCCCGCGCCGTCCACGCCGGGCACCCACTGCCTGCCGTCCCACACGTAGGCGCCCATCCTGCTGCCGACCGGTCGGGCAGCCGAGGCATCGTCCATGATCGTCCCGATTCTGCTGGCCCCCCACAGGTGCTCGGAGCCTATCGCCGGCCCACCGAGGCCGCTGGCGGAACAGCGAACTTCGGCGAGACGACCCTATTGAGATCTCCCTCCCTACTGGTCCTGCGAGGGCTTCGGCTACGGGCCAGGCCGTATGCCCCTGCCAAGGGCCAGTCGTCCATCCGATGCTGGCGAGGCAGGGCGTGCACTAATTGCCAAATAACGGCCCCTCCGCGACATATGTGTCGCGCACGTCGAGTATGTGGCAGAAAATGCACGGCGGCCGACCGACCCTTCCGACTGTCTGCGCGGCAGGGTAGAAAGAGGCATGCTCTTCTCGGAGGTGGTGCGGGCCTCGCAGCAGGTGGCGGCGACCAGCGCCCGCAACGGCAAGATCGCGGTGCTGGCCGAACTGCTGGCGAAGGCCGAGCCGGACGAGGCGGAACTGCTGGCGCACTTCCTCGCGGGCCGGCTGCGGCAGCGTCGCACCGGCATCGGCTGGCGCTCACTGACCGGCTTCCCGGCCGCCGCGGAACCCTCACTGACGATCGCCGAGGTGGATGCGACGCTGGAGCACCTGGGAGGCCTGACCGGAACGGGCTCTCAACTCGCACGGCAGGGCGGGCTGGCGGAGCTGATGGGCCGGGCGACCGCGGAGGAGCAGCGCTTCCTGGGCGGGTTGATCGTGGGCGAGACCCGGCAGGGCGCGCTCGAGGGCGTCCTGCTGCAGGCGATCGCCCGCGCCTTCGCGGTGCCGATGGACCTGGTCCGGCGGGCGGCGATGCTCAGCGGTTCGGTTCCAGCCGTCGCCGGCGCGGCCGCCACCGGTGGCCCGGCTGCCCTGGCGGCGCTGCGGCTGCAGGTCGGACGGCCCGTACTGCCCATGCTGGCCTCCAGCGCCCCGACGGTGGCCGAGGCGCTGGCAAAACTGGGGAGCGCTCCGGTGGCGGTCGAGGCCAAGCTGGACGGCATCCGGATCCAGGCCCACAAGCGCGGGGACGAGGTCGGCATCTTCTCTCGCAGCCTGGACGACATCACCGTCCGGTTGCCCGAGGTCGCCGCGGCGGTGGCGGCGCTCGACTGCCACAGCTGCGTGCTGGACGGCGAAGCACTCGCCCTCGACTCCGAAGGCCGCCCGCGCGCCTTCCAGGAGACCGCCGCCCGCAGCGCGTCCGCGGCCGACCCGGCCGGTCTGGCGTTGAGTTGCTACTTCTTCGACCTGCTGGAGGTCGACGGGGTCGAACTGCTCGACGAGCCCACCCAGTCGCGCCAGGAGCGGCTGGCCGAGTTGGTGCCGGACGAGCTTCGCGTCGCGCGCGTGGTGACCGACGACCCGGCGACGGCCGAGGAGTTCTCCCGCCAGGTGCTGGCTCAGGGCCACGAGGGTGTGGTGATCAAGGCGCTCGACCTCCCCTACGAGGCCGGACGCCGGGGCGCCGGCTGGGTGAAGGTGAAGCCCGTCCTCACCCTCGACCTGGTGGTGCTGGCGGTCGAGCGCGGCAGCGGGCGCCGCCGCGGCTGGCTCTCGAACATCCATCTGGGTGCCCGCGATCCAGAGACCGGTGGGTTCGTGATGCTCGGCAAGACCTTCAAGGGGATGACCGACGAGATGCTGGCCTGGCAGACCGCCCGGTTCGAGGAGCTGAAGGCTGCCGATGACGGCTGGGTGGTCACCGTCCGTCCGGAACAGGTGGTCGAGATCGCCTTCGACGGGGTGCAGCGGTCGCCCCGCTACCCCGGCGGCATGGCACTCCGGTTCGCCCGCGTCGTCCGTTACCGGGACGACAAGACCGCCGCCGAAGCCGACACCGTCGACACAGTGCGTGCCCTTGCCCAGTGGGCCTGATCGATCGGAGACCCGAGCCCTCAGGCGGGGTTCTGGGCGTAGCGGGCGGAGACGTTCGCGCAGGCCTCGCAGACGGACGCCGGGATCACACCCCAGGCCATCAGCCGGGCGAAGATCCAGCAGCCCAGGCAGAAGCCGAGGAAGGCCTCCAGCCCGGCGGCGAGCACCAGGATGCCGAGCAGCACTGCCGGGCCCACCGCTGAGCCGGTGGTGAACCAGAGCACGGTCGCCAGCCCGGTGACCACGGTGCCGATGCCCTGGGCGAACCGCTTGGGCGGGCCGGGAACCAGGCGGGGAGCGCCCAGCCGCGGAGCGATCACATGGACGGCTAGCCGTCCCAGCGGGCTGTACCGCGGGCCCCAGCCGAGCCGCAGCAGGAACCCGGCGAACAGCACCGCGGTCAGCCAGTACCAGCCGGTGACCAGCGCGAGCACAGACAACGAGAAGACACCGAAGGCCACCGACCGGGCCGCCCACTCGTTGACCGGGTTCGGGAAGTGGAAGGGGCTGCGACGCGGCACCTGCACATCGCCGACGGGAGTGGTGTTCATCACAGGCTTCCTTCCAGATCCTCCAGATCCATGGCCGGCAGGCCGTGGACGGGGTAGCTGACGGGTCGGGCCGGCACGCCGGCCACGGTGGTGTAGGGCGGGACGTCGTCCAGCACGACGCTGCCGGCCCCCACCTTGGCGCCCTCGCCCACCCGGATGTTGCCGAGCACCTTGGCGCCCGCGCCGATCATCACCCCGCGTCCGATCTTGGGGTGCCGGTCGCCGCCGACCTTGCCGGTGCCGCCGAGGGTCACCTCGTGCAACATCGAGAAGTCGTCCTCGACCACGGCGGTCTCGCCGATCACCACCGAGGTGGCGTGGTCGAACATGATGCCCTTGCCGATCCGCGCGCCGGGGTGGATGTCGACGGCGAAGACCTCGGAGATCCGGCTCTGCAGGTAGAGCGCCAGCGGCGCGCGTCCCTGCGTCCAGTAGTAGTGGGCGACGCGGTAGGCCTGCAGCGCGTGGAAGCCCTTGAAGTACAGCAGCGGGGCGGCGTAGCCGCGGGCTGCCGGATCACGACTGACGATCGCCCGTAGGTCCTCGCGGACCGCGACGCCGATCGAGCGGTCGTCGGCGAAGGCGTGGCCGATGAGCTCCCGCAGCCGCGGTGCCGGGACGGAGGGCGCCGCCAGCTTGTCGGCGAGCAGGTAGCTGAGCGCGTCCTCCAGGTGCTCGTGGTTGAGGACGGCGGTGCGCAGGAACTCGCCGAGGGCCGGCTCGACGACCGCGTCCGCCGCCACCTCCTCCCTGATGCGATTCCAGATCTGGACATGGGACACGGAACGGCTCGCCTTCTGGGATGCGAACGATGGATGGGTGGTGGTCATGGGTGAGTCCTCACAAGTTGTGCGGCGGACGGAGTCCACGCCGCGGGGCTGGTTGTCAGGTCAGATACAGCGACAACACAGCATTCGACAGCCCATCCCCAACGGGAGGGTCGCGTCGAATCTCGTACTCACGAGCACAAGTGTAGCCGCGCACCCCAGCCGCGGGCGAGCCTCGTCTCACTCAGGGACCCGGGGACGGTTCACCCGTCCCGGCCGGCATCCCTGATCGGCCGCGTCGATCTGCCCGTCGATGGCGCTGACAGTGACCGGGCTTCAGCGCTCGGGCAGCAGTTGGGCGTGGTAGCGGGCGGTGTCCTCGACGGAGGCGGCGCCGGGCGACCACTGGCCGATCGCCGCGCAGGCGGTCGCCATGCCCCAGCGGACGCACTCTGCGAACGACGAGCCGGTCTCCAGCGACGCCACCAGCCCACCCATGAAGGCATCGCCGGCACCGATCGGATTGCGCACCTCCACCGCGATGCCCGGCAGCTTGCCGGTGCTCTCCGAAGTGGCCCAGGCGACTCCCGCCGAACCCGCTGTCACCACGACGTGGGCCACACCGCGGGAGTGCAGCTTGATCGCGGCGAGTTCGGCGCGATGCAGGGCATCCTCCCCGACGTCGACCGGCTCGGGGTCGGCGGCGCCCAGGGCGGCCTCGGCCTCAGCCAGGTTGGGCGAGATCAGGGCCGGACGCCCGGCGATCCCCGCGCTGAGCCAGCCCGGCCCGGTGTCCAACGCCAACCGGCCGCCGGCGCGGCCGACCTGGGTCACGAAGTCGGTGACGTCGGCGTCCCCGATCCCCGGCGGGAAACTGCCCGAGCAGACCACCCAGCCGCCCGGCAGGATCCGGTCGGTCACCTCAGTGACGAATCGCTGCCAACGCTCCGGTTCGACCGGCGCCCCGACGCCGTTGATCACGGTGACGCGGCCGTCGTCCTCGTAGACCAGCACCGTCTCCCGGATCCGCCCCGGGTAGCGGTGGACGACCGCGCGCAGCTTCTCCGCCTCCAGGCTCGCCTCGTACCAGCCCGCGCCGATCTCGGGCAGCAGAATGTGGATCTCGGGCCAGGAACCGTTGGCCCGCGCACCGCGCGCCGCCGAGACCGCCTTGCCGGCCGGGAATGCCTGGTTCTTCCTCGCCCGTAGCACCCGTCCGGGCTCCAGCGCCGGCAGGAAGACCTGCCGGTCGATCGTGGGATTGGGACAGATCACCAACACCAGATGCCTCCCCCCGCGCGCCTACCGTGGCGCCAACCTGTCACAGCACCGGCACAGCGTCAATCAGCAAGAACCACACTCCCGGCGGGATCGATCCGGACGGCGAGCTCGGCCCCCGGCAACTCCGTGGCGCGAAGTTCGGCGGAGGCGCCATGGGGCAGCCGGACGGTCACCTCGTGGCGTCCCCGTCCGGGCTTGACGCCGAGCACCGGGAGGGGAACCCCGTCGGCAGCGGGATGCAGCCCGTCCGGTCCGATCGCCACCCGTCCGGTCGCCTCGCCGGGCCAGCCGAGAGCGCGGGCCTGCGACGGTGTCAGAATCGGCCCGTAGCCCAGGAACTCCGCCACCTCGGCGGTGGCCGGGTGCCGCCACAGGATGTCGGGCGGCGCGATCTGCAGCAGCCGTCCTCCGGACAGCACGGCGATCCGGTCGGCGATGGCGAAGGCCTCGTCCTGGTCGTGGGTGACATAGAGGCCGGGGGTGCCGGTGGCGCGCATCGTCCGCTCCAGGACGCCGACCAGGTGCTCGCGCAGGCCGCGATCCAGCGCGGACAACGGTTCGTCCAGCATCAGCAGCCGCGGGTGCGGGGCCAGCGAGCGCGCGAGCGCCACGCGCTGCGCCTGCCCGCCCGACAGCGCTGTAACCGGCCGAGGTCCATACCCGGCCAACCCCACAAGGTCGAGCAACGCCTCAACCCTCGCCTCCCGCTCGGCACGGTCGAGCTGGTTGAGGGCGTAGCCGACGTTGCCGGCAACGCTGCGGTGCGGGAACAGCTGTCCGTCCTGGAACATCATCACGAAGCCGCGCCGGTGGACGGGCACCGAAGTGATGTCCTCGCCGTCCCACTCGATCGTTCCGGCGGCCAGCGGTTCCAGCCCGGCGATCGCCCGCAGCAGGGACGACTTGCCCGAACCCGAGGCCCCGAGCAGCGCCACGATCTCGCCGGGCGCGACCTCCAGCGACACCTGATCGACCGCGGTGACCGGGCCGTACTTCACCACCGCGTCGGTGACGGTCAGACCGCTCACCACGGGTTCACCTCCTTGGGGCCGAGCCATTCCGCGACGGCCATGACGGTAGCGGTCAGCAGCGCGAGCAGGACGGAGGCCGCCATCGCCATCCCGAAATTCTCCGCCCCCGGGCGTGAGATCAGCCGATAGATCACCACCGGCAGCGTCGGCCGGTCCGGCCGCGCGAGGAAGGAGGTCGCCCCGAACTCACCCAGCGAGGTGGCGAAGGCGAAGCCGACCGCCAGCCCGAGCCCCCGCAGCGCGAACGGCAGGTCAATGGTGAGCGTGATCCTGCGAGCACCCGCGCCCAGCGTGGCCGCTGCCTCGTGCAACCGCGGATCGATCGCCCGCAGCGTGGGCAGCAGCGTTCGCACCACCAGCGGCAGCGCCACCAGCGCCTGCGCGATCGGGATCAGCAGCCACGACGAGCGCAGGTCGAAGGGCGGCCGGTTGAGCGTGATCAGGAACCCGAACCCGACGGTCACCGCCGAGACACCCAACGGCAGCATGAAGGCGGAATCCGCCACGGCCAGCACCCGGCGGCCGGTCGCTGACGCCGGCCGGCGGGAGAGCACGTAGCTGACCAGCAGCCCCAGCCCGATGGCCAGCACGGTCGCCGCCGACGCGATCCCCAGGGAGTTCCACAGCGCCTGCCAGACGCTGACCGTCGTCCCTTCGGCCCGCCCCACCAGCGCCGCGTAGTTGTCCCAGCCGAAGCCGTGGGGAGTGGTGAAGGAACGGGCGACGAGGCTCGCTATCGGGGTCACCAGCAGCCCGCAGACGACGGTGGCGGTGATAGCGACCGTCGGCCAGTCGCCCCGCCGCAGCGGGACGTCCACCGGATGGCCAAGCAGCCGCAGCGCCCGCTCGGAACCCGCCCGGGCCCGGTTGGCGGCCAGCAGCGATGCGGTCACCACGATCAGCTGCAGGATCGACAGCGCCGCAGCCGCCGGCAGGTCGAGCAATTGGGTGGTCTGGTACCAGATCTCGGTCTCGATCGTGCCCCAGGAGGCCCCACCCATCACCAGCACCACCCCGAACGCTGTCGCGCAGAACAGGAAGGTGAGGGCCGCTCCGGACGCGATCGCCGGCGCCAGGGCCGGGAGGGTCACCGTGGCGAAGACCCGCAGCCGGGAGGCACCGAGGGTGCGGGCAGCGTCCTCGGCCCGGGGGTCGAGCCGGGCCCACAGCGCACCCACCGTCCGCACCACCACCGAGTAGTTGAAGAACACCAGCGCGGCCACGATGCCGGCGAACGACTCCTGCAGACCCAGCCCGCCGAGCAGCCCGGTCGGAGCCAGCAGCGAGCTGAACGCCACCCCGACCACCACCGTCGGCAGCACGAACGGGACGGCCACCAGCGCGCGCAGCAACCGTCGTCCGGGGAAACGGCGACGGTAGAGCAGATGGGCACCGGGGACGCCGAGCAGCACCGTGACCACCGTGCCGGCTGCCGCCTGGGCGAGGGTCTGCCCGACGATCCGCCAGGTCCGCGGGGACGCCAGCACCGACTGAACCCCGGCCAGGCTGAAGGCACCGGTCTCGTCCAGGAAACCACGGGTGACCAGCGCCGCCACCGGCCAGGCGAAGAACACCACCAGGAACCCCAGCGGAATGACGGCAGCCAACGCCCAGACCCAGGGCGATCCGCCCAGCCCCCGGCGTGCCTGGCCGAACACGGTCACCGCGCCCACCTCCCGCACAAACCGGGCAATCCGGCCTCCCCGCCTGGATAGTGCAGGCACCCGCCCCTAACCGCCCGGTTTCTGCGGAGAGGGACACGTCCGCCCCGCGGCCGGCCGGCCTCCTGAACTTCCACAGCCGGCCACAGTCCGTTCCCCACTCCCCCGCACAAACCGGGCAAACCAGCCCTCCCGCCTGGATAGTCCAGGCAGACAGCCTCAACCACCCGGTTTCTGCGGAGACGGTCACGCCCGCGCGGCGGACGACCAGCCTCCTGAACCTCCACAGCCGGCCACAACCCGATCCCCACTCCCCCACACAAACCGGGCAAACCAGCCCTCCCGCCTGGATAGTGCGGGCAGGCAGCCCGAATCACCCGGTTTCTGCGGGAGCCGGGCGGGTTGAGGGCTGGCGTGGGGTTCACGGGACGGAGTTCACGAGGCCGGGGCCACAGAGCCGGAGCCACGGGGCCGGGTCCACAGGGCCGGGTCCACAGAGCCGGAGCCACGGGGCCGGGTCCACAGGGCCGGGTCCCACGAGGCCGGGGTACGGAGCCGGGGCCACGGGGACGTAGTCACGAGGCCGGGTCATGGGTCGGGTTCACGGGGTCATCCGATGACGGTGGTGGTCCAGTCGCGGATCCAGGTTTCCCGGTCGGCGGCGATGGTCGTGGCCGGGACGTGCCAGGGCTCCTCGACCGAGGTGCCGAACTGGGCCCACTCGTCGGGCAGCGGGGCAGACGGATCGGCCGGGTACATCCACATCGAGGCGGGGATCTGGGCCTGGACCTCGGGGCTGAGCAGCCAGTCCACGAACTTCCGGGCACCGACCTCGTTCTGGGCACCGGCGATCACGCCGGCGTACTCCACCTGGCGCAGGCAGGTCTGCGGCAGGTTGCCGGTGCGAGGCTTGCCGTCGTCACCCAGCTCGGAAGCCGGGGAACTCGCGTAGGAGAGCACCAGCGGACGCGGTCCCTTCCCGGCCGAGCCGGAGAACTCGACGGTGTAGGCCTCCGTCCAGCCCGGCACCACCTTCACGCCGTTGTCCTTCAGCTGCTTCCAGTAGTCGAGGTAACCGTCGCCCTTGGCCGCCACGGTGGCGATCAGGAAGGCCAGCCCGGGGGTGGAGGAGGCCGGGTTCGAGACCACCAGCAGGTCGGCGTATTCCGGCTTGACCAGGTCGTCCAGAGTCTGCGGGACGGCCAGCCCCTTGGCCTCGAACCAGCCGAGATCGGCGTTGAGGCAGACGTCGCCATAGTCGATCGGGGTGAGGAAGCCGGCACCGTCCTCGGCCAGTGCCGCCGCCCCTTCGGGGAGCGCCGGCGAGGTGTACGGCGCGAGCACGCCGGCGTCGATCGCGCGGCCGGCGAAGGTGTTGTCGATGCCGAAGACCGCGTCGCCCAGCGGGGCGTCCTTGGTGAGGATCAGCTGGTTGACCAGGCTGCCGCCGTCCCCGGGCGCCACCGGCACCACCTCGTAGCCGGTGGCCTCGGCGAAGGCGGCCAGGGTCTCCTCCGGCAGGTAGAAGCTGTCGTGGGTGAGGACGGTGAGGGTCTTGCTCTCGGTCGGCGGTGTGGTTTCGGCCGGCGCGGTGGGGTCGTTGGTGGGCGGCTGGGTAACCTGGCCGCTCACTCCGGCGCACCCGGTGAGCAGCACGGCGAGCGCGCCCGCAGCGACTGCCAGTGGCTTGAACATCTATTCCTCCTTGTGATGGAGGGCTCGGCTGCCTGCCGAGGAGATACTCGACTCCCTACGCCGGTGCTAGCCGGATCAGGTTCGAGGGTCTGCGTTGCCGCACTCTCAGCGCCCCTACGGCGCTCCCCTGTCTGTGCTCAAGGATACCGTCTGCCCGGCGGTGCGTCTCTTCGAGCGTCTCGGGTGAGCCGACGCGGCCGATCGACGGACGGCCACGAGCCCGGCCGGACGGCTGAGCCCGCGTCGGTAGCACCGTGCCTGCGTCGCGGTGCCGAGGGGGTGCGCGGGGTGACCGCCTGTGGCAGGCTTCCGGCATGACGCAGCCGCCCGTCCCGCCGGAAACGACAGCTCCTTCCGCGCCGGAATCCGCGGGGCCGCCGCAGGCCGGCGACACCACGCCCGGGTACTCGGAGTGGGCTCAGAAGATCATCGACGGCTACACCTTCAGCGAGCCGGCGATCGAACTCGGCGTGCTGATGGAGGACGGCGCTCCCATCCCCGAGGCGAAGGTGCGCATCTCGCTGTCGATGCTCAACCGGCATGGCCTGGTGGCCGGCGCCACCGGCACCGGCAAGACCAAGACCCTGCAGGTGCTGGCCGAGCAGATCTCGGCCGCCGGGGTCGCGGTCTTCGCCGCCGACATCAAGGGCGACCTCTCCGGCATCGCGATCCCCGGCACTCCCAACGAGAAGCTGCTGGCCCGCACCACCAAGATCGGGCAGGACTGGCAGCCCCAGGGCGCGCCCACCGAGTTCTACGCGCTGGGCGGGCAGGGGCTTGGCGTCCCGCTGCGAGCGACGGTGTCCAGCTTCGGGCCGATCCTGCTGTCCAAGGTGCTGGAGCTCAACCAGACCCAGGAATCCACCCTCGGCCTGGTCTTCCACTACGCCGACAGCAACGGCCTGGCGCTGCTCGATCTGGAGGATCTGCGGGCCGTCCTGAACTACCTGACCTCCGACCAGGGCAAGGCCGAACTGAAGACGATCGGCGGGGTGTCCTCGACCACGGTCGGCGTCATCCTGCGCAACATCATCACCCTGGAGGCTCAAGGAGCCGGGGAGTTCTTCGGCGAACCCGAGTTCAACACCGCCGACCTGATCCGCACCACCGCGGACGGACGGGGCGTCATCTCGCTGCTGGAGCTGCCGAACCTGCAGGACCGGCCGGCGATCTTCTCCACCTTCCTGATGTGGCTGCTGGCCGACCTGTTCAGCGAGCTGCCCGAGGTGGGCGACCTCGACCGTCCCAAGCTGGTGTTCTTCTTCGACGAGGCGCACCTGCTGTTCAACGGCGCCTCGAAGGCCTTCCTGAACGCGATCGCGCAGACCGTGCGGCTGATCCGGTCGAAGGGGGTCGGGGTGTTCTTCGTCACCCAGACGCCCAAGGACGTGCCCGAGGAGGTGCTCGCCCAGCTCGGCTCGCGCGTCCAGCACCAGCTGCGGGCACACACCCCCAACGACGCGAAGGCGCTGCGGGCGACCGTCCAGACCTACCCGAAGTCGGCCTACGACCTGGAGCAGACCCTGCAGTCGCTGGGCATCGGCGAGGCCGTGGTCACCGTGCTGAACCCGGACGGCGCCCCGACCCCGGTGGCCTGGACGCGGATGCGCGCGCCGCAGGCCTCCATGGATCCGATGAACCCGGAGTGGATGGCGGCCGGGATCGCCAGTTCGGCGATGATGACCCGCTACGGCGCGGAGATCGACCGGGAATCCGCCTACGAGATCCTGGCCGCGAAACTCCAGGCCGGCATCGAGGCCGCCCAGCGGGAGACCGAGGCCAAGGCCTATGAGAAGCAGCAGAAGACCGAGGCCTCCCTGCGGGAGAAGGAGGAGGCGGCGCAGGCCCGCGAGGAGCGCCGTGCCACGCCTTCCCGCTCCACCCGCCAGGAGAAGTCCTGGGTGGAGAAGACCCTGGGCTCGGCCACCTTCCGCGACCAGGTGCTCCGTACCGGGGGCCAGATCCTGCGCGACATGCTCGGGACCGCCCGCAAACGCTGAACCCGCTCACCCCGGCGGCGTTCAGCTGGTCGCGACGTCGTCCAGGTAGTCGGTCACCGCGCACGTGGTCTCGGTGCTCTGCGTCATCAGCCATTGGGGGACGGTCATGCCCAGCGTGAGCAGCACGGTGGCGACGTAGCCGAGCAGGTCGGGCTCGAGCGGGAGCGCAGCGACCGGCGCGAGAAGGCTGGCACCGAAGGTGATGACGGGAGCGAACCTCGGCCGGGTGCGCTGGGTCGACTGCGAGGGATCCGACTCGGAGACACCCCACTCACCCACGAGATGATCGAGCGATCGCTGGAGGCTGCCGGTGTCCCCGTACTTCCACCAGGCGACGATGCTGCTCTTGGCGCCCGGGTTCTTCACCTGGGAGTAGCCCCGCTGCCATTCGTCGGTGGTGAGCTCGCCGAGGCGTTCGAGGAAGCCTCTGGGCAGCTGGATCTCGGTCGCGCGGCGGCCTCCGATGAACCGCTCCGATTCGCTGAAGTGGATGCCGTCCTTCGGGTCGCTGTGGATGCTGCGGTAGTCGGCATGGTGCTGGAAGGCGATGGTGCGGTTGTACCGCTCGGAGAACCAGAATCCGAGCTTCTCGGCGACGTCGCTCCGCCCTTCCCAGCGATCGAGGCGGTCGAGGAACACGCTCCGCTTCGTCTCCCTTCCCAGGTCATGCATGAAGGCCGCCTCAGCCTCGTCCTGGGCGAAGGCCGCAGCGAGCACCGAGACCGGCAGGAACCTGTCCGAGAGTTCCGCAGCCTCCGACCAGGGACGGCTCTGTGCCCAGGTCCGCAGCGGCAGCACCTTCGCCTCGGTGAGTTCGGCCAGTTTCGCCCAGCCCTCGGCAAGAGCCTCCAGCTCATCGTCCGCGGCTCCGGAGCGTCCCAGGCAGGTGAGAATGCCCTTGCGCGAGTACGGCTGTCGCTTCCGATGCACCGACCTCGTCATCTCCCGGGCCACCCGATCGCCGTTGGTGAGGAAGGACGACTGGAAGCCCAGGCCGGATCCGGGTTGGTGCATCGCGGCGACCGTCGCCTTCACCGTCGCGGCGCGCGCCCGCAACTCGATCGGCAACGGCTGTTCCGGATCGGTGCGCAGCTTCTTCAGCAGGCCGGACGACGCGAGCCCCAGGAACAGCCGGCCATCGAGCGCCTGCGCGTCCGTGACGACGATCCTCTCCGACAGCAGCGCCTCCAGACGGAGCTTTCCGAGTGCCTCCCGGAGAATCGCGCTGTCGCTGTTCTGGAGATCGGCCAGCCAACCCGGCCCGGACATCCCCGCCCGTTGCTGAGTGCTGTCGAACTCCGCGAGCAGCACCCTGTCGTTCGTGCGGGCGACCCTAGGCATCGATGCTTTCTCCGGGCAGAAGACCGCGGGTGAGGGCACGCAGCAGGGTCGCCAACGTGAAGGAGTCGATGATGACCCCCTCCGAAGCCATCCGCAGCACCTCAGCGACCGGCATCCACCGGGCCGAGCCGACTTCCCGATCGGCCGGAGACAACGGGCCGGCGCCGTCGGGCACGACGACCATGAACAACTCGACGACGGACTCCAGGACGCCCCCGTTGGGCGCCACCGCTCCCAGGGCGATCAGACGCTCGGCGGACACCGACAGCCCGGTCTCCTCGGCGAGTTCGCGACACGCGGCCTGTTCGACGGTCTCGCCGTCGTCCCGGTAGCCCCGCGGAAGTTCGAGGAGGGAGCGCCCCAGCGGCCTGCGATAGACCTCCACCATGGCGATCTGACCGTCCCGGACCGCCAGGATCACCGCGCCCGGGCGACCGTCACCCTCCCGGACCCTGAGGTACCCCGGGTGGGAATCGTCCGCGCCGTCGACGAACACGTACGCCCACGGAGGGTGTGCAAATACCGGTGTCTCGCCCACCCTTCGGAGCGTACACCTGGCCCCGGGGCATGCTCTGTCACCAGGATCGCCGATCCGCCGGCCAGGCACCCGGGACGATCTGCCCTGGCGTCACCGAGGACGAGGTTCACCTCCCGACAACCGATGCGAGCGCTCCTCGAGACTCAGGGGACGGGCAGGTCGTCCAGCGCCACCGCCGGATCGGCCAGCCGCTCGCGGTCGATCGGGTGATCGGCGCGGATCAGCGCGATGATCGCGTCGACGGTGTCCCAGGTGTTGACGTGCATGCCGGCCAGCACCCGCACCCCCTCGCCCTCGGGAACCACCCAGAAGGCCATGAAGGCGCCGGTCTCGGGGTCACCGCGCAGCACGACCTCGGTCTCGGTACCCCGTGGCACATAGCCGGTGTATTCCAGGCCGGCGTCGTACTGGTCGGAATAGAAGAAGGGCAACGGGTCGTAGACCACCTCCGTGCCGGCCATCGAGCGCCCGGCGGCCAGCCCGCCGTCGTAGGCGTTCGCCCAGTGCTCGACCCGCAGCCGGGCATCCAGCGCGCGGTTCCGCCAGTTGGCCACGTCGCCGGCCGCCCAGACCCCCGGACGCGAGGCACGCAGCGCCTCGTCGGTGACGATGCCATTGTCGACGTCCAGGCCCGCCGCCTCGGCAAGGGTGGTGTTCGGACGGATCCCGACGCCGACCACCACCGTGCCCGCACGCACCCGAGTGCCGTCGGTGAGGGTCAGGCCGGTGGCGGCCTCGGTTCCGTCGATCGCCGCGACACCGGCACCGAAGCGGAAGTCGACGCCGTGCGAGCGGTGCAGTTCGGCGAACCAGCCGCCGATCCGCTCCCCCATCACCCCCAGCAGCGGCACCTGCTGCGGTTCGATCACCACCACGGAGCAGCCGTGGCTGCGCGCCGCGGCAGCCACCTCGAGCCCGATCCAGCCCGCGCCGACGATCGCCACCCGGCCGCCTTCCTTGAACCGGTCGAGCAGGGCGAGCGAATCCTCCAGGGTGCGCAGCGAGAACACCCCGGGCAGCTCCGCACCGGGAACCTCCAGGTGGCGCACGGAGGAGCCGGTCGCCAGCAGCAGTCGCTCCCATTCCAGCCGTTCGCCGCTGATCAGGGTGGCCGCGCGTGCGTCCAGGTCGATGCTCGCGACCGGATCGCCCAGCCGGAGTTCGACCCGGTTCTCGCGGTACCAGGCCTCATCGTGCGGCAGGGCTGCGGAGGGATCGTCCGCCCCGAGCAGGACGCCCTTCGACAACGGCGGACGATCGTAGGGCAGGTGCGGTTCGGCGGTCACCACGGTGATCGTGCCCTCGGCGTCGTGTTCGCGGATGCCCTGCACCGCGCGGGCGGTGGCCGTGCCACCCCCGATGAGCAGGTACTTCGTCGTCATAGCTCATGGTGAACCCGCGGGCTGCCTTCCGTCGAGAGTCTCGCGGCAGCGCCGGATCAGCCCAGCGCGTCCACCAGCTCGGCGACGAGTTCCACCACCTGCTCGTCGGCCTCGGGGGTGAAGCCCAGCCGGGCCACCACCAGTTGCTCGGAGGGGACCACCACCAGCCATTGGCCGTCGTGGCCGCTGGCCCAGTAGGTGTCGGCGGGAAGCTCCGCGTAGCGCACGGTGCCGTCGGCACGCTGGTTGGCCCACCAGCCCGAGGCGTAGCCCTCCTCCTCGGATTCGACGTCGACGGCGGCGACCGAGGTGGCCATCCAGCCCTCCGGCAGCAACCGGGTGCCGTTCCAGACCCCGTCCGTCAGCGCGAACTGGCCGACCGCGGCCCAATCCCGTGGGGTCGCCCAGGCGTAGGAGCCGCAGACCGGTGTGCCGACGCCATCCGGCTCCAGCGTCATGCTGCCCAGCCCGAGCGGGGCGAACAGCTCCTGCCGGGGCCAGTCCGCGCCACCGCGGGAGGGCGCCAGGATCGAGCACAGCAGGGTGGTGCTGCCGCTGGAGTACTGCAGGTAGGTGCCCGGCTCGTGCGCGAGCGGCTGGGAGGCGACGTATCCACCCATGTCGGGCTCCAGATAGAGCATGCGCGTGATCGGCGTGCCGAGGTCGTAGGTCTCGTCCCAGGCCAGGCCGCTGGTCATCTGCAGCAGGTCTCGAACGGTGATGGACGCGCGGTCGTCGGTCCATTCCGGTCGCAGCCGGTCATCGTCCAGGTTCACCTCGCCCTTGGCGACCAGGCGGCCCACCAGCAGGTTGGTGAGGCTCTTGGTCATCGACCAGCCGAGCTGCGGCGTGTCGGCGTCGAAACCGTCGGCGTACTGCTCGGCGACCAGCCTGCCGTTCTTGAGCACGACGATCCCGCGGGTACCGAGCGCGCTCCGGCCGGCATCGTCGAGGTCGTTACCGAAGGCGTGATCGAGGGCCGCCTGCACCGCCGCCGAGGGCGTGGGAGCCGGGGCGTTCGCGTACGGGTTGGCCTCGGCGCTCACCGGGGTGGCCGGCGGTAGGGACGGTGCCTGGCCGGCGACCGTGCACCCGTAGCCGGGGGTGAACCAGGCGCTCTGGCGGGCGAGTCGTCCCAGCACCGCGCTCTGCGCGCCGTCCGCGCTGATCGACGTCTCCAGCACAGGTACCAGCGGGTTGTCGGGCAGATCGGCGGCGGGGTCGTCGCGTCCCGCGACCAGCGAGACCGCGCAGGCGTTGTGCGCCGCGTAGCCGGTGCCGGTCAGCAACATCGGCCGCTGCCACCAGTAGACGCCGACCGTGGCCACCAACGACACGACCACGATCGAACCCAGCACGATCCCGAGGATCTTCAGCAACCGCCGCACCATGGCAGCGTAATGGGCCAGAACCCCGCAGACGAGTCAGCTGATCTTGATGCCGAAGATCTTCTTGTCATAGGAGGCCACCACGATCATGTCGTCGTAGATCGCCGGGGAGGCTTCGACGTTCTTGCCCAGGCTCACAGTGGAGTAGTCCTCGCCGGTGTTCGGGTCGAACAGGTGCAGCAGCCCACCGGCGTCCGCGAAGACCCCGTAGGAGTGGCCGTCGGTTCCCTTGAACACCACGGGGGAACTCCAGGAGTACCGGTCGAGCGACCGCGTCCAGGCCGGCTTCCCGGTCAGTTTGTCGAGGGCGATCAGTTCGCCCCCGAAGTCGCCCAGGCACTTGCCGAACACGCACAGCGCCGGCTCGGTGGTCTTGGAGACGTTGAAGAGCACGAGGTCGGAGATCTCGCCCTGACCCAGCACCGGGGTGGCCAGCAGGCCACCGTTGTTGGGGTAGGACGCGACGGTGGGCACCTTGTGCTCCCACACCAGCTCGCCGGTCAGCGCGTTGATCTTGCGCAGGTAGGTGTAGTTGTCGTCGCCCGCATGCCCGCGGTTGTCGAGGGTGTTGCCGTGGTAGAGGAAGACGCCGTCGGCGGCCTCTTCCAGCACCATGGAGGCGTCGGAGTCGTCGCCGATGTCGCGGGCCCAGACGATCCGCATCGTGGTGGCGTCCCAACAGATGAGGTTGCCGTCGTTGTCCGAGGCGAACATCAGATTGCGGTAGGCCACCGCCGAGGATTCGATCCCGAAGGTGTCGCTGACCGGGGTCTTGTACTCCAGCTTGGTCAGGACGGGGTTCACGCTCACCGTCTTCGCCGCCGGATCGAACGTCGCGTTCAGCTTGGCCTTGTAGACCAGCCCGTTCTCGCTCGGTTCGATCAGGGTGTCCGAGGCCGCGTTCACCAGGCCGGACGAGTCGAACGCCCCCCAGTCCTTCCGCGGCCGCGCCGGGTCGTCGTCGCCGGACCAGCCGGAGACCTCCTTGTTCTGGATCAGGTCGAAGATCCGGTACCGGAACGGGCAGTCCGCGGTGTCGAGGTCGTCGTCCATGTCGTTCAGGCCCTGCCCGGCGTACAGCAGTGGGTAGCCCCGCGGGTCGACCGAACCGGTGCCCTTGAAGCCGCAGCCGGCGTCGATCGGGGGTTTGGTCTGCTTGCCGGTCTCCAGGTCGAGCCGGTACACCTTGCCTTCGAAGACCGGGTAGAGCACCTCGACCAGATCCTTGTCGGCGAACTCGGGCTCGAAGCCCATCGCCTGCCGGGTCTGCTCCGGCCAGTTCACCAGCAGCGGCTGGCCGGTCCAGCCGGCGCCGGGGAAGTAGGAGCCGTCTCCCCTCGCCTCGCCGATCTCCTGCGTCCAGACGATGTCGAGCTTCTTCTGGGTGACGTCGGCGGTGCCGTAAGCGGGCGCCGTCCGCTGGTGGTTGCCGCGGAAGGTGAGGACGCCGGGCACCTCGGTGTAGGTCTGCGCCGCCCCGAAGGCGACCGTGGCGTTCGGGGTGTAGTCGGGCACCACCTGGTTGTCGTTGTCCCAGATCCGCCAGCTGACGTCGCCGTCGGTGTCGGTCATCGGGACGGACGTCCAGCCGTCCGTCCCCGGCGTCCCCGGGTGGTAACCCGGCAGCGAGTCGAGCGGTATGGCCAGCGCGTCCGGATCGGTCTGCGGATCGAAGTTCGGCTCGACGACCGAGGTGGGCCGGTTGGGCCGCTCGCCGGTGGTCACCCCACCGCCGCTGCACGCCGCCAGGGCCAGGGTCAGGGTGACACCGACTCCGCCGTAGAGCAGGCGGCGCAGACGCGCTGAACTGGGCATGCGGATTCTCCTCGGACGGCGATGGTTCCTTCCGGAGTCTATGTTCTGCCCGCGGCAAAGCCCGGCAGCACGTCCGATCCAAGGCCGACGATGCCTGACCGACGGTGCGTTGCCGACACGGAGCGCCGGGCCGCCGAGGGTGGTGCCGACGAGTACAGTGAGCCGGGTGCGGAGCAAGGTGAGGTCGGTGTCACGCCGCACCACCATCAGCGACGTGGCGGAGGCCGCCGGCGTCTCCCGCACCACGGTCTCGCTGGTCCTGGCCGACCACCCTCGCATCACCGCCCCGACGAAGGAACGGGTGCGCCAGGTGATGCTGGAACTCGGCTACGTGTACAACCGGGCCGCCACAGCCGTCCGCTACGGCCGGTCGAGCCTGCTCGGCCTGCTGGTGACCGACATTCGCAACCCGTTCTTCGCCGAGCTCACGATGTCGGTCGACCGGGCGGCGGACGCCTACGACACCAACGCCATCCTGGGCTTCTCCTTCGGCAGCCCCGCGCGCGAATCCCAGATCGCCCTCTCCCTGGTCGAGCACCTGATCGGGGGCCTGATCCTGCTGCCGACGCCGGCCTCGACGGCCGATGGCCTGCGCTGCCTGGCCGAGCCCCGTCCGTTCGCCATGGTCCAGTTGCTGCGCGAGGTGCCCGGGCTCGATTCCGACTACGTCGGCGTCGACAACACCGCCTCCGGACGGCTGCTCGGCACCCATCTGCGGGAGGCCGGCATCACCAAGGCCCTCCTGGTGGGCGGCGAGCGGGCCTCGGCCCAGTTCGACGACCGCCTGGCCGGCCTGGCCGACGGGCTGGGAGGCGGGGACGTCGTCCCGGCGCTCGGCGGAGCGGCCGGGCTGGCGGAATCGCTGCGGAGCGGCCGGCCCGAGTGCGTGGTGACCTACAACGACACCCACCTGCTGTCGGTGATCAGCCTGCTGCGCGCCGAGGGCCTGGAGCCGGGACGCGACGTGGCGGTGGCCAGCTTCGACAACACCCCGCTGAGCGGCGAGGTGAAGCCGGCGGTGACCTCGGTCGACCACCACGCCGGGCAGCTGGCGCAGCGGGCCATGCAGCTGCTGTTCGAGCGCACCGAGGATCCCGGACGGGAGTGGCAGCGGCTCACCCTGCCGGGCACGCTGATCGTCCGTGAATCCACGCAACGATGAAATAACGGCTTGACCACTTTACGGCGCCGCCGTAGGCTTAGTACATCGATACACTCGCTCGTGTCGGACTGAAAGGCCAGTGATGACGACAGCTCCCGAGACCATCGATTCGACCGTCCTGGCAGCCCTCGCCGCCACGCCGCGGATCGACCGCCTGCGCGAGGCGATGCTCGCCGAGCCACGGGTGGTCTGTGCCGACCAGGCGCTCATCACGACCCGCGTCTATCGCGAGCACGCCCAGGAGCCGGTGATCGTCAAGCGCGCGCTGGCGCTGGCCGCCGCGCTGCGCGAGCTGCCCATCCGCATCACCCCCGGCGAGCTCATCGTGGGCAACCGGACGCCGTCGGTGCGCGCCGGCGTGATCACCCCCGAGGCGGGGGCCTCCTGGATCGATCGCGAGATCGAGACCCTGCCCACCCGCCCGCAGGACCGCTTCGAGGTCGACGCCGAGACCATTCGCGCCTTCCGCGAGCAGATCTACCCGGCCTGGCAGGGAGTGTCGCTGGAGGACGTGATCCGGCAGCGCTACGGCACCGAGATCGACCAGATCGCGAAGGTCGTCAAGATCAACCAGAAGGATCACGCCCAGGGCCACATCTGCCCGAACACCACCAAGTGGCTGCAGCACGGCCCGGCCGGGCTGGCCCGGGAAGCCTCGGTGCGCGGCGCCACCGCCACCGGCGAGCAGGCCGAGTTCTACCGCGCGGTCGAGATCGCGATGCAGGGCGTCCAGGAGTTCGCGCTGCGCTATGCCGAGCGGGCCGACGCGCTGGCCGAGACCCATCCTGCGGATGCCGCCGAGCTGCGCGAGGTGGCCCGGATCATGCGCAAGCTGGCAACCGGTCCGGCCGAGACCTTCCACGAGGCCGTCCAGGCGACCTGGCTGCTGTTCGTCGTGCTGCACACCGAATCCAACGCGTCCTCGTTCTCGCCCGGGCGCCTCGATCTGGCCCTGCTGCCCTACTACGAGGCTGGGATCGCCTCCGGCGAACTCACCCCGGAGCACGCTCTCGAACTCATCGAATGCCTGTTCCTGAAGTTCAACCAGGTCGTCTACCTGCGCAACTCCCACAGCGCGAAGTACTTCGCCGGCTTCCCGATCGGGTTCAACATCGCCGTCGGCGGTCAGGATCGCGCCGGCAACGATGTCGCCAACCCGCTGTCCTTCCTCTTCCTGCAGGCCCAGAAGCACCTCGGCCTGCCGCAGCCCAACCTGTCGGTGCGCCTCCACGACGACACCGACGAGGCGCTGCTGAAGGAGGCGGTGCGCGTGGTGGCCCGCGGTAGCGGGATGCCGCAGTTCTTCAACGACCGCTCGGTGATCCCCGCGCTGGAGGCGGTCGGCGTCAGCCACGCCGACGCCCTCGACTACGCGATCGTGGGCTGCGTCGAGCTGACCACCCAGGGCAACAACCTGGGCTGGAGCGACGCGGCGATGTTCAACCTGAACAAGGCGCTCGAACTCACCCTCACCGGCGGCATCGATCTGCAGACCGGCCAGCGGATCGGCCCGGACAACGGCTCGCTGACCGACTTCGCCACCTGGGCCGAGCTGGAGACCGCCTTCGCCCGGACGATCGACCACTTCATCGACGCCATGATCGCGGCCTGCGAGGTGGTCGAGCGCGCCCACATGGACGTGCTGCCGACCGCCTTCCTGTCGGCGGTGATCGACGACTGCCTGACCGCGGGCGTGGACGTCACGGCGGGCGGCGCGCTCTACGACCTCTCGGGCATCCAGATGATCCAGGTCGCCTCGCTGGCCGACTCGCTGGCCGCCTTGAAGCAGCTCGTCTTCGACGACGGCCTGATCTCCCGCGAGCGGATGCTCGAGGCCCTGCGCGCGGACTTCGTCGGCTACGAGGTCGAACAGGCCCTGATGCTGAACAAGGCCCCGAAGTACGGCAACGACATCGCCTACGTCGACGAGCTCGGAGAGCAGTGGGCAGGCTACTTCGCCGATCGGCTGGCGGGCTACACCAACATCCGCGGCGGCCGCTACCACACCGGCATGTACACGGTGTCGGCGCACGTCCCGATGGGCCAGAACGTCGGCGCCTCGCCGGACGGGCGCAAGGCCGGCACTCCCCTGGCCGACGGCGGCCTCTCCCCGGTCTACGGTCGCGACATGGCCGGGCCCACGGCGGTGCTGCAGTCGGTATCGCGGATGGCGAACGAGTACACCTCGAACGGCGGCCTGCTGAACCTGAAGTTCCTGCCGGAGTTCTTCGATTCGGAGACCAACGTCGACAAGTTCGCGCAGTTCCTGCGGGCCTTCGTCGCCCTGGAGGTGCCCCACGTCCAGTTCAACGTGGTGCGCCGCGAAGACCTGATCGCGGCCAAGCAGGATCCGGATCGCTACCGCAGCCTGACGATCCGGGTGGCGGGCTACACCGCCTATTTCACCGAGCTCTCCGGCGACCTGCAGGACGAGATCATCGCCCGCACCACCCAGGATCTGTGACCCGGACGCGTACGCG
Source organism: Actinomycetota bacterium (assembly GCA_020161795.1). Taxonomy (GTDB): domain Bacteria; phylum Actinomycetota; class Actinomycetes; order Propionibacteriales; family Propionibacteriaceae; genus Propionicimonas. The sequence goes on along the minus strand of JAIUOR010000044.1, from coordinate 33,529 downwards.
GTGACTGAGCAGGCCCAGAAGTGCCCGGAGTTGGCGGCGAATGTCGTCGACATCCGGCGCTTCTCCACCCATGACGGCCATGGCATCCGCACCACGATCTTCCTGAAGGGCTGCAGCCTGGCCTGTGCCTGGTGCCAGAACCCCGAGACGATCAGCCCGCGGATCCGTCCGGTCTTCTTCCGGGGCCGCTGCATCGACTGCGGCCTGTGCCTGGAGGCCGGCGGGGACGCGGTCAGCCAGGACGCCGGCGGCGCTGTGCACGTCGACACCGCGGCGGAGGCCGACTGGGAGACCCTGACCCGGGTCTGCCCGACCGGCGCCATCGCCTACGACGCCAAGCGGTACACCGTCTCGGAACTCGTCGAGATCGCCCAGCGCGACCGGGTCTTCTTCGGCGAGGGCGGCGGCGTGACGGTCTCCGGGGGCGAGCCGCTGTTCCTGCCGCACTTCGCGGTCGCCCTGCTGCGCGCACTCCGCGAGGAGGGCATCAACACCGCCATCGAGACCGCGCTGAATGTGCGCGAGGAGTTCCTGTTCGAGGCCCTGCCCTGGGTCGATCACGTCTTCGCCGACTGCAAGCTGATCGATCCCGAGGCGCACCGGCGCTATACCGGGCGCGGCAACGAACAGGTGCTCGCCAACCTGGCCGCGCTGCTGCGCAGCGACCGCCGCGACGACGTCACGGTTCGCACGCCGCTGATCCCCGGCATCACCGACACCGTGGCCAATATCGCGGGAATCGCGCGGTTCATCTCGGGCATCCACCCCGGCGTCCGCTACGAACTGCTCAACTACAACCCGCTGGCCGCCGCCAAGTACGACGTGCAGCCGCACCTGACCTACGTCTTCGACACGGACGAGAACCCGCGCATGCTCACCCGGGCCCAGCTGGCCGAGTTCGAGGATCTCGCCCGCGCCAACGGGGTATCGAACCTGGTCACGACCTAGCGCGCAGCCTCGCTACGCGAGGATGACCCGTACTCCCAGGCTTTCGAGGGCTTCCACGGACTCCTCGCCGAGCCCGGAATCGGTCACCACGCCTGCGACCTCGGCCAGCGGCAGCACGCTGACGAAGCCGGCCCGGCCGTACTTGGTGGAGTCGGCGAGCAGCCAGGTCTCCTCCGCCCGGGCGTGCATGGCGCGGATGACGTCGGCGCCCTCGGCGAACTGCGTCGTCAGCCCGCGCTCACCGGTGAAGCCGTCGGTGCCGACGAAGGCGAGCCGGGCGTTGTACTCGGCGATCGTCGCGAGCGCCCGGGAGCCCACCATCGACTCGGATTCGTGGTGGAAGGTTCCGCCGGTGAGAACCAGCCCCAGGTCGCTGTTGAGGCGCGCCGCGGCGAAGGTCAGCGTGGAGTTGGTCACGATCTGCAGGCCCTGCCGCCCGGTCAGCTCCTTGGCGAGCGCCCCGGTCGTGGTCCCGGCCTCGATCATCAGGCAGTCGCCGTCGCGGACGAGGGCGGCCGCGGCAGCGGCGATCCGGCCCTTCTCGTCGAGCCGGTTGCGCTGACGTTCCAGCACCGACTGGAAGGTGCTGGCCTGCGCGCCGCCGTGGGTGCGCAGCAGCAGGCCGCGTCCCTCCAGCTCCCGCAGGTTGCTCCGGATGGTGACCTCGGATACCCCCAGGTCACGAGACAGCGCCGCCACCGACAAGGAGCCGTCCCGCGCCAGGCGGTTCAGGATGTAGGCCTCGCGGGCCTTCTTGTCGCTCATGGCCTTTTCTTCACCTTCCTACGAATCAGAAACCTACCGGAGGTTCGGTTCGCGATCGGACGGAAGCTGGGAAGCGGGATGGGGTTCCGGGCGAGCGCCCGGAACCCCATCCCCTGTTCGTTCGGGTCAGTCGACCGCGGAGCGGAGCACCTCGAGCACCTCGGCCGGGGTGGCCGCCGCGTGGAGGGCGTCCCGCACCGCGGCCCGGGCCAGCGCCCGGGAGAGCTTGGCGAGAATGCGCAGGTGCTCGTCGCCGGCGTCCGCTTCGGGCACCGAGATCAGGAACACCAGCTTGGCCAGGTCGCCGCTGGGCGAACCCCAGTCGATGCCGTTGGCCTTGGCGAAGGCGACCATCGGCCGCGCGGCACCGTCCGACTTGGCGTGCGGGATCGCGATCTCCTCGCCGACGGCGGTCGACATCAGGGCCTCGCGGGCCAGGGCGCTGCGGAAGACCACCTCGGCATCGGCCACCTGCCCGGTGCCCACGCCCAGCGCCACCAGTTCCCGGATCATCGAGTCGCGATCGGTCGCCTTGGAGTCGATCAGGATCGTCTCGGTGGAGATGTAGTCCAGCACGCTGGCGGGCCGGGTCTTGACCGCGGTCGCGGTACCGCCACCGGTCAGCGGCGCGGCGTCGACGGACGCCACCGACGGGGCCGCCACGGAGGGGGTCGCCTCGGCCACGGCCGCCACGGCCGCCGGCGCCGACTGCTTCTTGCCCGAGGTCACGCGCATCAAGGTGATGGCGATCAGAGCCGTGACGAAGCCACCGACCAGGACACACAGCGTGAACAGGATCGGCTGGTTGACGCCACCCAGCACGGCGACGATCAGGCCGCCCCACATCACCTGGCTCTGCACCCCGAGCACTCCGGCGAGGGCTGCGCCCACAGCGGCACCGATCACGTTGGCCGGAATGACCGCGAGCGGCCGGGCCGCGGCGAACGGGATCGCACCCTCGGTGATGCCGAAGAAGCCCATGAAGCCCGCTGCGATGCCGTTCTGGCGCTCGGTCTCCTCGTAGAGCTTGCGGGCGATCAGGGTGGCGATGAACATGCCGATCGGCGGCACTGCGATGGCGACCGAGGTCATGCCCTGCGGCATGTAGTTGCCGGTGGCGATCAGGCCGCCGGCGAACATGAAGGCCACCTTGTTGACCGGGCCGCCCATGTCGAAACCGATCATGGCGCCGAGGATCAGGCCGAGAGCGATCGGGGCGACGCCCTGCATGCCGGCCAGCCACGCGGTGAGGCTGGTGAAGAGGAAGGCGATCGGGCCGCCGAGCACGAAGATGAAGATGAATCCCACCAGCAACGAGCTGCCGATCGGGATGACGATGATCGGCCAGATCGGTGCCAGGTACTTGTGGACCGGGATCCGCTTGATGGCCAGAGCCGCGTACCCCGACATCAGACCGGTGATGATGCCGCCGATGAAGCCAGCGCCGGCCTCGGAGTTGTACAGCGCCGGGGTCATCGCGAGCAGGCCGGTGATCATGCCCGGTGCCAGACCGGGCCGATCGGCGATCGCATAGGCGATGTAGCCCGACAGCACCGGAACCATCAGGGTGAAGCCGAGGCCACCCAGGCCGGCCAGGGTCTCCCAGATCGAGCCCTCGGGGATCACCAGGCCGCCGGGGGTGGGGACGCCGCCGATGCCGTAGGCGATGGCGATCAGCAGGCCGCCGACGACGACGAACGGGATCATGTGCGAGACGCCGCTCATCAGGATCCGGTAGATCCCCTGGCGCTGCTTGGGCTGGTCGGCGGAGGAGGTCTGCGTGCCGGTCCCCTGCAGCGGGCTGGCGGCCAGCCCGCGCTGGATCAGCTCCTCCGGCTTGTGGATGCCCTCGGCAACGCCGGTCACGATGACCTTCTTGCCGACGAATCGATCCAGCGAGACCTTGGAATCCGCTGCGATGATCACCGCTTCGGCCCGCTCGATGTCCTCGGGCTTGAACTCGCCCTCGACTCCGATCTGACCGTGGGTCTCGACATTCATGGTGTAGCCAAGCCGCGCCGCGGCCTGTTCCAGGTTTTCCGCGGCCATATAGGTGTGGGCGACGCCGGAGGGGCACGCCGTGATGGCCAAGAGGTGGCGCTCTGCGCTCATATTCACACGTCCTTGAGTGTCGCCTGGGCGACCGGTTCGTCGCCGACTTACGGTTGCGACGCAATCGAAAGCTGCGTCACCACCAGAGACTACGCAGTATCGCGTACTACGTCAAGTAGTACATCGTGATACCTGAGGCGTGTATCGGAACACTAATGCTCCTATTCCCCGTTGGACGGGACTGCTTACCCCTTCGCTGAACTTGCGGTTTATCGCAATACGGAAACAGGCTGCGTGCTACGGTTGGAGCGGCTGATCGCTATGGAGTCGCTTTCCGGCCCCGTGGCGACAGCGATCTCGTGACCCGCGGACGGCCGTGCCTGGCCGGCGGCGGACCTGAACGGAGGAAGAAGCCGATGGAGATCCTGTTCGACACCGCGAACCTCGCCGCAATCGAGGAGATGACGCCCATCTACCCGGTCGCCGGCGTCACCACCAACCCGACGATCATCAAGGCCGAGGGCCGGATCGACCTCTACCCCCACTTCCGCCGGATTCGCGAGGTGATCGGCCGGGAGCGTTCGCTGCACATCCAGGTTCTCGCCCAGGATGCCGCCGGCATCGTCGCCGACGCCCACCGGCTGCGCGCGATGGTGGACGACGAGGTGTACGTGAAGGTGCCCACCACCGAACAGGGCATCAAGGCGATGCGCCTGCTGCGCGATGAGGGCATCGGCGTGACCGCGACCGCCATCTACTCCAAGGCCCAGGGAATCCTGGCGATCGCGGCGGGCGCCAACTACATCGCCCCCTACTTCAACCGGATGGAGAGCCTGGACATCGACACCGTGTCGACCATCAAGTCGCTCAGCGGCTTCATCGACAGGCACGGTGCCGACTGCCGGATCATGGCGGCCTCCTTCAAGAACGTCGCGCAGGTCTCGGCGGCGTTCGAAGCCGGAGCCCAGGCCGTCACCCTGCCGCCCCAACTGCTCCGGGCGGCGCTGGCCACTCCGGACGTCACCCAGGCGGTCGCGGCCTTCGCCGGCGACTGGTACGACACCTTCGGTACCGACACCCTGCCCTGACCGGCGGCCGCCGGTCAGGGGTTCACAAGCCCTGGCCGCCGACCGTCCCGACGATGCTCTCGCGCCACTCGGGGCTGGCGAACTTGGCGAGCTCGACCTTGGCCGCCGCCACCCTGGCCGCCATGCCGAGCCGCTCCGACGGCTCCTCGTTGCCGGGCGTGGCGACGAACCGCTCGATGGCCGCCAGGCCGGCAGTGGCCCGTCCCGCGGCGGCGGCCTGCTTGGCATCCAGCCGGGCGCGGTACCAGTCCGCCGCCCGCACGTGCTCGGCGGTGAACTGCGCGCGGAACTCCGGCGAGTCCAGCTCCCAGCCCTCGGCCGAGCGGCCGTGCGCCATGATCTCCAGCAGGGCGCGGAGCGGCGGCACCGCGAGCGAGATCGTGCCGTCGTCGAAGTACGCCCGGGCGACCCGCTCGTGGGTGGCCACCGTCACCGCGACCGACTCGGCGAAGACCGCCGGATCCTGCTGCTCGGGACGCAGCATCTCCTCGGTGAACACCACGTGCGGGTGCAGGAAGATGCGGCCGAAGTACTTGCGGGCGAACCCGACGGTCATCCGGTAGCCGAGCCGGCTGGCCAGCACCTGGCGGCCCTCGTACTCGAAATCCTCCAGCCGCTCCAGGCAGCCTTCCGCGATCAGGCTGCGAGCGTCCCGCTCGGCCGGGGTCATCCGGGCGAAGACCTCCGGCACCAGCATGGAGATGTCGTGGTCCACCCGGACATGCGGCCCGACGAAGCCGGCGCAGGAGACCCAGCCGTCGTAGCCGGTCAGCGCATAGGAGAGGAAGGCCGCGTTCAGGTCGATGATCGCCGGCAGGGCGTTGAACGGGCCCTTCGTCAGCGCGCCCTCGGAGCCGGCGCCCGTGGTGGACGGCGACTTGCCGGTCATCGAGGAGATGTACTCGGCGAACAGCTCCGGAAGCTCCATGTAGTGGAGCGGGTTGAAGGCCGAGAGCGGCGGCACACCCGGCTCAGGCGGGTTGTTGCGGCGACCTGCCGCCACCACGTCGATCGGCAACGGCAACGGCTGGTCGGTGGCCACCCGGCGGTACAGGTACGACGCCAGCTCGGCGACGGCCGTCTGCGCGGCATTGGCTCGGTCCGGGCGCTGCTGCAGATAGCGCGGGTTCTTGGACGGCTTACCGTCCACCAGCCGCGGATTGGCCGAACTCACCACGTACTGCGGGCCGTCCTCGGCGTCGGCGAAGTTCGAGAGGAGCCTCGCCATCGGCTCGGTGAACTGGCTGAAGTGCACCGCGTCGTCGCGCATCGCGATGACCTCGGGCCTGGTCAACGGCTGGAAGTTGGACAGGAAGGTGCCCGGGGTCGCGATGTCGCGCTCGGCCTGCTTGTCGTAGCCGCGGTGGATCGCGTCGTCCGGGCGCTGGAACAGCAGGCTCTCGCAGTTCTCCACCAGCTTGTAGGAGCGATGGGGATCCAGGCCGAGTTCGGTGCCCGAGACCACCGTGGAGGCCGTGATGTCGTCCTCGGTCTGCACCTTGATGGCGGGAGCGAAGTCGTGCCGCAGTCCGAACAGTCGCCAGGAGCCGTCGGCCTCGAAGCCCACTCGCAGCATGTTGACGGTGATCTTGTCGCCGTCCAGCCGCAGGGCGTTGCCGAGCCGGCCGTTGATCCGGCCCACGGTGAAGTGCGACCGCCAGTCGCTGCCCCACTCGGGCCGGTAGAACCGTTTCACCACGAAGACGAGCTCGAGGATGTGCGGCGGGATCGACTCCAGCCAGGAGTTGTAGCCGTCATGGAACTCGTCGGACGGGGTGAGCAGCTTGATGACCGACCCGATCGAGCGGGTGTCGGCCAGGATCGGCCGGTGGTCGACACCGTTCGCCGCCGGATCGGCGAACCGGCCGGAGAAGTCGCCGTCGATGATCTTCGCCACCTCGTCCAGATCCCGCTCCACGTCGGGGGCATAGGCGTTGCCGAAGATGAAGGCGTCGGTGATCGCCTTCGAGACCTCGGACTTGCCGCCGCCGGAAACGGTCGCAGGCTTGTGGAAGGAGGTCACCCGGGGGGCCGTCCCGATCAGGCCCCACTGGGTGCGGTCGGCCGCGGCCTGGGCCATGTGGACGCGATAGCCGTTCGGGCTCAGGTAGGCGGTGCCGGCACGGAGCGGCAGCGAACCCTGCGAGCCGTTCGGGTTCGTCCACGACACCGTCAGGCTGCGCAGCGAGTAGTAGGCGTTCGCGGGCACCAGCACGATGTGGGAGTGCTCGCGATCCAGGGCGTGCCCCTCGGGCTGCAGCTGGAACCGCTCGGGATCGCGCTCCAGCACCTCGGCCAGGGTGTACTCCTCGCCGCAGGAGGTCTCGTGATACTCCTGACCCAGGTTGTAGGAGGGGTACACCAGCGCGCCACCCGCGTGCTCCTCCTCGGCGTTGCCGAACAGGTTCGCCGAATAGGAGATCTGCGTCTTCACTTCCTTCTTGCAGTAGCCGAAGTAGTTGTCCGCGATCACCGTCACGATGACCCCACGTTCATCGCGGGCGCAGATCTTGAAGGCCTGGCCGCCGTTGTAGCGCTCGTCCTCGTGCTCCCAGCACTGGCCGTCACGGCGCTGCCGGTCGGTCGCCTCGCTGATGTGCGGCAGGCCGAGCTCCTTCTTCGTCACCGCGGTCAGGTGGGGAGCGAGGACGACCAGGCCGGAATGACCGGTCCAGGTCGACGGGGCCAGCGAGGAGTCGTTCTCCGGCAGATAGGGGTCGCCGCCGTTGCCGAAGATTCCCTCGACGAAGTCGAGATTGGCCACCAGACCGCCCGGCACGATGAAGCGCACCTCGAGGCGCTTCTCACGGACGTGGCCGGGCACCTCGGGCGCCACCAGCGGACGCAGCAGCAGGGAGACGAAGCAGGCGGCGGGCTTGTTGAGCTGCGCGGTGTACGGCAGCACCTTGTCGACCTCCGGCGGCTCGAAGGCGCGCTCCAGCAGCCGGGCGAAGACAGCCTTCTCCACGGCGATCTTGTCGTCGGGGATCGGCAGACCGCCCTCGGCGATGTGGAAGACGCCGGCGGTGGTGCGGCGGTCGTTGGCCGGGTTGTGCAGCACGCCGTTGACCAGCCGGTAGCTGCTCAGCAGCGGAGAAGAGAAGCTGTCCCGGTCGTAGGGCAGCGACAGTTCGCGGGCCAGGCCAGGCTCATCCAGCACGAAGGTACGGCGCGGCAGCTTCGGCTGCAGCCCGGTTTCGGCCAGGTAGTCGTCCAGGAAGTCCTGGATCCGCTGGTCTGCGGCGCAGAGCCGATCGGCCAGGCGACGCCGCAGTTCACGCTGGCGAGCCAGAATCGGAGCGACGAGCCGGGCGCCCTCGGAATCCTCGAAGCCCTCCAGGTGGATCCCCACCTGGGCCAGTCGAAGGTTGATCGCCGCACTCTGGTTCGCAGTCATACCCTCCATTCTGGGCGGCGCGGGCGGGCCCGGGTGCCCAGTCTCGCCAATCCGTTCGGGCTTCGGGCGCGGAATCCCGCTCGCCGCCACCGTTCTGGAGTAGCTTCGAGCCATGACCAGCTCTCCCGCGGGCGCCGGGCCGTCCGCACCGCTGAGCGATCCGCTGGAACGCCGCAACAAGTGGACCTTCGGCGTCGGGACGCTGGGCCGCGACATGGTCTACACGCTGGTCAGCATGTACTTCCTGGTGTTCCTCACCGAAGCGCTGGATCTGACCGACTGGGAGCTGGGCTGGGTGTCGGTGCTCGTCCTGGCGGCCCGGCTGTTCGACGCGGTGATGGACGTCGTGATGGGTTCGATCGTCGACAACACCCGCACCCGCTGGGGGCACTACAAGCCATGGATCGCCGCCGGGGTGGTCGCGTCCGGACTGTTCACCGTCGTGATGTTCACCGACTGGGGAATCCGCGGCGCCGGCTGGGTGCTCGGCTTCGCGGTCGTCTACCTGCTGTGGGGCCTTTCCTGGACGGCCAACGACATTCCCTACTGGTCCATGCTGCCGGCGCTCACGGTCGACCAGAAGGCGCGGGAGCGGATCGGGGCGGTGGCGAAGATCTTCGCCACCATCGGCCTGTTCACGGTGGTGGTCGCGATCGTGCCGCTGGTCGGCTCCGAGGGCATTCTCACCCAGACCTTCGGGCGCACCCAGGGCTGGACGGTGCTGGCGATCGCGCTGGTCGCGATCATGCTGGTCGGTCAGGTCGTCACCCTGATCGGGGTGAAGGAGCCCAGGATCGCGGTGGAGCAGGAGCGCACCACGCTGCGGGAGATCGCCGGCGTCGTGGTGAAGAACGACCAACTGCTGTGGACCGCCATCGCGATGGTGCTGTTCATGACCGGCTATATCACCACCACCAGCTTCGGGGTCTACTTCTTCAAGTACGCCTACGGCGACGAGGGGATGTACACCATCTTCGGCGCGGTGCTGGGGATCGCGCAGATCCTCGGCTTCCTCTCCTTCCCGCTGCTACGCCGCCGGTTCCGCCGTTCGACGCTGTACACCGCCGCCACCGCGATGATCGTGGCCGGCTACATCGTCTTCTTCTTCTCGCCGATGAACATGCTCCCGATCGGGATCGCCGGCCTGCTGCTGTTCGTCGGGCAGAGCTACGTCGTGCTGCTGATGCTGGTATTCATCACCGACACCATCGACTACGGCCACTGGAAGCTGGGACGCCGCAACGTGGCGGTCACCTTCGCCCTGCAGCCCTTCATCAACAAGGTCGGCGCGGCGCTGGCGGCGGCGATCGTCGGTGTCACAGCGATCGTCTCAGGAATCAACGACGCCGAGGCCTACGGCGACGTCGATGCCGGCGGGCTGCTGGTGATGAAGCTGGTGATGCTGGTTCTGCCGCTGGTGCTGATCGTGATCGGCTACCTGATCTACCGGGCGAAGTACCGCATCGACGAGGACTTCCACGCCCAGCTGATCGCCGAACTGCGGGCACGCGGACAGCTCCAGTGACGCTCGACCCGGTCTCCCGCCTCCTGGTGGACGAAGCGAGCCTCCCGCGGCAGCGACCCGATCCCCCTCACCGTCATCCCCGCGAAGGCGGGGATCAGGCCCAGCAGACCCCCGGGCCGCCGACACCGGAACCGCTCGTCCTGGTGATCGACGACCCCGCCCTCGCCAACCACCTGCACGCCGGCGGGCACCCCGTCCGTGCCTACTGCGACGACCTACGAGACGAACGCGAGCTCACCTTCGCCCCGCTCGGCGCGCTGGACGAGACCGGCCTGGCCGGAGTCACGCTCGTCCTGCTGCGGCTCCCCAAGAGCCTCGGCATGCTGGAGGACTACGCCCAACGGGTGGCCGCGTTCGCCGGCTCCGGTGTCCGGCTGCTCGCCGGGGGGCGGGAGAAGCACCTCACCCGCGGCATGAACGAGGTGCTGGCACGCAGCTTCGGCACCGTCCGAGCCAGCCTGGGACGCCAGAAGTCACGGGCGCTGCACGCCTCGGATCCGATCCCGGGCAGCCTGTCCTGGCCGCACACCGCCCAGCTGGACGATCTCACCCTGGTGAGCCACGCCGGCGCCTTCGCCGCCGACCGGTTGGACGGCGGTACCCGCCTCCTGCTGCAGTCGCTCCAGCAGACGCTCCCGTCATTCCCGCGTGGGGAATCCCGTCCGGCCGACGGAGACCCAGCGGATGACGGCGAAGGTCGGGCGGACAGCGTTGCCGCGCTCCGCGCGGTGGACCTGGGGTGCGGCACGGGCATCCTCGCGACCTGGCTGGCCCGTCAGGGCCGGGACGTCCTCGCCGTCGACGTCTCGCGGGCGGCCTGCGCGTCCGCGCGGGAGACCGCGCTGGCGAACGGCGTCCAGGTCGAGGTACGGCGCACGGACGCACTGGTGGCGTCCCCGGCCTCGGTCGGGCTGGTGGTGTGCAACCCGCCCTTCCATCGCGGCACCACGAAGGACTCCACTCCCGGCTTCGAGCTACTGCGGAGCGCGATTCCCGCGCTGTCCCCGGACGGCGAGCTCTGGACCGTGTTCAACTCGCACCTGCCCTACCTGCTGTTCCTGAGTTCCCAGGTCGGCCCGACGCGGGTCGTCGCCCGGGATCGTCACTACACCGTCACCCGCTCGCGCCGCTCCGCCGCCGCGCAGTAGCCCTCCAGATCAGCCTCCGCGGCACCCGGCGACAGCCCCGACCCGGAGGCCGGACCGCGCGTCGCCGCGCGCCGGCTTCCTGCCAACGACAGTTTGGTCCTCGCCGCACCGGGGAGTCGGCTACGGTGCACGATATGGCCGAACGAACCCGCACCGCCGGCTGGTTGCCGAACCAGCACGGTGCGTGGGCCATGTTGCTGGTGCCGTTCGCGGCCGGTGTGATCCTGAGCTGGCAGGCCGGCCGGCTGGGCTTTCACCTCGCGGCCATGCTGGCGACCTGGGTGATCGGCTACTTCGCCTTCCACGCCGCCTCAGGGCTGCTCAAATCGGCACCGGCCAGGCGCGGACGTTGGCTGCCCGCCCTGGCAACCTACGGCGCCACGACCCTGGTCGCCGGCCTGGTCACCGTCTGGCTGGCCGGACCGGCCGTGCTGTGGTGGCTGGCGGTCTTCGCTCTGCCGTTGGCCGTCGCGCTGTGGCTGGCCGCGCGACGCCAGGAACGGCACGTTGCCGGCGGCCTGCTCACCACGCTGCTCGCCGCCGTCATGGTGCTGGTGGTGCGGTTCCCCGATCCGGTCGCGATGGTGGACGATCCCGCGCTGCCGACGGCGGCGATCGTCGCGGCGGTGATGTTCGGCTACTTCGGCGGCACCGTATTCCACGTGAAGGCGATGATCCGGGAGCGCGGCCGGCTCGCCTGGCGCAATGCCTCCATCGCCTGGCACGCCGGCTGGACGATCGCGGTGGCCGGGCTCGCCATCGCCGGGCAGGCGGACCGGGCCTGGGCGGTCTTCTTCCTGCTCACCACGGTGCGGTCGTGGCTGCTGCCGAGGATCGCCGAGCGGCGGACCGTCCGTCCGCTGGCGCTCGGTATCACCGAGATCACGCTGAGCCTGACCGCCCTGGCACTTACCTGGCTGACCACGCGCTGACCCCGCCCCGATCCGCCCGGGGCACGCGAACCGGATCTCACAGAATTCCCACAGCTGAACAGGTCAAAACCCTCTTGGCAAGTGAAAAGTTTGCTTAGTTCTCCACGGCCTCCACGGCACCTTGGAGGAGGGGCGATGCCACATACCAGGGCAGCTTCTATCGAACCCGTGACGGGTTCGGAGATGAATGCGCGGCTGACCGCGACCGTCCGTTCCGAACTCTACGAAGGCAGACCGCTGCGCATCCTCGATGCCGGCTGCGGCCGGATGTGGACGTGGGACCTGGAGGAGATGCGGTTAGAGTTGACCGGCGTCGACCGCGACGCCGACGCACTGCGGCTCCGCGCCCAGGAGCGCGGCGATATCGACCACTGGATCGTCGGCGACCTGCGCACCGTCGAGCTTCCGCCGGATTCCTACGACCTCGTGCACTGCGCCTACGTACTGGAGCACATCCACGGCGCGGTGGACGTGCTCGAGCGCATGCACGAGGCGCTTCGCCCGGGTGGGCTGATGATCCTGAAGACCCCGGATCGGGACAGCGTCTACAGCTTCGCCGCCAGAACCACGCCCCACTGGCTGCACGTGCAGTACAAACGCCGAATCCGGGGACGCAAGCTCGCCGGTACCCCGGGGCACGGGCCCTACCGAGTCGTGTACGACCAGATCCTCTCGCTGCCGACGCTGCTCGACTGGGCGGCCGCGCACCAGATGGACGTGATCACCATCGTCGGCGAGAACGAGCATCTGGACTTCTTCGGCAAGGCCGCACCGGCGGTCGACCACGCGCTGCGGATCGTGGCTGCCATGTCACGCAAGCGACTGACGGCCACCCACACCAACGTGGGCTTGGCGATGCGCAAGCGCTGGCAGTAGCCTCGCTGTCGGAGTGTCCCCGAGAGCTCCACGACCAAGTCGTGATAGAGGGTTGAGCTTCGTGTCCCCCGTTTGGGGGACTTGAGTTCCCATATTTTCTGAGAATCTGTTATGTTTTGTCTCAGGTGAACGTCAACCCGTTGGGGGGAACGGCGGCATGAGGGGGGTCATGCCAGGGCGGAATCCACAAGCTGGACCCAACCTGAAAGCGATTACCCCCGATGACAGTCAAGAAACTGCCTGCTCGTGCGCTCGGCCTGCTGGCCGGCCTGGCGATGGCGCTCAGCACTGTAACCACGATTCCCGTCTCCACTGCCGAGGCTGCCGCCCCCGCCGGCGAGCGGACCACAACGGTCGCCGCCACGAAGGTCACCTACGTCAGCAAGTCCAAGCCGAAGACGGCCTACCCGAAGAAGTCGACCGCTCGGGCGAGCAAGTCGGCCTACTCCGGCTACGTGCAATTCCCGGCCATCAAGCTTGAGCCCGGGGAGTCGATCGTCTCGGCCACCCTGCAGGTGCACGTCAAGTCGCTGACCGGGAAGAAGCGGGCCAAGATCGTCGCCACGCCCGTCGAGAAGGGCTGGTCCGCCACCAAGCTGACCTACAAGAAGCGGCCCGATCTCCTCACCGGCAAGCCGAAGGCCAGCAAGACCGCGAAGGCCAAGAAGACCGTCAAGCTCTCCCTCGACGTGGACAAGCTCGACAAGCAGTTGCGCAGCGGGGCCGCCTTCCGGCTCACGAACAAGCTCGGCGGCAGCAGCATCAAGATCTCGGCGACCGGCTCGAAGGCCCCTCGCCTGATCGTGAAGATCCAGAAGTCCGGCTCGGCCGCGAAGGCACCGGCGCCGAAGCCCACGACTCCCAAGCCGACCCCGAAGCCCACCACCCCGGCGCCCAAGCCGTCGACGCCGACCACCGCGCCGGCTGCGACGACCGGCGGCTACACGCTGTCCGACGGCTGCAAGCTGAATGCCCGTGGCATTGGCAAGTGCGCTCCGCTGGTCGGAGCCGCCCATGGCAGCAACACCGACCCGGCCAGCCTGGAGAAGAGCCTCGGGCAGCGGCTCGGCGTCCGCCGCACCTACTGGCGCTCCGATCAGGTCGACTCAGCGATCAGGCTGGCCAAGGCCGATGTCAGCGCCGGACGGATCCCCTGGATGAGCTTCAAGCTCCCGAAGATCGGGACCTGGAAGGAGATCGCCAACGGCAAGGGCGACGCCTGGGCCAAGGACCTGGCTGCCAAGATCAAGACCGTCAACGGCCCGGTCTGGGTTGCCTTCCACCACGAGCCCGAAGGTGACGGCAACATCGCCGACTGGAAGGCCATGCAGGAGCGGCTGGGCCCGATCCTCCGCAACGGCGCTCCCAACGCCGGCTTCTCGGTGATCCTGATGGGCTACCACGAGTGGTACGGCGAATCGAAGTACCGCATCGAGAACATCTGGCCGAACACCACGGTCGATATCGCAGGCTTCGACGTCTACTGCTTCTACGGAACGGCCAAGCACGGCACCTCCGTCGATCCCAGCCTCAAGCCCCGCTACTTCTCCAAGATCTCGGCGTGGGCGAAGTCCAAGGGAGTGGCGTGGGGGCTGGCCGAGACCGGCCTCACCGATGCCGCCTTCAAGGACAACCCCAAGTGGATCACCACCACCTACCAGGAGCTGAAGAGCACCGGCGCCCTGGCCATGTCCTACTTCGACACCGCCCTCAACAGCACCGACACCTACCGGCTCACCGGCGGTGCGAAGAACAAGAACTACGCCGAGGCGCTCAAGACCTCGCCGCAGTTCCCCAAGCGGTAACCCAGAACCGATCAGGCGGCCCCGGGAGCGAGCTTCTCCTCGCCCTCAGGGCCGCCTGATCTTTTGTTGCGGCGTCAGTTGAAGCCGGCGCCGACGGTGCGGTTCGTCGATTCGTCCACCAGGATGACCGACCCGGTGGAGCGGTTGACGCTGTAGTCGTCCAGGAACAGCGGCTTGGTGCAGCGCAGCCGCACCCGTCCGATGTCGTTGAGCTTCAGCGAGTTGGCGCCCTCGTCGCGGTGGAGCGTGTTGATGTCGACGCGGTAGAGCACGTCCTTCACCTTGACCCGCGCCCAGGTGGTGGTGTGCTTGATCGCCAGCGTGCGGCCGGGCGTCAGCTCGGACAGCTCGTCCATCCAGCAGACCCTGAGGTCGAGATCCTGCGAGGGAGTCGCCGGGTTGTTCGGACGGACGAGCAGGTCACCGCGGGAGATGTCGATCTCGTCGTTGAGCCGCAGCACCACCGACATCGGTGGGAACGCGGCATCGACCGGCCCGGTTGGGCTGTCGATCGCGGCGACGGTCGAGGTGAAGCCGCTGGGCAGGGCCATGATCTCATCCCCGGGCTTGATCACCCCGCTGGCCACCGTGCCCGCGTAGCCCCGGTAGTCGCGCGCCCGAGCCTGCTGCGGGCGGATCACGTACTGCACCGGGAACCGGACGTCCACCAGGTTGCGATCGCTGGCCACATGGAGGTGCTCCAGGTGGTAGAGCAGCGAGGTGCCGTCGTACCAGGGCGTGTTGGCGCTCCGCTTCACCACGTTGTCGCCCAGCAGGGCCGAGATCGGGATGAAGCCCAGGTCGTGGACGTTCAGGCGGGCGGCGAAGGCGCTGAACTCGGCCACGATGGCGTCGAATACGTCCTTGTCGTAGCCCACCAGGTCCATCTTGTTCACGCACACGACCAGGTGCCGTACCCCGAGCAGGGTCGCCAGGAAGGCGTGCCGGCGGCTCTGTTCGGTCAGGCCCTTGCGGGCGTCCACCAGGATCAGGGCCGCGTCCGCGGTGGAGGCACCCGTCACCATGTTCCGGGTGTACTGCGGGTGGCCCGGGGTGTCGGCGATGATGAACTTCCGCTTGGGCGTGACGAAGTACCGGTAGGCCACATCGATCGTGATGCCCTGTTCGCGCTCGGCGCGCAGCCCGTCGGTCAGCAGCGCCAGGTCGACGTAGTCGTCGCCGCGTTGCTGGCTGACCCGCTCGACCGCCTCGAACTGGTCGATGAAGATGCCCTTGGAGTCGTAGAGCAGGCGTCCGATCAGCGTGCTCTTCCCATCGTCGACGCTACCGGCCGTCGCGAACCGCAGCAGATCCGCCTCCATCAGAAGTACCCCTCTTTCTTACGATCCTCCATGGCCGCTTCGCTCACCTTGTCGTCGCCCCGGGTCGCGCCGCGTTCGGTGAACCGGGTCGCCGCGATCTCGGCCACGATCTCCTCGTTGGTCGTGGCTTCCGATCTCACCGCGGCGGTCAGGTTGGCGTCGCCCATCGTGCGGTAGCGCACCGAACAGGTGAAGACATCCTCCCCCTCTCGCGGCCGGACGAATTCGTTCACCGCGTACAGCATCCCGCCCCGCTCGACCACCTCGCGTTCGCTCGCGTAGTAGAGATTGGGCAGAGGCAGGTTCTCTTCGGCGATGTAGGCCCAGGTGTCCAGTTCGGTCCAGTTCGAGAGCGGGAAGACCCGGATGCTCTCCCCGGAACTGACCCGGCCGTTGTAGAGCGTCCACAGTTCGGGGCGCTGGTTCTTCGGATCCCACTGCCCGAACTCGTCGCGGAACGAGAAGACCCGCTCCTTGGCACGCGCCTTCTCCTCGTCGCGACGAGCGCCGCCGAACAGCGCGTCGAAGCCGTTGGTCTCGGCCGCCCGCAGCAGGACGGGGGTCTGGATGCGGTTGCGCGAGCCGTTCGGCTCCTCCCGCACCAGGCCCTGCTCGATCGCCTCGGGAACCGACGCCACCACCAGCTGGACCTCGAGCTGCTCCACCCACCAATCCCGGAAGTCGAGCACCTCGGGGAAGTTGAGCCCGGTGTCGACGTGCATGAAGGTGAACGGGATCCGGGCGGGAGCGAATGCCTTGCGGGCCAGCGCGCTCATCACGACGGAGTCCTTGCCGCCGGAGAAGAGCAGGCACGGGCGCTGCATCTCCGCGGCCACCTCCCGGATGATGTGGATGCTCTCCGCCTCCAGTGCCCGGAGTTGGCTGAGCGTGTACCCATTCATACGGCCTCGATTCCCTTCAGTATCGCCAGCAGCGGTTCGGCGACCTCGGTGCGGGCCACCAGCAGGTCCGGCAACCAAGGATTTGCGCGATTGTATTCGAGGGCGGTGCCATCGATCCGACTGGTGTGCAGCCCTGCGGCGGCCGCCACGGCCACCGGGGCGGCCGAATCCCACTCGTACTGCCCACCGCCGTGGACGTAGGCGTCGACCTCTCCGGTCACGACCGCCATCGCCTTGACGCCGGCCGACCCCATCGGCACGTACTCGACGGGCGTGCGCCGGGCCAGCTCGCCCACCAGGCTCGGCGGACGACTGCGGCTCACCGCCAGCCGGAGCGGGCCGTCGCCGGGTCGACGCGGCACCACCGCGTGCGGCTCCGAGCTGAAGACCTGGCCCCTCGCCGGGAGCGCCACCGCCCCGCAGCGCAGCCCGTCGGCGCGCGTCCACAGCGCGACGTGGACGGCGAAGTCGGTACGCCACCGCCCCGACTCCTCCCGCTCGGTGAACTCGCGGGTCCCGTCCAGCGGATCGATGATCCAGACGCGGTCGGCGAACAGCCGCAGCTGATCGTCGGCCGCCTCCTCCGAGAGCACCGAATCCTCCGGACGGTGCAGCGCCAACTGCTCCAGGAGATACTCGTTCGAGAGCCGATCCCCCACCGCACCGTCGACCGTGGGCTGCTCGCGCAGCTGCAGGAGCACCTCACCGGCCCCGCGAGCCAGGCGAACGGCGAGTTCTGCGTCAGATTCCATGGATTTGCCCTCCAGTAGCGAGATCGTCGGGACGGTCGAGGAGCGCTCCTGCACCCCGTTGCGCGGCGCGGGCCGCCAACTCCGCCAGCACCTGCTCGACGGCGTCGGCGAGCGAGGTCTGCGAGGTGTCGATCACGAGGTCGGGGCTGGCCGGCGCCTCATAGGGAGAGTCGATGCCGGTGAAGTCCGGGATCTTGCCGGCCCGCGCCAGCGCGTAGAGCCCCTTCCGGTCCCGGCGCTCGCACTCCGCCAACGGCGTGGAGACCCACACCTCGACGAAGTCCGCGTGGGCCTTCTCGGCCATCTCGCGCGCCTCCTCGCGGATCTTCGCGAACGGTGCGATCAACGCGGTGATCGCGATCGCGCCGTTCCCGGCCAGGAGTGCCGCGACCCAGCTCACGCGGCGCACGTTGGTATTGCGCGACGCCTCGTCGAACCCCAGGTCGGCGGTCAGCATCCGGCGCATGTCGTCGCCGTCCAGGAGCGTCACCGGCCGGCTACTGCGCAGCTCGAGCGCATCCCGGACGGCCTGCGCCACGGTCGACTTCCCGGAACCCGAGAGCCCGGTGAAGAAGAGCACCGAGCCGCCCCGGTCGGCAGCGACCGTGCCCTGGCCGCGCTGGCCGACGGCGAAGTGGCGATCGGCTCCCACCAGCGCGGCGAGCGCAGCGTCGGTGGGCAGTCGTTCCAGCAGCAGGAACTCGCCCCCGGCCCGGCTCGGCCACGGGATGCGCGAGAGCCGATGGGAGCCGCCGGACAGGGTGGGCAGCAGGGCGGCGACCTGCGCGACGCGTTCCCGGCCACCGCGGCCGCGGCCGGCCAGCACCAGCCAGTGCACCCGTCCCAGGTCGCCGATCATGGCTTCCAGCTCGCCGAGTTCGGCTGCCGACGGCATGCCATGGACGAGGACGGCGATGTCGGCCTCGGCGGCCGGCGCGGCTCCGAGCGCACGCAGGGTGCGGACCTCGGCCGACTCCCCCGCCAAGGTGAGGATCGCCAGCGGGGTCGACTCGACATCGCGCAGGACGACGCGGCGGTGTTCCCCCGTCCGCTCGACTCCGGCGCGGGTCAGCCCTACCCGGCTCCCGGCCAGCAACTGGACGAGTTCGAGGATGTCGAGATCCGACTCCTCGACGGTGATCGAGGGCAACTCCGCGACCTCGGCCCAGGCGATGGGTTCGGCGGCATCGGTCATAGCCTGCTCTCCTCGTCCAGCTCCGGCTCCGGCCGGGGCGCCCGGGATCCGCGATAGCGCTTGCGCAGGATGGCCCAGACGATCGGCCCGAGGAGGATGGCGACCACGGTCGCGCCCAGCACCACCGAGGTCGGCGCTCCGATCAGCTTCAGCCCGGAGGCCATCAGCAGAATCGCCAGCGCCCGGCGGATCAGCCCGCCCGGCGCGCGCGAGGAGACCTGCGCTCCCAGGAACGCTCCCGGGATGGCGCCGATCAGCAGCGCCGCGGTCAGCGAGAACGACACCTCTCCGAAGATCAGGTGCCCCAGCGAGGCCGACGCCACCAGCGGGATCGCCTGCACCAGGTCGGTTCCGACCAGCTGCGAAGGCTTGAGCGTGGGGTAGAGCAGGAGCAGCAGCGTGATGATCAGCGAGCCGGCGCCGACCGAGGTCATACCCACCAGCAGGCCGCCCAGTGCGCCCAGCAGCACGGTCGGGAGCCGCCTCACCTCGACGTCGGGCCGGGCGGGCACCGCCGGACCCTCGCCGAGCATGCTGTGGCGCCGCACCATCGTCGACCAGGCGCGCATGATCAGGCCGCCGGCCGTGATGAGCAGCGCGACGCCCAGAACGGTCAGCAGCACTTCCTCGAAGCCGTCGATGGCCCGCATCTGGTCGACCAGCATGGCGCCGGCGAAGGCAGCCGGCACGGATCCGACGCAGAGCCAGAAGACCAGCGGCAGATGCGCCGTGCGCCGGACGATGTGGACGATCGCCCCGGCCGGCTTCATGAAGAGGCTGGTGACCACGTCGGACGAGATCGCGGTGAGCGGATTGATGTTGAAGAAGAACACCAGGGTGGGCGTCATCAACGCGCCGCCGCCCATCCCGGTCAGGCCGACGACGAAACCGACCAGCAGGCCGGCCACGACGATGCCCGGGCTGATCTCAAACATGGCTCGACCTCCGCCCGGACGTCGGCACGCCAGAGCCGGCGCGCTGAACTCGACGCGGCGGAGCGGTCCGGCCGCACCTCGGCGCCACTCCCATCACGACTCCCACCTCAGCGGCGAAAGCCGAACGGCTCGCGCCACGCAACTGCCCGGCGCCGCCTGACGAACAACCTCACGAAACACTCAGCTGACATCTTCCCCCCAAGCTTGACAGCCCGTTCCTGTGCCCTGGACGGTCGCCGCGACCACGGCGGCCAGCGAGCCGCCCGGCCGATCAAGCAACCATCGCGCGAGCACGAACGTATTTGATTCCCCCGAACCGCGCCGATGAACCCACCGGCGTAGGGCCCAGTATGACACCACTCCGAGCCCATCGGGAAGGCGAGGGAGAGGGGGCCTTGGCAAAGCCTCCAGGCTCTGGCATAATCTGCCTCAACCCGAGGAGCTGGTACTCCGGCACCACGGGTTCGGCCTTCGGGGGGAAGGCTGAGGCGGTCTGACCGGGGGGATCATGACCACAGTTGGCGCGCACCTTGATGCGTTCGCAACCGAGAAAGTTCAATCCAGGCTACGCACTGCGCAGTGGATGATACGTCCGCGCGCCCAGCGCGTGGTCCTCTATTCCATCGACGTTCTGACGATCGCGGTCTCTGCGCTGATCGCCTTCGTCGCGCGGGATCTGTTGCCGTTCGGAGACCTGCCGGCGACCCACTTGAGCAGCGTCGCGCAGACCGCGGTGCTGGGCGTCCTGTGGATCGCGGGGCTCACCGCCTTCGGGGCGTACGCGACCCGTCATCTGCGGGCCGGCGCCACCGAGTACAAGCGTGTGATCACGGCGACGGCCGCCGTCGCCGGCGCGATCGGGATCACCTGCTACATGCTGGATATCTCCTACCCGCGCGGGATCTTCCTGCTCTGGTTCGCCGTCGGGACGTTCGGCATGATCGTCTCGCGGTTCACCCGCCGTCAGGTCATGCACCGGCTCCACCGTCAGGGCTACCTGCAGACGCCGGTGCTGGTGGCGGGAGCCGATCACCACGTCGACGAGATCGCCCGGGTGCTGCGCCGCGAGAGCTGGCTGGGCTACCGGGTGGCCGGTGCCGCCACCCACGAACGTCTCACCGAGACGGCGACCGGGTTGCCCGTGCTGGGTCGTCTCGATGACGTCGTCGACGTCATCGCCGAGCACCGGATCGACACCGTGATCTTCGCCGAGGGCTCCTTCAAGAGCCCCGCCGAATTCCGCAGACTCGCCTGGAAGCTCGAAGAGCTCGACACCCAGATCATCGTGGTGCCGACCCTGACCGACGTCGGCTCGCACCGCCTGGATGTCCGGCCGCTCGCCGGGCTGCCGCTGGTGGACGTCGACCGCCCGCAGGCGATCAACGCCGGCCGCTGGATCAAGCGTCTCTTCGACATCGCCGGCTCGGCATTCCTGCTGTTCCTGCTCGCGCCGATCCTGCTGGCGACCGCGCTGGCCATCAAGCTGGAGGATCGCGGCCCGGTCGTCTTCCGCCAGCCCCGGGTCGGGCTGAAGGGTGAGGAGTTCTACTGCCTCAAGTTCCGCAGCATGTGCGTCGATGCGGAGGCGAGGCTGGCCGAACTGCAGTCGCAGAACGAGGGTGCCGGCGTCCTGTTCAAGATGACCAACGATCCCCGGATCACCAGGGTCGGCAAGTTCATCCGCCGGTTCTCGCTCGATGAGCTGCCCCAGCTGTGGAATGCACTGCGGGGCGACATGAGCCTGGTGGGGCCCCGCCCGGCGCTCCCGCGGGAGGTCGCGCAGTACGACTCCGACACCATGCGGCGCCTCGACGTCCGCCCCGGGCTGACCGGCCTGTGGCAGGTCTCCGGCCGGTCGAACCTGTCCTGGGAGGACACGGTTCGCCTCGACCTCTACTACGTGGACAACTGGTCGATGACCCAGGATCTGATGATCCTGGCGAAGACCGCCAAGGCAGTCGTCGGTTCGGACGGCGCCTACTGATAGACCTGGTGGCGCCGATTCCCTCGTCCCCCGACCCGGCGCCACCAGCCCAAACCTGGGGGGGTGCGGCCGCTTCGGCCCGGAGTTGTTCCGGCCGAAGCGGCCGCGGGGGTTTTCAGCCCTGGTCCGACCGGCGCCTGCCCGGGAAGCGCAGGGCTGGCTTGGTGCGGAACTGGCTCAGTCTGAGTCGGCCAGTGTCTAGTCGCGCCTGGGGCGGTAGCCCACGATCGCGGCCGCGACGAGCAGACCGATGGCAAGGCCGGTACCCACCTGCTTGCCGAACTCCCTGGTGCCCTGCCAGGGACCCGCGATCCGGATCGTCTCCCCTGCCGAGGTGGGCGTCACCAGCGTATTGAACACGGCCTGCTCCAGTTGACTGCGATCCGTGTTCGACTCCGAGACGCCCAGGCTCACCACCTCCGCGAGCTGGTCGTACAGATCGGCCAGCACCTGCGAGCGACGGACCTCCAGATAGAGCCGGCGGGTATCCAGGTACGACTCGGCGATCAGCGCCACCCGCTCCTCCATGTCGGACGGGTCACCCGATTGCAGCGTGATGAGGAGCACCTGGGTGTTCGGGATGGCGGTGATCTGCAGCCCGTCGCGGATCTGGGCCTGCACGGCCGGATCTGGGTCGACCCGCTCCAGCGTCTGGCGTGACACCACGAGCGCGGCCTCGGTGTCGATGGTGGTCTGGCGCGGCTCGCTGTCGTCGACCTCGGTCTGCAGGTAGGACGGCGGATTGGTGAGCAGGATGTAGCCGCGCACCAGATAGTACGGGGGCGTCAGCATGGCCACCCCGGCTCCGCCGACGATGCCGAGCAGGGCCAGGACGGCGATGAGCACTCGCCGGCGGGCGATGTCGGCGGCGAGGCTGCGCACCGTGTCCACTCGTCGCTCCGAGTGCCGGGTGCGCCACTCCCGCCAGCCCGCGGCTATCCCGAGCATGACGATCAGCATCGGCATCCCGCCGGTGTCGTAGATGAAGATCTGGATCAGGAAGAACAGGACCAGGCAGAACGCCATCGCCTCCGGGAGCGTACTCAGGCCGCTGGAGCGCCATAGCGCCGCGATGAAGAAGCAGACGAAGAACACCGCCCCGACCACGCCCTGGCTGAACATCACCATCCACAGCTGCCCCTGGGTTCCCAGCGGCGGCACGCGGCAGGCCGGGCAGTCCGGAGTGGCGCCGCCGGCGATGGAGGCGAAGCTGCCCTGCACGTCCCTGGTGCCACCGAACCCGACGATCGGCGAACCGTTGACCGCGCTCTCGACCGTCTCGACCAGCAGTTGGCCGCGCCGGTCGTTGCTGTGCTGGTTCTCGAAGCGTTCGCCAACGATCGTCGACAGCGGGGTCGCCATGAAGATCGCGACACCGGCGACCAGCGCGGCGGAGGCGACCAGGAGCGCACCGATCCTGCCCTTGCGGATCTGGAGCACCACGTAGAACACCACGCCGACCGCCAGGCAGGCCCACAGCCCGCGGTTGAGCGAGTACACGATCGGGATCATCGACAGGGCCAGCACCACCGGAGCGGCCAGGCGGTGCCGGCGGGTGCCGTACTTCACCCAGCCGACCAGGAAGAAGGGCAGCGAGAGCGCGATCACGCTGCCCCAGGTGTTGGCGTACGGGAACGGAGCCTTCGGCCGGGCCTCCGGCCGGCCCAGCACCGACTGGATGTCGGCCAGGCCGGGATGGATGAGGGAGCGCACGAAGGAGTTCGACGTGAAGCCCCGGGGGAGCACCAACTCCAGCAGCGAACGCAGCTCGACCTGGGCCGCGAACACGCCGAGCAGCCCGCCGACGGTGGAGAACACGAAGAGCCAGCCGACCGTCCGCGCCAGGTCGGCGAAGGTCAGCTCGTCCTCGCGCAGGTTGGCCATCCAGATCAGCGCGACCGTGGCCGACAGGTAGGTGGCCAGGGTGAATCCCCACACCACGAGCCGGCTGAACCCCCCGCCGCCCGGCACGGCGCCGGGCGCGTTGGCTGTGAGGACGAAGATTCCCAGCCCGACCCAGACCAGGAACACCAGCCACCAGCCGAACCCGGCCGGCAGCGCGACGACCCTGCGGCGCCACAGCTGCGCCAGCATCACCAGGGCGAGCGCGATCGGCATGAAGCGCGCGATGCCGATCAGCCACCACAGTGGCAGGCCGAGGATCAGCGCGGTGAGCGGCCAGGTGACCGGCAGGCCGCGGCGGCGCCGCGGCTCACCCGGCTGTGTCGCGTCCGTCCGCGCCGGGTTGGCGGCGAGATCGGGGGCGACCTGGGCGACCGACATGGTCAGTCGTCAGCGGCCGGTTGGGGGGCGGATCCGCGTCGGGCCTCGACCCAGGACGGGGTGCGTCCCATGATCTGTTCCAGCGCCTCGTCGCTGTCGGCGAATTGGAGGGTCAGCCGCTCCCGCAGCTCCGGATCCATCGGCTCCCTCGCCTGGGCGTTCCATTGGGCAACCTCCGGCGGCAGCCATGGGGCGAGTCCCAGCCAGCTGAACAGCGCCGCGAGTTCCTCCTCCGGGTCGCCGAAGAAGCGATCGGCGTCCACCACGAACACGCGATCCGGCCCCATCTGATCCACGTAGCGCTGCAACTGCGGGGCGTACTGGCCCCGCGCCACATAGGAGTGGTGACGATGGTCGAAGTCCTCCTGGTCCGGCCGCTGCCGGATTCGCTCGTCGGCGCCGGTCGTCCGTTCGGGCTCCAGGGCCAGCGCGGTCTCGAAGTCCTCGGTCTCGAAGCCGCGCATGAGCTCGTGGCGGTGGGCCGAGTAGGCCCGCTCGACCGGATCGCGGAGCATGGCGACGACCTTGACGTTCGGCAGATCCCGGGCCATGCGCTCCGCCGCCAGCGGGTGGAACAGGTAGTAGCCGCTGCTCTCGAAGGTCCGTGCCCGGCCACGCACGCCCAGGTTGGCCAGGAATCGCAGCGGGAAGTGACCCCGGTACCAGCGCATGCCCTTGGAGTAGTTGAGATCGAAGTAGAAGACGCCCTTCGACACGGTGGCCCGAACCACCTCCGGATGCTCGCTGAGCACCCGGAACAATGTGGTCGTTCCGGCCCGCTGCGCGCCGATCACGATGAAATCCGGCACCATGCGGAGATCCGCGGTCACCATGCCCCAGCCGAGCAGCGCCTTGCGGGCGAACACACCGATGCCGGACGGCATCCGCTTGTTGAGGTTGGAGACCACCTTGCGAAGACCCATCGGACTACCTCCTGGCGCTGTGAATACGGGGCAACCACCACGACAGCGCTTCGACGATGGTGTCCGCTCGTCCGGCGATCAGATGGCCCTGGTCCCCCGCCGCCGCCGTGATGTAGCGGGACGCCGCCGTGACCAGGTAGGCAGCGGCCACCAGGCGCTGCCGGAGCCCGTCGCCCAGCGAGACCAGAGCGTGGTCGAATCCTCCCTGGAAGGCCGAGAGGGTGATCCCTTCGCGCAGCGTCGCCGCGTTGACCGCGTAGTGGAAGGCATCCATCCCCTGGACCACCCCCGACTCGAACCGCTCGAAGTCCCACAACTGCACCACGTCGTCGCGGACGGCCATGTTCCAGCCCGTCCAGTCCCCGTGCCAGGAACCCACCACCAGCTCGGGCGCTGCTGCTGCCGCCTGCTCCACCTGCTCCATCAGTTCCGGCAGCCGCGTGCCGGCGAAGTCGTCCTGCGCCGCGCGCAGCCGCTGCCAGGAGGGCACCTCGGCCAGCGGCGCGGTGGAGTGGCCCAGCTGCAGCGAGAAGTCGTCCATCGCGGCGAGCGGAATCCGCCAGAATCGCCGCGGATCCTGCGGCACCGTCCGGACGGCGGTGATCAGCATGACGACCATGCCCTGCCACTGGGTGAGCGACAGCACGCGGGGGATCTCGAAGCGCTCCAGCCGCCCCTCGATCTCGGCGAGCCTGGCGGCTTCGCCCCGCACGTCGGAGGCCGCCACGACGGAGTCGCCGACCTTGGCGAAGGCCAGCGTCCGCCCCTGGGCATCGAAGATCTGCAGCACCGGTTTGCGGTTCACGCGCACGTTTCCGATGGTGACCGCCATGGTGACCCGCTCACCGAGCAGCCCGGCGATGTGCTGCTGCAGGCTGTCCTGTCCGCCGCGGACGACGATGGTCTCGCGGGCCACGGCGGCCGGGCCGGCCGTCCGCAGCAGGGCCGCGGCGGCGCAGCGGCCCAGCATCTCCTTCGGGCTGAGCGCGGCGCTGAAGCGCTGCATGGCGAGCGCGGCGCCCCGACGATCCCCGGGGATCAACAGCCGCGGACGGCTGGCGTTGGGCATGAAGTGGAAGGCGGCATCGGCCCCGCGCGAGTCTCCCCCGAAGCTGACCTCCGCCCCCGGCCAGAACGAGGAGATCGTCGCCAGGAGCGCCTGGGCGCCGTCCGGGGCCTCGGCGAACGGCACGTCTCGCTCGAGCTCCGGAATCGACTTCATCCGACCATGATAGGGGCTGGTCAGCGGGGGGCGGCCCGGCTGGCCATCGGACGGAATCGCGCTAGTCGAGCAGCCCCACGGCCTCCACCAGCCGTTGGGTGGCGTGGCCGTCCTCGTAGGGGCAGAACTTCCTGACGAACCCGTCGTACTGCGCGCTGTACGCCGCGGCGACCGCCGGGAGATCCCGCAGGCAGTCGATCAGGTCGTCGGTCTGGGTGACGATGGGACCGGGCGCCCACTCCTCGTAGTCGAAGTACATCGCCCGCAGGTCGTTGCGGTAGTGCTCGAGATCCGGCGCGTAGCAGACGATCGGCCGCCCGGTGACGGCGAAGTCGATGATCGTCGAGGAGTAGTCCGACAGCAGGACGTCAGCCGCCAGGTACAGCTCGGCCACGTCGGGGTAGCTGCTGACATCCTTCAGCCCGGGCAGATCGGGCGCCTGCGCGATGACGTTCTTGTGGGTACGGAAGAGGATCTGCAAACCCGGGATGGCGCTGAGGATCGCCTCCCAGTCGGGTACCACCGACTGGGTCAGCCGGCCCTGGTCGTCCCGATCGTCGTCGCGCCAGGTCGGGGCGTAGAGCATCACCGGCGCGTCCTCGACCAGCCCGAGCTCCGCCCGAACCCGGCTGCGGATGGCGTTGTCGGTATCGCGGGAGAGGATGTCATTGCGCGGCATCCCGATCTCCAGCACCTTGCCGTCGTACTCGAAGGCGCTGCGCACGATCGGGGTGATCGCCGGGCACGGGGAGACCAGGTAGTCCCACTTGCGGACGTCGCGCCGCGTCCGCCGCAGCTGGGCACGATTGCCGACGTACCCGCCCTTGTTGTCGTGGAAGCCGATGGCCTTCAGGGCGATCCCGTGCCAGCACTGGACGTAGGTGACCCCCGGACCGTGCAGGTAGTGCCGGCTCACGATGTCGTTGGAGATCACGAAGTCGCTGGTGATGAGCCGGCGGAAGTAGTCGGGCCGGTGCCGGGGCACCAGCTGCGCCCAGTCGGGGAAGGAGTCCCCGGAGTCGACCACCCAGTACTGGGTGGTCTCCGGACGCGCGGCGCGGAGGTACTCCGCGACGGCTCGTGGCGAGTCGGAATACCGTCCTCGCCAGGACTCGAACATCACCGTCGTCATGAGCGCCTCGCCCGCATTCGTGAGGGAATCAGAGAGCGTAGCGCGCGCAGCTGCAGCAGGTCACGCTGCCACCACAGCAGGCCGAGGTAGGCGGCCAGCCCCACCGCGCCGGTCCCGAACGCCGGCCAGAACGACGCCCATCCCAGCAAGGTCAGCGCGCCCAGGGGCAACAGGAAGCAGACCGCGCTGGCACCCGCGGCGAAGGCCGACGCCTTCGACAGCGGAGAGATCTGGAGGTAGGAGCGCACCTGGAAGTAGCCCATGATGGATCGCACCGTGATCGCGACCCACCAGGCCACTGCTGCGCCCAGGATGCCGATCACCGGAATCAGCGTGAAGTTGAGCACCAGGTTCAACGCCAGCGCGACCAGCGAGTTGATGAGGCTGAGTGAGCTCTTGCCGGACATCAACAGCAGCGTGTCGACCGGACCGGATCCGACTCCCACCAGCATCGCGAGCATCATCACCACGACGACCGCCACTCCATCGGCGTCGAACCCGTCGCCGAACATCGTGAGGTAGAGGCCCGGCAGCCCGCCGATGACGAAGTAGATCGGCCACGCCATGGCGACATTCCAGGCGGTGGTGGTCTTGAACACCACGCCCAGCGCCTGCAGGTGCCCGGTGGCCAGCAATTGGGTGAATCGTGGCTGGATCACCTGCTGGACGGCCTGCACCCCCAACTGGCCGAGCGGGACGAATCGCGTCGCCGCGGTGTAGATGGCCGCGGCTGCCGGCGAGATCAGCGCACCGATGATGATGATGTCGGCCCGCTGGATCACCATCTGGGAGACCTGGGCGATGCTGCGCGGCCAGGTGAAACCCCAGAACTCCCGGACGGCACCGGGAGCCTGTTCCCCGGGCTCGGCGGGCGGAAGGACGCGCCGGCTCAGCGAGCGCAGCCCGATGACCGCCAGCGGGGCCGAGAGAATCGTCGGCAGCACCCACGCCCAGGTGAGCTCCACGATTCCGACCGCCGTCACGACGCAGAGCGCGACCAGCGCGACCTGGAGCAATGACCGGAAGGCCTTCTCGATCAGCACCGTCTGGCGGATGTTGGACATCGCGCGGGTGGCGGAGAGCGCCCAGTTGGCGATGGCGCCGAAGGGCAATGCGATGGCCAGCACCCGCATGACCGCGGCGCCGGACTGATCGCTGAGCCCGGTCAACACCGCCACGGGTTCGGCCAGCACGTACAGGCCAACCCCGGACACGATCCCGATCACGGTGGTGACCAGGGCGGTGTTCCGTAGGCAGGCGCGCGCGAAGGCCCAGCGCTCCTCGACGATGTACTTCATCATGTAGCGGCCCAGGCCGACCGCGATGCCGAGCCCGGCCACCGAGAGGACCAACAGGAACAGGGAGGAGGCGCTGAACAGCGCGCCCGCGTCGTCCTTGCTGAACCCGTTGGTGATGACCACCACGACCAGGAAGCCGGCGACGGCGGAGACCCCCGCCCCGGCCACGCTCAGAGAGCCGCCGCGCGCGATTCTCTCCAGGTGGCGGCCGGCTACCTTGTCCATGCCCGCTTGAGTTCGGCGTCCTCGGTCACGCTCTCATCGTCGAGTCGCACCTGGTCGAGTTCCGCTGCGTACTGGTCGCCCTCCACGGCGTACTGATCGGATTCCGGATCGGTCCGGTCGGGTTCGGAATCCAGCCGATCGGACTCCGGCTCCGGCTGGTCGGAGTGCGACACCAGCTCCGGCTGGCTGGATTCCGGCTCCGGCAGGTCGGAGTGCGCCACCGGTTCCGACTGGCCGGGTTCCGGCTCCGACTGATCGGATTCCGGCTCCGGCTCGTCGGATGTTAACTCCGCCCGGTCCGCCGAAGCGTCGCCATCGGGCGCCGTCTGATCGGCGGGGTCGGACGATCCCAGCTGCAACCGGCCCAGGTCGGCCTGGTCCGAGACCGCGGCGGACTCGGCCCGGCTCACGAAGATCACTCCCAGATCCTTGTTGAGCAACGGAGCGCTGTCGAGGCGGGCATCCGCGTAGCGGGCCACCCCCTGCTCGACCTCGGTGACGATCGCGTCGGCCGAATCGGCCAGCGCGCGGGAACGTGAGTGCTTGATGCCTCCGGTGACCAGCAGGATCACGTCCGCCTGCTGCCGCGCGGCCTCCAACAACCGCCGCATCGCCGGTGACATGAAGAGATCGTCGCCGGAATCGCCGGGAGCAGCCGCGAGCAACCGCAGCTTCACCGCCACATCGGCGAAGGCCGATCTGGGATCGCCTCCGGCACGCAGGACGTCCGCGAGCCGCGGGCCGGCCTCCCGGCGGGCGCACCCGGGCCAGACGGCCAGCGTGTCGATCACGATCGTCTCCAGCCCAGCGGACGCGAGGGACGCGGCCAGCGCGGGCAGCGACTTCGGAGCCGCGGTGCCGTCGGCCGAGCCGGTGGCCACGAGCAGCACGACCGGGCGCCGGTGCTCGGTGCTCAGGATCGACACCCGTAGGTTCTTGAACGACTCCGGGATCGCCAGCGACTCGCCCTCGTCCACGAACGCCTTCTGGACGCCGCGTGCGTCGGCGCTGGTGACCGTCCCCAGCAGGGTGCGTCCGGAGAGCACCAGATCGTCGGCGTGGTGCACGCGGCTGTCCAGCCGGGAACGGACGATCGCCACCAGGAAGGCGATCACGAGGCCGCCCAGTGCACCCGCGACGGCGAAGGCCACCCAGGTGTCGAGCAGGCTTGCGTGGTGCAGCGCGGCCGGAGTGACGACCTGCCCGGGGCTGAACGGACCGATCCGGAGTTCCGCGACCCGGGCCCGCAGCTGGTTGATCTGGGTGGCGACGGCATTGAGCTGGGTCTGGATGAGGACGGCTTCGGCATCGTTGTTGCCGGCCGCCTTGAGATCCTCCGAAAGCTGATCCTGCTCTGCGCGCCGCTCGGTGACCAGATCGTCGATGCTCTCGATCTGCTTGTCCACCAGGGCCCTGGCACGGGCCTCGCGGAAGGCCAGGAATTGGTCGGCGAAGGCCTGGGCGTAGGTCAACGCATCCTCGGCCGACGTGCTGCGGTAGGTGATCACCAGGAGTTGGGTGTTGGTGGGAACCGCGACCTCGACCCCGGCCAGCACCTGCTGGACGGTGTCGGTGGTGCCGGTCTCCGCACGCACCATCTCGCCGACCTCGAAGGAGCGCACCAGCTCGGCCTCGGTCTCCAGGTTGGTGAGGTTGTCACCCCGCCCGGTCGTGGAGAACGGGTTTCCGTTCAGCGGATTCAGCAGGATGGTGGCATCGGCTTCGGAATAGCGTTGCTGGCTCCAGCCGAGGGCACCGCCGGCGAGCCCGCCCAGCACGACCAGCACGAGGGTCAGCAGCAGGCCGCGTCGGACCGCCGCGCGGATGGCAGCCCATCGCAATCCACCCGGTGCCGCTGTCGGCATTGGCGTCACCTTCCCCTGAGCCGGTGCTGTCGATGCCGACAGTACCATCGAGGCCGCAGCGTAGCCCCTCACCAGGCACCGAGTAGCAGGTGACCGAAACCCCTACCCGGAGCCCGCTGCCCACCGGGAAACCGGGCCCCTGGCGGAGCTTTGACGGCGGTGTACCATCGACACTGCACTGTGCTGAGGGGGCGCCAGATGAACAAGATCCTAACCGTCTTCCTGAGCTTGCCGCTCATGGCGATCCTGGGCGGTTGTGCCGCCGAGACGATCGCGACCACGCCGGCGGTGTCCCCGGTGTCACCTTCCCCCTCGGCCACCGTGCCGGCACCCTCACCGTCGCGCTCGACCATCGCCATCGGAGCCCCTTCCGCGCCGTCCGGCACTGAGCAGCCGCCGGCGACCGGCGGCTCGACGGCCACCAGCGTGCCGGCCGATCCGGGCTCCGGCTGCGCCTTCTCCCGCTCGGACGCCGACTTCTTCGTGCGGGACTGGGAACGGGTATCCGGCTCTGTCGGTCGGCCGGACCACGCCGACTACACCTCCGCGATGATCGACACCGTCGCGAAGGCGTCGACAGCGGCGGCGAACTGCGCCGGAAGCGACCATCTGGCGACCCTGACCACGCTGATCCAGGAGATCGACGAGGCGGCTCGTGCCGACGAGGCCGCCGGCGATCAGATCCACGAGTTCTACCTGGCCGGCAACGAATGGCTGGTCGCCCTCGGCTACCCGCCCAACCTGGGCGAATAGTCGGGAGACGGGCTTCATTCGCTGGGCTGGTCGCCCGGCTCTCCCTGCTCGACGGCGACCCAGACCGAACCCAGCGCACCGTTGAACTGATCGGGCTTGTTGATCACCGGGGCACCGGCGGCGGTGACCTTCCGGCCGATCGAGAGCGGTGTGGCCGGGTCGAAGCTGAGGGCACCCGGAGCAGCGGCCACCGTCACGGTCTCGGGCTCGGTTCCGTCCGATTCCAGGCTGGCCACCTGAAGGGTGAGCGTGTCGCCCACCTTGTCGCAGCGCACCCGATACCACCCGGTGCCCAGCTTTCCCTTCAGCTTCGCCGCGTAGCGGCCACCGGGTCCCGCCACCACGCAACTGGGACGCCCCACGTCGACCTGGAGCTTGTACTGGTTGACGTCGCGAGCCAGGCCGCGCTGCAGGACGTTGTCGCCGTCGTCGGCGTCGGAGGTGGAGGCCTCGTCCAGGCGCAACTCCGCACCGAAGGAGAAGTCCCGCTCCCGCGGGTCGGGTAGGCCTGACCCACGGAGCACGATCACCAGGCCCGGCGCCGTGGGCAACTCCGATTCCTCTTCGTTCTCCCAGGCGACGGCCGGGAACTGCAGGGCATCGCCGCCGTCCGGCCCGGGGGCGCCGGCGACCTCCGCCCCATTGATCGCGATCGCTTCAGCTGAGATGTCGAGGCCCCAGACCCGCATCGGATCGGCGCCGTCGAAGTCCATCCGGAACGCGCCTGGCACCGGCGACCCCGTCGAGTCCGGGCCATCGGGAATCTCCGGGGGTACGGCCGCGCAGGCCGTCAACCCCAGGCAGAGGACAACCAACGGGAGCCGGAACATCAGCGCCGCCCGGGGATCCTCCGCACCAGCGTGCCAAACCCGACGACGACCACGCTGAGAAGGCCCCGCAGATACCGTGGGCCGAGCCTCGTGGGGGCCTGGAACACCCGTGCAATCCATTCCAGCCCCGAGCGACGGAGCACCCGCGGCGCGCGGGCCTCCTCACCGCTCAGGAAGCCGAACCAGCCACCGCAGGTCACCACCAGGCAGGGTGGGAGGCTCGCGTAGTGCTCACGAACCCAGAGCATCTCCTTGGGAGCTCCGAGCCCGAGGATCAGGACGTCAGGGGCGATCTCGCGCAATTGCTCGAGCACCAATCCCCACTCCTGGTGGTAGCCGTGCTCGGCCATGACGATGTCGCAGTCCACGCCCTCGCGGAGCGTCCCGGCCGCCTTGTCGACGACCTCGGCGGGACCACCGACCAGAGCCACCCGAGGGGTTCGCCCCAGCTTCTCCCCCGTGGCGCGAAGGACATCCCAGCCGGCATCGGTCGTCGGGGTCCGCTCGATCACGCGAGCTCCCGCCAGCTTCGCCAGCAGGACGATCGAACCACCGTCGGCGCAGACCAGCTCCGCGTCGTTCATCTCCGCGACGAAGTCCGACTGGTCGCGGGCGTTGAGCCCACCGACGTGGAGCGCATAGAAGCGCCGCACGCCGGTGGGCTCGACCGCCAGATCGGCAGCAAGGGACACTGCACGGTCATACGTGACGTCGGCCACCGTGAAGGGGCCCACGCGCACGCTGGCGAAAGCTGCCACTAAACAGCCTTCAGCGAGAGCAGGTAGTAGAGGGAACGCGTGGCGGTGACCGAGAAGCTCACGGTTGTCCCACCGAACGACCCACCCGACAGATACTCATCAGAGTCAGCCAGCACCGAGTACGCAGCACCAGCCCCACTCCCATCAACCGACGACCGCGACACCAGCGACGACGGCAACGCAGTCGACACCGCACTGGAGTTCTTCAGGCCGACATACCCCACAACCAGGGCACCGCCACCCAGCGACACCGGCGGAACAGTCAACGACGTCGCCCCATTCAGGCTCGCCGACCGCACGTCACCAATCTCCACCGACCCCGTCGACGACCGATACGCAGCCACCGACATAGCCGACTTCAAAATCGTGGGCGTGCTCACCACCACATTGGCATTCGCATCAGCAGCCGTCGCGACCTTCGTCCACACCCGGCCAGTAAACGCATTCCCATCAGTCTGATCCACCAACGACCAGCCAGCCGGCACCACCGGAGACGTCGAACCATTCAACGTCAAGAACAGCACCAACCGATCACCAGCCCGGACATCCGACGGAATCCGCACCACATGACTCGTCCGATTACCACCCGACGAAGCCGCATCAACAAACCCGAC
>JAIUOR010000043.1 GCA_020161795.1 Actinomycetota bacterium | reverse complement strand
GCGCCGCACCAAGAACAACCCGGTCCTGATCGGTGAGCCCGGCGTCGGCAAGACCGCCGTCGTCGAGGGACTGAGCCAGGCGATCGTGCGTGGCGATGTTCCCGAAACCCTGCGCGACAAGCAGATCTACACCCTCGACCTGGGTGCGCTGGTGGCCGGCTCCCGCTACCGCGGTGATTTCGAGGAGCGCCTGAAGAAGGTGCTCAAGGAGATCAAGACCCGCGGCGACGTGGTGCTGTTCATCGACGAGATCCACACCCTGGTCGGCGCCGGCGCGGCGGAAGGCGCGATCGACGCGGCGTCGATCCTCAAGCCGATGCTGGCCCGGGGCGAACTGCAGACCATCGGCGCCACGACGCTGGACGAGTACCGCAAGCACATCGAGAAGGACGCCGCGCTGGAGCGTCGCTTCCAGCCGATCCAGGTGGCCGAGCCGTCCATCGCGCTGACCATCGACATCCTGCGCGGGCTGCGCGACCGCTATGAGGCGCACCACCGGATCACGATCACCGATTCGGCGCTCACCGCTGCCGCCCAGCTGGCCGACCGGTACATCTCCGACCGCTTCCTGCCCGACAAGGCGATCGACCTGATCGACGAGGCCGGCGCCAGGTTGCGGATCCGCCGGATGACCGCGCCGCCGGACCTGCGTGAGTTCGACGAGCAGCTCTCGCGGGTGCGGCTGAACAAGGAAGCCGCGATAGACGCGCAGGACTTCGAGCTCGCCGCGCGGCTGCGCGACGACGAGCGCAAGCTGCTGCTGGCCCGTTCCGAGAAGGAGGAGGCCTGGAAGATCGGCGACTCCGACGTCCCGGCAGAGGTGGACGAGGAGGCGATCGCGGAGGTGCTCTCCAGCGCCACCGGCATCCCGGTCTTCAAGCTGACCGAGGAGGAGTCGGCCCGGCTGCTGAAGATGGAGGACGAGATCGGCAAGCGCTACATCGGCCAGCACGACGCGGTCAAGGCGCTCTCCCGCTCGATCCGGCGTACCCGCGCCGGCCTGAAGGACCCGAAGCGCCCCTCCGGCTCGTTCATCTTCGCCGGCCCCTCGGGCGTCGGCAAGACCGAGTTGACCAAGGCGCTGACCGAGTTCCTGTTCGGGGACGAGGACGCGCTGATCACCCTCGACATGTCGGAGTACTCCGAGAAGCACACCGCGTCGCGGATGTTCGGCTCGCCCCCCGGCTATGTCGGCTACGAGGAGGGCGGCCAGCTCACCGAGAAGGTGCGGCGCAAGCCGTTCAGCGTGGTGCTCTTCGACGAGATCGAGAAGGCCCACCCGGACATCTTCAACTCGCTGCTGCAGATCCTGGACGAAGGTCGCCTG
This sequence comes from Actinomycetota bacterium, assembly GCA_020161795.1. Lineage (GTDB taxonomy): Bacteria > Actinomycetota > Actinomycetes > Propionibacteriales > Propionibacteriaceae > Propionicimonas. The sequence continues at coordinate 33,708 of JAIUOR010000043.1, read as the reverse complement.
ACCGACGCCCAGGGCCGGGTGGTCGACTTCAAGAACACCGTGATCGTGATGACCACGAACCTGGGCACCCGGGACATCTCGAAGTCGGTGAACCTGGGCTTCAGCCAGTCCTCCGACAGCGTCGGCAGCTACGAGAAGATGAAGGCGAAGGTCTCCGACGAGCTCAAGCAGCACTTCCGTCCGGAGTTCCTGAACCGCGTCGACGAGATCGTGGTCTTCCACCAGCTCTCCAGCGAGGACATCGAGCGGATCGTCGACCTGATGGTCGCCGAGATCGAGACCCGGCTGCGGGATCGGGACATGGGCATCGAGCTCACCCCGGCGGCGAAGGCCCTGATCGCCAAGCGCGGCTTCGACCCGGTGCTGGGCGCGCGTCCGTTGCGCCGCGCGATCCAGCGCGACATCGAGGACGTCCTGGCGGAGAAGATCCTGTTCGCCGACATCCATCCCGGCGAGATCGTCGTGGTGGACGTCGCGGAGGAGGGAGCGGAGAGCCCGTTCACCTTCACCGGCGTCCCGAAGGCTCCGCTGCCCGACGTCCCCGCGGAGCTCGGCCAGCTCGGCTGACGTACCAAGCGAAAGGTCCGGCACCGCAGTGGTGCCGGACCTTTTCGCGTATCCGGGAGATTCGACGCCGGCTCAGGCCAGGGCGATGGCCAGCACCACGAGCAGCACGACGGAGAGGATGCCGAGCGCCATCAGGATCGTGCCGATGATCCCCAGCACCATGCTGAAGGTCATCACCCCGCTGGGGCGGTAGCGGTACGGCTCGCGCTTGATGTCGGCATTGCCTTTCGCCCCGAGGTACCAGGCGATCGGAAAGGTGACCCCGACGACGAAGCCGAGGACGGCCAGGATCAGGGCAGGGACCACATTCGGGTGCTCGATCTGCTGGGGCACGGCCGGATAGCCGGGATTGTAGGCCGGGGTCAGCTGGGCGCGCGCCGGATCCCGGGCGGGCTCGTAGGGGCCGTACCCGTAGGCCGCCGGGGGCTGTTCGTAGACCGGTGCGGTCGGCGGCAGCTGCGAGGGCCGCGGCGGGACGGGCTGAGGCCGCGGAAGGGTGGGATTGGTGTAGGCACCCGCCGCTCCCGGGCTGAGCGGGCCGGGGGCGGACGAACCGTAGCCGGCGGGATCGGCGTAGGGCGATCGCGTGGGCTGCCGAGCGGCGTCATTGAGCGGGTCGATCGCCGTCGCCTCGTAGCCGGCGGACCACGGACTGGCCGGATTGGTGTATCCCGAGTCGGGGACCAGCGGGATGGTCTCGTCGGCCGGCGAACTCGAGGCGCTGTGGTCTGGATCGTACGGGTTGGTCATCGCTACTCTCGGCTGGGCGTGCGTGTGCTTCGAGGCTACCCGCTCGCGGGAACAAACGCGGCGACTGCCCGAACCTCACCCACCGGCCGGCCGCCGCCCAGCAGCGGGGTGTCGGCCACGGCGGTCAACTCCTCGCCCGCCAGCCCGAGGTGGCGCAGGGCAGCGACCGTCACGGGTAGCCGGGCGCGAGCAGCCCCGTCGTCCACTTTCGTCGCGATCGCGCCGACTCCCGGAACGGCGACGGCGACCACTCCCTCGGCGCCGGACTTGCTCAGCAGCCCGGGCACCGCCCGCATCAGGCCGGCGTCCGCCGCGCCGGTCCCGGACATCAATTCCGGGTGGGCGCGCATCGCATCCGCCACCCGACGCTCCGGCGTCCCCGCTGGGGCCGAGACGGCGTTCCAGAAGGCGCGGGCCAGGCCGGTCAACGAGAGCGCCAGCACCGGGGCACCGCACCCGTCCACGCCGGTTGCGGTCACCCGTTCGCCACTGAGCCGCTCGACCTCCCACCGGATCGCCTGCTGCAGCGGGTGGGCGGGATCGACGTAGTCCGCGATGGGCCAGCCGGCGGCCAGGCAGGTGAGCAGCATGCCGGCGTGCTTGCCCGAGCAGTTCATGAACACCGGGGCCGGTGAGGCCACCTGGCGGCGCGCGTCCTCGTTCAGCGGCAGGTCGGCGGGGCAGGCCAGCGCCGCCACGTCCAGCCCGGCGCGGTCGAGCATCGCGAGCACTCCTGCGACGTGCATCGGCTCGCCGTGATGGCTGGCCGCGGCGAGCGCCAGCTCGGCGTCGTCCGACGGCGCGAAGCCGGCCCGCAGCATGGCGGCCGCCTGCATGAGCTTGTTCGAGGAGCGCGGGAAGACCACGCCGTGAGGATCGCCCGCGCTCGCCACGAGACTGCCGGTGCCGTCGAGGATCGCCACCGAGCCGTGGTGGCGGCTCTCGACGAAACCCGACCTGACCGCTTCAGCCACCGGCGCCCCACCGGCATACCGGCCGGCCTTCGAGATCTGATCCACCCTGCTCCTCACGTCAGCCCAAGGCTATTCCAGACTTCCCGCGCTACGTGATTCGGCGATCCCACCCCGCTCCGCGGCCTCCGGTCGGGTTGGGTGCTGTTCGCTACAGCGCGTACTCATCGGGTTCCGGCTGGCGGATCAGCCCGTCGGCCAGCAACGACTCCAAAGCGCGCGCGGCCTGCTCGGGATCTGTCCGCCAGGCCGACAGCAGCCTCGTGCGGGCGACCGCGGCGTCCGTCTCGCGCAGCACCGCCAGCAGCGCACCCCGGGCCTGCCGGTCGGTTCCGGCGTAGGGCTGGACCCGGCGCGGGGCGGTTCCGGCCGGACGCCCGGCGGCCAGCCAGCGGCAGTGACGAGCCACCGGGCAGGCGGCGCAGTCGGGCGCGGTCGCCGTGCAGAGCTGGACGCCGAGTTCCATGGCGGCCACCGCCCAGCGGGCGGCGGTCGCCGGATCGTCCGGCAGCCAGCGCTGAGCGCGCTCCCGCTCGGCCCGGGTGAGGCTGTTCGCGGGGCCGGCCTCGCCCAGCTCCAGCCGGGCCAGCACCCGGCGGACATTGGTGTCGAGCACGGCATGTCGTTGGCCGAAGGCGAAACTGGCGATCGCCGCGGCGGTGTACTCCCCGACACCCGGCAGTGCCCGCAGCGCCTCCGGATCGGACGGCACCTCGCCACCGTGGTCGCTCACGATCGCCTGGGCCGCGGCATGGAGGCGTAGCGCGCGGCGGGGGTAGCCCAGCCGGCCCCAGGCGCGCACCGCCTCACCGGGCTCGGCGCCGGCCAGTGCGGCCGGGGTGGGCCAGCGGCTCATCCACTGGCGCCAGGGTTCCAGCACCCGGGCCACCGGGGTCTGCTGCAGCATGAACTCGCTCACCAGAACGCCCCAGGGCGTCGCGTCCACCGCCCGCCACGGCAGGTCGCGGGCATGCGCGTCGTACCAGGCGATCACCTGCTGGACGATCTCGGGACGCTGCACCGGGTCACCATAGCCCGCTCGCCCGGCGTGGGTGCGCGGCAGCGGTGCTTCGCCGGGCTAGCCTGCCTGCCATGGGATCTCTGCTCCACCCGGTCGGTCCGGAAGAGCCGCGGGTCTACTGGACCCGCCGATTCCTGGTGCTGATCGTCCTGCTCGCCCTCGGCGCGGTGGGGTGGTGGTGGGTCTGGCCGCAGCTGCAGACGATCAGCGCGGTTCCGGCCAGTTCACCGCCGCCGACACCGCCCCCGAGCGCCCCGGCTTCCACCCCCGCCACGTCTCCCGCGGCCACCCCCAAACCCAGCCCGACTCCGACCGGCCCGGTCGCCTGCGATCCGGGGGTCATGAAACTCGACGTGGCCGGCTTCCAGAAGGTCAAGGTGAGCACCAAGCAGACCTTCACGCTCTCGCTGGTCAACGGCGGGCAGCAGGCCTGCATCCTGACCGTGTCGCCGAAGACCTTCCAACTGAAGGTCGTTTCGGGCAAGGACCGGATCTGGAGCACCGCCCACTGCGACGACTGGCTGCCCGCCGACAAGGTCACCCTCAAACCCGGCGCGACCCACGAGTTCCAGCTGGTGTGGCCGCTGCGACGCTCCGGCGAGGGCTGCAAGCTCGACAAGGACAAGCTGAAGCCCGGCACCTATGTGGCCGAGGTGGCCCTGGGCGGCCAGACCACCGCCAAACAGGTCATGCAGCTGGTGAAGTGACGAGCCTCAGGACGAGGGCAGCCGATCGGCGTAGCTGGATTCGGTGAGCCGGGTCAGCCCGTCGCGGAGCAACCGGACGACCGGGTAGTCCACTCCGTCGACGTTCATCAGATCGGCGCTGGAGGCGCCCAGCAGCGACTGCAGCGATCCGAAATGCTCGACCAGGCGTTCGGCCAGCCCGGAGGGCAGCCGCCCGATCTGGGCCAGCTGGCGATAGCCACGGGTGGGCAGGCGGGCGTCCAGGGTGCCGGGCACGAGGTGGATCCGGCGGGCCACCAGCGCGGCGTCCAGCAGTTCGTCGGCGGTGAGGTCGCAGAGCTCCTCCAGCCGCAGCCGGGATTCCCCGGTGCCGTAGTCCCGGGAGAGCGGTGCGGCGATCTCCTCGACCCCGGCGGTCAGCTCGTGCAGCTGAAGGGCGACCAGCCGGCCGTCGGTGCCCAGTTCGATCAGGATGTCGTCGGTCTCGGTGGCGAGCCGGCGGACCAGTTCGATCCGGCGGGCGAGGATGGCCACGTCCTCCACCGTCACCGCATCCTGCACTTCCAGCGCGGTGAGCCGGCGGGCGGCCTCGGTGAGCCGATCGCGGTAGCGGGCCAGCGTCGCCAGCGCCTGGTTGGCCTCCGACAGCAGCTGCTCGGGCCGCTGCAGCGAATAGTTGACGGTGTCGAGGAAGAGGGAGATCGACGACATCGACGCAGACACGGTGACGACCGGGACGCCGGCCTGCCGGGCGACCCGGTCGGCGGTCCGGTGCCGGGTGCCGTGCTCGGTGGTCGGGATGCCGGCATCCGGCATCAGGTGGGCGCCGGCATGGACGATGCGCTCCAGACCGGTGTCGAGCAGGATCGCCCCGTCCATCTTGGCCAGTTCACGCAGCCCGGGCGCGGTGAGCGGCTCGTCGATCGCGAACCCGCCGGTCACCAGCGCGTCGACGGCCGCGTTGCGGCCCAGGACGATCAGCGCGCCGGTACCGCCGTGGACGATCCGGTCCAGGCCGTCGCGCAGCGCGGTGCCTGGGCTGAGCAGGGCCAGCTGGGTGAGCAGCCGCTGCCGGGTGGGTCGATCCATGGCTCCCTCTCGTCGCCGTCAGCATAGATGCAACGCCGGCGGATCCGGAGCAGCCTGGCTCAGGCTTCTTCGACGACCCTCAGGTGGGGACGGCTGGGATCCAGCCGGGTCGTGGTGTGCTGCACGGCGCGCCGCAGCTGCAGCAGGCCGAGGGCATCGGCGACGGTCGCCGCCTCGACCACGCGCAGGCCCGGCGTGCGCTGGCCGCTGCCGGCCGGAACCAGCGCCACCTCGAAGCCCAGCCTGGCGGCCTCGGCCAGCCTTCGATCCAGCGCGGGCACCCGCCGCAACTCACCCGACAGGCCCACCTCGCCCAGTGCGATGACGGGACGGTCGAAGGCACGCTCCACGCAGGCCGAGGCGATCGCCACCGCCACCGCCAGGTCGGTGGCCGGATCGCTCACCCGGGCCCCGCCCACGGTGGAGACGTAGACCTCCCGGTTGTGCAGCTTCAGGCCGGCCTTGCGCTGCAGGACGGCGAGGATCATGGCGACCCGGCCGGCCTCGATCCCGTGGGTCACCCGGCGCGGCACCGGGGCGCCGCTGGGAGCCACCAGGGCCTGCACCTCGGTGAGCAGCGGGCGCCGGCCGTCCAGCGAGATTCCCAGGCAGGTGCCGGCGACCGGCTCGGTATGCCGGGAGACGAACAGCCCGGACGGGTCGGGAACCTCCCGGATGCCGGTGGCGTTCATCTCGAAGCAGCCCACCTCGTCAGCCGGGCCGTACCGGTTCTTGCTGGCGCGGATCATCCGGAACCCGCTGTGCCGGTCGCCCTCGAAGGAGAGCACAACATCCACCAGATGCTCCAGGGTGCGTGGCCCGGCGACATTGCCGTCCTTGGTGACATGGCCGATCAGCACCACCGGCATGGCGCGCTGCTTGGCCACCCGGATCAGCGCGCCGGTGACCTCGCGTACCTGGGTGACCCCGCCTGGCACTCCCTCGACGCCGGCCAGGCCGACGGTCTGCACGGAGTCGAGCACCAGCAGCTCGGGCCGGAGTTCCTCGATATGACCCAGCACGGTGGCCAGGTCGGATTCGGCGGCCAGGTACAGCCCGTCGGTGACCGCGCCGGTGCGCTGGGCACGTTGCCGTACCTGGGCGGCCGACTCCTCGGCCGTGACGTAGAGCGTGGAACGGCCGGCCCCGGCCCAGCGGGCGGCAACCTCCAGCAGGAGGGTGGACTTGCCGACGCCGGGCTCGCCGGCCAGCAGCACCACAGCGCCGGGAGTCAGCCCCGTGCCCAGCACGCGGTCGAGTTCGCCGATGCCGGTCGGGATGCCGGCGGTACTGGAGGCGTCAACCTGGCTGATCGGAACGGCGCGTGCGGCCGGCGCGCTCGCGGTCACCCGGGCGGTGGGCGCCAGGGCCTCCGAGACGCTGCCCCAGGCCTGGCATTCGCCGCATCGGCCGACCCAGCGGAGGGTCGTCCAGCCGCATTCGGAGCACCGGTACGCACTGCTGTTCTTCGCCATGGCGGCAACGCTAACCGCCGGGGCTGACAGTCCGCTGCTAGATCCGGACCAGCCCGTTGGGAGTCTGGAAGGTGGCCGCGCTCAGGCCGGGCTGTCCGTTGGGGGAGGTGAAGCTGATGGCGACGTCGTCGAAGCTCTCGCCGATATCGGTGCCGAGCCAGTCCTCGACCCGGCCGCGGGTGCCGGCGATCTCGAGTTCGACCAGCTCGATGTGGCCCTCCAGGGCCTTCGGCTGCAGCTCATGCTCGGAGAGCCAGTGGATGAAGAACGGCAACTGCGGATCGGCCAGCAGACCCTTGACGCCGATCTGCTCCCATTCCAGCCTGCGCCCGTCGGGGAAGTGCCGCATCCCCAGCACCGACTGGCGGTCGAGCCGCTCCTCGTACGGTGCCAGATCGTCGACGGAGATCACCCAGCCCAGCCAACCGCCGCCCATCTCCGAGCGGGCCCGCACGGCCTGACCGAAGGGTGCCTTCTCGGCCGCCGGGTGCTCCAGCACCTCCACCACCTCGATGTAGCGGTCGCCGGCCAGCGGCAGGATGTGATTGCGGGTGCCGAAGCGGGGGTGAAAGCCGCCGTCCTTGAACTTCTCGCCCAGCAGGTCGCCCAGTCGCTGCGATTCTGCGATCAGGCCGGCGGGGCCGACTGCGAACGTCACGTGATCGACATGCATGGCCCCATTGTCGCCACCCGAGCCGGAATCCACGAAATCGGCGGTGGAAATGGCCTTGTCCGGCGGTTGCTGGTGAGGGTGTTTACGATGGACGCCGTGACGCATCCGCCTCGGAACCCACTGATCTCGCTGTCGACCTCCTCGGTGTACCCCGAATCCAGTTCGCGGGCCTTCGCGATAGCCCGGGAACTCGGCTACGACGCGATCGAGGTCATGGTGGGGATGGACGCCACCTCCCGCGATGTCGACGCGCTGCAGCGGCTGCGCGACTACTACGAGGTTCCGATCGCCTCCATCCACGCGCCCACCCTGCTGTTGACCCAGCGCACCTGGGGCACGGATCCGTGGGAGAAGCTGGAGCGCTCAGCGGCTGCGGCGAACCGGCTGGGGGCGTCCGTGGTGGTCGTCCACCCGCCGTTTCGGTGGCAGCGCAGCTACGCGGCCTCCTTCACCACCGGGATCCGGCAGCTGAGCCATGCCACGGGCCTGATCTTCGCCGTGGAGAACATGTTCCCGTGGCGAGGCCCGCGCACCACCGAGGTGCGGGGCTACGGGCCCAGCTGGGATCCGTCCGAGCTCGACATCGACCATCTCACCCTGGACCTCTCCCACGCCGCCACGGCGCGGCAGCAGTCGCTCGATCTGGTCGAGGCCTGGGGCGACCGGCTCGCCCACGTCCATCTCACCGACGGTCAGGACGGGGCCTCCGACCAGCACCTGCTGCCGGGGCAGGGGAACCAGCGTGCCGACGAGGTGCTCGCCGAGCTGGCCCGCCGCCAGTTCACCGGGCAGATCGTGCTCGAGGTGAAGACGAACGGCAGCGACAATCCCGGCGCCCGCCTGCAGCAGTTGGCGGACGCGCTGGAGTTCACGCGGACCCATTCCCGCCTGCCGCAGGAGGACAAGCTGTGACCGGTGCCGACGGCCTGGCCGGCACGATACCCGGCCGGCAGCGCCCGGGCATCGACATCCTGCTGGTACTCGGCGTCTCGCTGGGCCAGTCCGCGGTCTATTCGCTCCTGTCGCTGATCCGCAAGCTCACCTACGAGGTGCCGCTCAACCAGCAGACCACCACGATGAACCCGTCGATCACGCCGGACCAGCCGTGGCTCGACCTGACCTATCAGATCGCGGGCATCGTGTTCCCGCTGGTTCCGGCGATGCTGGCGCTCTACCTGCTGCACCTGGCCGGGCAGCGCCGCCAGATCGGCTTCGACCTGCGCCGGCCGTGGTTCGACCTGGGTTGGGGGGCGGCGATCTTCGCGGCGATCGGGATCCCCGGCCTGGCCTTCTACTATCTGGCCTGGACGATGGGCTTCAACACCCAGGTCTCCCCGGCCAACCTCGCCGCGAACTGGTGGACGGTGCCCGTCCTGATCGGCCTGGCAGCGATGAACGGCATTCTCGAAGAGGTCGTCATGCTCGGCTTCTTCTTCTCGCGAGCGGCCTGCCTGAACTGGAAGCCGTGGGTGATCATCGTCAGCAGCGCGGTGATCCGCGCCGGCTATCACCTCTACCAGGGCTTCGGCGGCTTCTTCGGAAACCTCGCCATGGGACTGGTGTTCGGCCTGCTCTACCTCCGGTTCAGGCGGGTGGGGCCGCTGGTGGTGGCCCACATCCTGCTCGACATCGCGGCCTTCGTCGGCTACGCGCTGATCGCCCCCCTGGTCGACTGGCTCTGAGCCCGAGTGGTTGCCGGCCGCTCCCGGGGGAGGCGGCTACGCTGAGCGCATGGGTGCTCCAGGGGACATGTTCAGCGGGTTCGACACGATGTTCAGCCTGTTCGCAGGATTCGTCGGGCTTTTCATCGTGGCGGTCGTCGGCGTGATCGTCTATCAGGTGATCCGGGCCGCGTCCCAGCGCCGGCAGGACAGCGTCGCCCCCGAGGTGACCGCGATCGCCCGGGTCGCTGACAAACGGATCCAGGTCTCCGGCGGGGATGACTTCCCGATCCGCGAGGAGCATTTCGTCACCTTCGAGCAGCCCACCGGCGAGCGCTTCGAGTTGCAGGTTCCCGCCACCGACTACGGATTGCTGGTCAACGGCGACCAGGGCACCGTCAGCATGAAGGGCAGCCGCTTCCTCGGTTTCAGCCGGGAACTGATGCGCTGAGCCGTCCAGCCCGGACGGCGTCCGTGGCTCCATCCACTTCGAGTGGACTCCGCACGTCCCATCGCGGCGCGGAGCGCTGCGGCGCGAGCTGAGTGTTGCCTCGGGCGCCCGTTCGGGCCTGTAGTGATGTTGTTTTGTCTTGACATGTGTCTGAATCAGTGGTTTTATCCTGGTTAGCACTCCGAGCGACCGCCCGGAGTTCCCAGTTGGCAACGACGTCTAGGGGATTCACATGACTACGGAAGTCACGGCGCCGAAGGGTTCGGCCCGAGTAGCGGTACAGAAGTTCGGCACCTTCTTGTCGGGCATGATCATGCCCAACCTCCCTGCGCTCATCGCGTGGGGCATCTTCACGATGTTCTTCATCGGTGATGGCTTCACCCCCAACGCGGACCTCGCGACGATCGTGGGTCCGTTCATTCACTACCTGCTCCCGATCCTGATCGCCTACACCGGCGGGCACATGGTCTACGGCGTGCGGGGCGCTGTCGTGGCGGCGATCGGCACCTTCGGCGTGATCGCCGGCTCCGACCTGCTCATCGCGCAGTTCAACGCGTCCCTGCCGGCCGGCAGCAAGGAACTCGGCCAGGTGCACATGTTCATCGGCGCGATGATCATGGCTCCGCTCGCGGCGTACAGCATGAGGTGGCTCGACCGGCTGTGGGAGGACAAGATCAAGGCCGGCCTGGAGATGCTGGTCAACATGTTCTCGGCCGGCATCTGGGGCTTCGTGCTGGCGATCATCGGGTTCTACCCGCTGGCCTGGATCGTGAACGGCATCATGAACGTGCTGAGCTCCGCGGTGCAGTTCCTGGTCGACAGCCACCTGCTGCCGGTCGCGAGCATCATCATCGAGCCGGCCAAGGTCTTCTTCCTCAACAACGCCATCAACCACGGCGTGCTGACCCCGCTGGGCACCCAGGAGGCATCGGCGACCGGCAAGTCGATCCTGTTCCTGCTGGAGGCCAACCCCGGCCCGGGTGTCGGCCTGCTGCTGGCCTTCACCGTCTTCGGGATCGGCGCCGCCAGGGCATCGGCCCCGGGCGCCGCGTTCATCCAGTTCATCGGTGGCATCCACGAGGTCTACTTCCCCTACGCGCTGATGAAGCCGGCCCTCATCCTGGCCCTGATCGGCGGCGGCATGACCGGCGTCACCACCAACATGTTGCTGGGCGGCGCGCTCCGGGCGCCGGCGGCTCCGGGGAGCATCCTCGCGGTGGTCGCCCAGATTGCGCCGGGAGCCTACTTCGCCGTGCTGGCGTCCGTCGTCCTGTCGGCCGCGGTGAGCTTCCTGATCGCCGCCGTCATCCTGCGGGCGTCGCGCAAGCGCGACCTCGCTGCCGAGGCGGCCAACGATGAGAAGTTCAGCGCCGCGATCAGCCAGACCGAGGCGAACAAGGGCAAGAGCTCCGACGCGCTGTCGGGCCTGCTGTCAGCCGGTGCCGCGAGCGGTCCGATCACCTCCATCGTCTTCGCCTGCGATGCCGGCATGGGCTCGTCCGCCATGGGCGCCTCGGTGCTGCGCAAGAAGATCAAGGATGCCGGCTACGCCGACGTCACGGTGGTGAACAAGGCCATCGCCAACCTCGAGGACACCTTCGACGTGGTGGTGACCCACAAGGATCTGCTCGACCGGGCCAGCCAGCCGACCCCCTCGGCGGTGCACGTCGCGGTGGACAATTTCATCGGCAGCCCGAAGTATGACGAAGTGGTCGAGATGATCAGGCAGGCCAACGGCGCGCCGGTGAACAGCTGACGTGACTGACCCAGAACGGAGAACACAGATGTCCCACGACTCGATCCTCGCGCCGGGCTCGGTGCGCCTCGGGCTGGCATCCGTCGCCAAGGACGAAGCCATCCGGCTGTGCGGCCAGGTGCTGATCGAGGCCGGGGCGGTGGCCCCGGAGTACATCGACGGCATGTTCGCCCGGGAACTGCAGGTGTCGACCTATGTCGGCGAGGGGGTGGCGATCCCGCACGGCACCAACGAGTCGCGCGGTTTCATCAAGGCGCCCGCGCTGGGGTTCCTGCAGTTCCCGGACGGCATCGACTGGGATGGCAATGAGGTCAAGGTCTGCATCCCGATCGCCTCGGCGGCCGACGACCACCTGGAGATCCTGGCGGCGCTGGCCGAACAGCTGATGGAAGCCGATGCCGCCGAACGCCTGCGTACCACCGGTTCGGTGGACGAGGTGCTCCGGCTGCTGAATCCGGGCGGGGAGGGCTGAGATGAAGGTTCTGCGGTTCTACGCTCCCGGCGACGTCCGGATCGAGGACGCCCCGATCCCCGAGATCACCGACGACGAGGTGCTGCTTCGCGTCCGCAACTGCTCCACCTGCGGCACGGACGTGAAGCTCTTCCACAACGGTCACCAGAACCTCACCCCACCCCGGGTGCTGGGTCACGAGGTGGCCGGCGAGGTGGCCGAGGTCGGCGCGAACGTGGCCGGCTGGTCGGTGGGCGACCGGGCGCAGGTGATCGCCGCCATCCCCTGCGGGGAGTGTCACGAGTGCCGCAAGGGCTGGATGGCGGTCTGCGCCAACCAGACCTCGATGGGCTACCAGTACGACGGCGGGTTCGCGGAGTACATGGTCGTCCCGCACGCGGTGCTGAAGGTGGACGGGCTCAACCGGATTCCCGAAGGCGTCGGCTTCGACGAGGCGTCGGCCGCCGAGCCCTTCGCCTGCGCGATCAATGCCCAGCAGTTGCTCGGGATCGAGGCGGGGGACACCGTGGTGATCTTCGGCGCGGGGCCGATCGGGTGCATCCACACCCGGATCGCCCGAGGCGTCCACGGTGCCGGGCGGATCATCCTGGTCGACGTCAACGCCGAACGGCTGGAGATGTCGGCGGCTGCCGTGCAGCCGGAGGTGACCATCAACGCGGCCACGACCGATGTTGTGGCCGAGGTGATGCGACTGACCGATGGCCGGGGCGCCGACGTGGTGATCACGGCGACGGCCGCCAACGTCACCCAGGAACAGGCGATCGCGATGGCTGCCCGGAATGGGCGGATCTCGTTCTTCGGCGGCCTGCCGAAGACCAATCCGACCATCAGCTGCGATTCCAACCTGGTGCACTACCGCCAGTTGCACATCCACGGCGCCAACGGCTCAGCTCCCGAACACAACCGCCAGGCGCTGGAGTACATCGCCTCCGGGGTGGTGCCGGTGAAGGACCTGATCACCGTCCACCTGCCGCTGGAGCGCGCGCTGGAGGCCTTCGAGATCGTGGCTGCCGGCAAGGCGATCAAGGTGACCGTCGAGCCGTAGCCAGTGGGAGGCAGGAGGCCCCGCCACCGATCGCGGTGACGGGGCCTCCTGGCGCTCAGCCCGACCATCACGCCGGTGGCGGGGTGCCTGTCGCGGTGGGCGACTCAGGCGATGGTGCCGGCAGCCGGGGACCGGAAGGCGGTGGCGGTGTAGTCCCGGGCTCGACCGGCCTGCCCGAAGACCTCCATTCGCTCGGCGATGATCTCCGACATCGCCGCCCGTCCGGCGCTCGCGGCCGGCGCGGGGTCGGCGGCCAGCGGATCCGAGGCCAGCGCCGCGCGCATGGCCGCCGCGTAGGCCATGTGGGAATCCATGCCCTGGTTGATCTTGGTCACGCCCAGCTTGGTCGAGCGCGCCTTCTCGTCCTCGGGCACACCCCAGGATTCCGGGAGGTTGCCGCCGTGCGCGTTGATGATCTCGCGCAGGTGCGCGGGGAGCGAGGACGAGCCGTGCATCACCAGGTGGGTGTCCGGGATGCGTTCGGCGATCTCGACGATGAGATCCATGTGCAGGACGGTGGAATCCGGCGGGCTGGTGAACTTGTAGGCCCCGTGCGAGGTGCCGATCGCCACGGCCAGCGCATCGACGCCGGTGCGCGCGACGAACTCCGCCGCCTCGTCGGGGTCGGCCAGGATGATCTCGGCGTGGGTGGCGCCGTCCTTCGAACCGCCGATGGTGCCCAGTTCGCCCTCGACCGAGACTCCCCGGGCGTGCGCGTACTCCACCACCTGGCGGGTGACCGCGATGTTCTCGTCGAAGGTGGTCGGCTGGTGGGTGACCGGATCGAGGCTGCCGTCGATCATGACGCTGGAGAATCCCGCCTCGATCGCGCGCAGGCAGGTCTCGGCGTCCGGCCCGTGGTCCAGGTGCACCACCACGGGGACGTCCGGGTAGTGGTCGACCGTGCGCAGCAGCAGATCCCAGTACAGCTCGTCGGAGGCGAAGGCGGAGGCACCGGCGATCGTCTGGACGATGACCGGGGACTGCGTGCGCCGTGCCGCGTCAAGGACTGCCTCGACCTGTTCGATGTCGGTCACGTTGAATGCGCCGACGCCGTAGCCGCCGCGCCGGGCGTGATCGAGCACCTCGCGGAGAGTGCACAGTGTCATGAGGCTGCCTTTCTGGTACTGGTGCGGGTGAAGGCAGGCGCCCTCCCTGGCCCTGGTGTATGGCCGACGCACGTGAGGTATCATAACAGAATGCATGGTAATGGGTTTGGTTTCATTTCGTTTAACTGCCATGACTAGCTCTCCGGGCCGCGATTCGGGTGAGCAGGTGGTCGTTGGCGTGGACTTCGGAAGCTCCCGGATCAAGGCCGCCGCCTACGGTCGCGATGGTGCGCTCGTGGCCAGCACCGCCCTCCCGACGCCGCTGTTCTCAGGCCCGGAGGGGGACGACTTCCTGGTCGGCGGCATGCTCGACGCCGCCCAGCGCGCGATCGCCGCCCTGCGGTGGCCGAATCGCAGCGCTGTCGGCGTCGCCATGACCTCCATGGGCGAGGTCGGAACCGTGCTGTCGGCGGGCGCCCTGGCCGACCTCGCCTTTCCGTCCTGGTACGACTCGCGTGGGGCGGAGGTCGTCGAGGACCTCGAACGCAGGTGGCGCCCGTCCGAGCTGCGGGAGCGCACCGGGGGTCACCTCCGGATCGCCTCCACCGTCGCCAAGCTCGGCCACCTGGCCCGTTCGGGGGTGACCGTCCCGGAAGGCACCTTCCTCGGTATCTGTGGCGCGCTGGCGTGGCAGCTGACCGGAGAGGTCTGGAACGAGGCCGGGCTGGCGACGACCGGCGGTGTCTACGACATCCATGACCGGAGCTATCTCCACCAGGTGTGGGCGGCGGCCGGGCTGGCGCGCGTCGTCCCCCCACCGGTACGGCACCCGGGGGCCTGGAGCCCGGCAACGGGTGACCTCGCGGCCCGGCTGGGGATAGCCGAGGGAGCGCCGGTGATGATCGCCGGCCACGACCATCCGGTGGCCGCGGTGGGGGCGGGCATCACCTCGGACGAGGTCGCCGACTCGATGGGCACCGGCGAGGCCATCATCGCCGTGATGCAGCAGGCCGGTCCCGCGGAGGTGCGTTCGAGGGTGGCCGACCTGCTCGCGAGCGATCCCTACGTGAGCGTCGAGATGTGGCCCCCGACGGGTGACCTCCTGGTCGTCTGGGAGCGCATGCGCCCCGGGCTGGCCATGCGGGCCTTCCTCGACCGGGCGGAGGTCACCCGCGAGGAACTCGACCGCCTGGCACCCGCTCCCGCCGTCCCGCTGCGCATGAAGGACGAGATGTCCCTGCGCCTGGAGGCGGGCCGACCGCTCGACGTCGACTACGACGCTGCCATGTGGGGCGAACTCGTCGATCTCTATGTTCTGCTGGCCCAACGTGGCGAGGCCCTGGTGCGCGAGGTCACCGGGGCCCAGGGGGTCAGGGTGCTGACCGGGGGCGGCCTGCGCTCGCCTCGCTGGCGCGCGGGCAAGGCTGCCCTGGCGACGCGGCCGATCGAGGTCTCGGTGGTTCAGGAGACCGCCACCCGGGGCTGCGCGGCGATGGTGGGAACGGCCTGCGGCTGGTGGACGGAGCCGAGTCTGATGCCCGGCGCGGAGCGGATCCGGGTGTCACCGGGTTCGACGGCCGACATGGATCGGGCCGGCCGACGGCTCTCCGACGCAGCAGCGGAGTGAGACTCCTGTCCGTCCGGCAGCGGATCGTCCAGGCCTTCCGGCCCGGTCCCGGGCGCGAGCGGAAGTGAGCATCCTGCGTAATCGGCGCGCATATCTTCCGCACCAGGCGGGTCATGTTGAGTAGCATGTCGGGCGTGCATGCATCCCAGCGTCGTGCCGCCATCCTGACGGCGGTCTTCGAGCAAGGCACGGTGCTCACCCGCGATCTGGCGGCCATGCTCGGGGTCTCCGACGTGACGATCCGGGGGGACTTCGACGCTCTGGAGAAGCAGGGCCGGGTCGCCCGGGTGCACGGCGGGGTGACGATGTCCGAGACGCCGCTCATGGGATTCGACGCCCGGTCGAGCCAGAACGTGGAGGCGAAGCAGCGCATCGCCGCGGCAGCGGCCAGGATGGTCACCGACGGGATGACGGTGGTTCTGGATTCGGGCTCGACGGTCTTCGAACTGGCGCGTCTGCTGTCCGCCAGCAACGACCTCGTGGTGTTCACCCCCGGCATCAACATCGCCCTCGCGCTGATGGATGTCGACGGCATACAGGTGCGTCTTCTCGGGGGGCGCACGGTCTCCCGCATCATGGCGACGGTCGGGTCGCCGCGCCAGCAGGGGATCGAGGGGGAGATCGGGCACGTTGCCTTCCTCGGGGCCGGTGCCATCGACTCCGATCAGGACGTCGTCGAGGGATCGCTGGACATCGCGGAATCCAAGCGGACGCTCGCCGCGGTGGCCCGCCGCCGGGTGCTGCTCGCGGATTCCTCGAAGTGGGCGAGCTACGACCGGCACAAGGTCATGAACGTCGCGGACTTCAACACGGTTGTCACCGACGACGGCATGCCCGAGGAACTCCGCGCGGCCATCCGCGCCACCGGCGCCGAGCTCATCGTCGTCTGAGCGCCGCCCTCGAGTCCGATCGGCTCGAGGCCTCCAAGCCCGGTTCCTCGTTGTCCGTGGGCGGATCGGTTCCGCGATCAGGCCGGCTTCGGGTGACGGCCGGGGTTCCTTGTGGGCAGGCAATCCGAGCGAGGTGTAGTGCCGGCTCAACGTGGGGATGTGACGGCTGGTCTACGTGGGTCCGGCCGGCGCTTCTCCGGACGCCATCGACGGGCCGGGGCCGGCTGTCCGGCTGCGTCCCCGAGCATCCCGTAACGATATGGATACGAAGCTTGCCGCTTTCGTTATCTATCGTATAGGGTCTGAACAGGCCATGGATCGGATCTCGTGGGCTCAGATGCTTGCGCGATGACACGGCTTTCCGTTCTCGAGGAGGAGATGAATCATGCAGCGCATGCTTGCCAAAGTCGCCGCTTTCGGGCTGGCGGCAACCCTCGCTTTGGCGGGTTGCTCGTCCGGCTCCGGCGGGGACGCCAGCACCCCGGGTCAGACCCCGGGCGGAGGCGAGGAGATCACGCTCGACTTCAGCCAGTGGTGGGAGGTGGAACTGCCCCCGGGCATGATGCGGGGGCTGATGGATCGCTTCGAGGAGGCGAACCCCGGGATCAAGGTCAACCTGATCTCCAACCCCTACTCGGCCACCGTCGATCTGCAGACCGCTGCGGCGGCCGCGGGCACGCTCGCCGACATCGTCGCGATCAACGGCGCCAGCGTCTACGACCTGAAGACCCAGGGGGCGATCACCAACCTGAGCACCCTCATGGACGATGCGGGCTTCGACCCGGCCCAGCTGGTCAGCAATGACCAGATCGACGGAGCGACCTACATGGTGCGGGCGCTCAACTTCGCCTACCCCATGTACTACAACAGCGATCTGCTGAACGCCGCGGGAGTCACGGAACTGCCGGACACCCGGTCGGAGTTCGAGGCCGCGGCCAAGGCGGTCACCGACCCGGACAAGAACATCTTCGCCTGGTCGCTGCCGATCAACGTCCAGTCCCCGGCGGGATTCGATTCGCAGGCCTGGCTGTGGGCGTCGGGCGGCCGGTTCCTGAAGGACCGCAAGCCCAACTTCCAGACCCCGGAGATCGCCAAGTGGCTTGAGTTCCTGAAGGCGCAGTACGACGGCGGCTTCATCACGCCCGGCGCGTTCACGCAGGCCGAGCAGCAGAAGGTCGAGGAGTTCACGGCCGGCCGGAACGCCATGATGAACGGTTCGCTGGCCCACATCGGTGGGATCCGCGAGTCGAACCCCGACCTCAACTTCACGATCGGCTTCGTTCCGACCGAGGACGGGTTCACCGGCAAGCGCGGCCTCGCCGGCGCCAGCTGGGGCATGGGCATCGCCGAGAACAGCGAGCACAAGGCCGAGGCCTGGAAGCTGATCCAGTACGTCATGTCGACCGACATCAACTCCGAACTGGCGACCGCGGCGACCGGCTTCCCGGGCAGTGTGGACTCGGTTCCGGGGTACGTCGACGGCGATCCGCTGTACGAACTGGCCTTCAAGGTGTACCAGGAGAGCGAGTTCGTCACCGAACTCGAGGGCCTTCCGCAGGCGCTCGATCTGAACCGGAACCTCAATGAGAACCTGGTGCGGCTGCTCCAGGGTGAGGCCACAGTGGAGCAGACGCAGGCATCGCTCCAGGAGTACTGGTCCGGCGTGCTTGGGTGATTGATCGATAGTACGAGTCTGCCGTGGCGCGGCGCCTGGATGCCGCGCCACGGCTGGCTCTTCCAAAGTGACCGGCCACCTGTGAGGCTCCGATGCAAGTAAGCAACGCTCGCCCGAGTGCAGAGCTCGCGCCGAACAAGCCGAAGCGACGGCTGTCGCCCCGGCTCAGAGGCAACCTGGCTGCCTACTCGTACATGTCCCCGACCATCCTGGTGATGGCGGTGATGATGGCGACCCCGGTCGTCATGGTCTTCATCTACTCGATGCTCAGCAACGTCGTGATGGTGAAGGATTCGGAGTTCGTCGGCCTGGACAACTTCGTTCAGCTGTTGTCGGACCCGGTGTTCCGCAAGGCGATCGGCAACACGCTGATCTTCACGGTGGCCTCGGTGGCCTTCCATCTGATTCTCGGCATGGTCTTCGCGTTGATGCTGAACAGCGGCCTCGTCCCGCGCTGGCTTTCGGCTCTCTTCCGGGCGGCGTTCATCGTGCCCTGGGTGTTCACCGCCTCCATCGTCGTGATCCTCTGGCAGTTGTTGCTGAACCCCAGCGGCGTGGTCAACTATCTGCTGCGGACATTCAATATCCTCGGTGACCGCGTCGAATGGTTCTCGAATCCCAGCCTGGCGTTGTTCACGGTGATCTTCATCAATGTGTGGGCTGGCTATCCGTTCTTCATGGTGAGCCTGCTGGCGGGCCTCCAGGGCATTCCCGGTGAGCTGTACGAGGCGGCTCAGATAGACGGAGCCGGCCCCTGGAATCGGTTCTTCCACATCACCCTTCCGCAACTCAAGCCCATTATCGTCGCCATGGCCATGCTGGATTTCATCTGGAACATCCAGCATTTCTCCATCGTCTGGCTGGCAACCGGCGGTGGGCCGCTGAACGCAACCGAGACCATCGCGACCTACACCTACAAACTCGCGTTCTCCAAGCACCAGTTCTCGGTGGCCGCGGCGAGCGGCGTGGTGCTGTTCGTCGTCTCGATGATCGTGGCCCTGGCCTATGTCCGCCAGCAGAAGGGAAGGGATTGACATGACACTCCAGGTCAGTCAGAACGTTCCTCGGCGACGCCTCCTTCTGCGGATCGGGCTGTTGCTCGGGCTGACGGCGGGCGCGCTGTTCGCCGGTGGGCCCGCGCTGTGGATGCTCATCAACTCGTTCAAGCCGAACACGGAGATCTTCGCCTACCCGCCGACCTTCATTCCGGAGACGTTCACGCTGGACGCCTACGTGAAGATCCTCACCGATCCCGGCAAGGTGCGCTTCTTCATCAACAGCTACGTTGTCGCCGGCGGCGTGGTGCTGCTCACCCTCTTCGCGGGCATCATGGCGGGTTTCGCGCTCAGCCGGTTCGACTTCCCGTTCAAGCGCTCCCTGAACGCGGTCATCATCTCCATCCAGGCGGTGCCACCCATCACGCTGCTGATCCCGTACTTCGGCCTGGTGGTCTGGCTGCGGCTCTACGACACGCTGTGGGCGCTGGTGTTCACCTACATGGTGGCGACGATTCCCTACGCGATCCTGATGATGACCGGCTACTTCAACACCATTCCCCGTGAGCTCGACGAAGCGGTGGAGATCGACGGCGGCGGCAGTTTCCGCGCCCTCTGGCAGGTGTTGGTACCGGTGGCTCGCCCGGGCATAGTCTCGGTCGGCGCCTACACCTTCATGGTGGCCTGGAACGAATATCTCTTTGCGCTCACGCTGACGCAGAATCGAGCGAACCGAACTGTTCCCGTTGGAATCCAGTTGCTCATGGGCGAGCATTCCTTCGAATGGAGCGAAATGATGGCGATGAGCGTGCTGGGCAGTATTCCCGTGCTGATCCTGTTCCTCCTCTTCCAGCGGCAGTTCGTGAGTGGTATGACCGCCGGCGCGGTGAAGAGTTGATGGATTCCGTTGTTGTTAGCGTAGCGAGAGGTACATTTTCATGTTGATGAGTGGCGCCGAGGTCGTCGGGACGGCCTACCGGCACGGGTTCGCGGTTCCGGCCTTCAATATCTCCGATTACGGCATGCTCGCCGCCCTGGTGGCCGAGTGTGAGGCCGCCGAATCACCCGTGATCGTCTCCATCCACCCCGCCGAGTGGGCGCTGGTGGGGGACGCGTTCCTGTCGTCCGCGCGCGAACTCGCGGCGGGAGCCTCGGTGCCGGTCGCCATCCAACTCGATCACGGCTCGACCTTCGCCCAGGTGGTGGGCGCCATCCGGCTCGGGTTCTCGTCGGTCATGATCGACGGCTCGCTCCTTCCGTACGAGCAGAACGTGGCGCTGACGCGCAAGGTGGTGGAGGCTGCCCACAGCGTCGGGGTCTCGGTCGAGGCGGAGATCGGGACCATCGGCCCGCGCGACCCCAAGAGCGCCGCGGAGATGAAGGACTTCTCCTACACCACTCCCGAGGAGGCGGCGGCGTTCGTGGCCGCCACCGATGTCGACTACCTCGCGATCGCGGTGGGAACGGCGCACGGGGTCTACCCTCCGGGCGTGGAGCCCGAGCTCAAGCTCGACCTGGTGTCGCAGATCCGGGAGGCGGTCGACGTGCCGCTCGTGCTCCACGGGGGATCGGGCGCCCGTGATGCCGAAGTGTCGGAGGCGGTGCGGCGCGGCATCGCGAAGGTGAACATCTCGGCAGACATGAAGTCGGCCTACTTCGTCGCGCTCCGCGAGGTGCTCACCGATCCGAAGCAGCGAGAACCCCACGACATCTACCCACCCGCGCTGGACGCGATGCGGCAGGTGGTCCGGCACAAGGCCGAGGTATGCGGCTCGGCCGGCGGAGCGCAGCATTACGGCTATCGGCCGGCGGGCCTGCGCGCGCCGAGCTGGACGGCCGCCGAGGTGCTCGACTACTGAGCCGATCAGTCGTCCAGGGGGCGATCCGGGTCGGGCTCGACGAACCGGACGGAGGCGGCCGCCACCTGCTCGGGGCCTGGCATCTCGCTACCCGGTAGGGCGACCGCGGCGGCACCGAAGGCGACGGCCGTGCGCAGCGCCGTCGCGCCGTCGGCCCCGGTGGAGATCGCGTGCAGGTAGCCGGCCAGCAGGGAATCGCCCGCCCCCACGGTGGACACCGGATGGGTGACGTGCGCCGTGGCCTGGATGACCTGGTCGGCGTCGACGAGCAGCGCCCCGTCGCGTCCGAGGCTGATCACCACCGCGCCGACACCCTGGGCGACCAGTTCCTGCGCGGCGGTCACCACCGCGCCCACCGTGGGCAACTCTCGTCCGACCGCCTCGGCGAGTTCGACCCGATTGGGCTTGATGAGGTCGGGATGGGCCGCGAGGGCGGCGATCAGCGGCGCGCCGGAGGAGTCCACCGCGACCTTGAGCCCGTCCGCGCGGCAATTGCGAACCAGCTCGGCGTAGAAGTCGTCGGGCACCTCCGGCGGCAGCGAGCCGCAGCACACCACCCAGCCGGCGTCGGCGCTGGCCACGCGGACGGTGGCACGCAACTCGGCCAGTTCGGCGGGGGAGAGGAGCGGGCCCTGTTCGTTGACCTTGCTGGTGGTGCCGTCCGGCTCCACGATCGCGATGTTGGCGCGGATGGCGGCTCCGATGCGGACCGGCCGCACCTCGACCTCGAGCGGGGCCAGCAGGTCGAGCATCAGCCGTCCGTAGAGGCCCCCGACCGGCAGGACGGCGGTGGTCGGAGTGCCGTGCAGCGCCAGCGCCCGGCTGACGTTGAGCCCCTTGCCGCCCGGATCCTCCCGGGTCTCGAAGGCGCGCATGATGCCGCCGCGCTCGAAGGCGGCGATGGTGACCGTCCGGTCGACGCTGGGATTGGGGGTGAGGGTGACGATCATGCTCGGATTACCTCCGGTCCGGCGGTGGCCAACTCGTCGGCCAGGCTGTCCTCGAGGCCGGTGTCGGTGACGATAGCGTCGATTTCGCCCAGCCGGGCGAAACGGCACAGCTGGGTGAGGCCGACCTTGGTGTGGTCCGCCAGGCAGACCACCCGTCCGGCCGCCGCGACCATCGCCCGCTTCACTTCGGCCTCGGCCTGATCGGGGGTGGTGAGGCCGGTCTCCGGGGTGATGCCGTTGGTGCCCATGAAGGCCACGTCCACCCGCAACTCGGCCAGCGCGGAGACCGGCCAGGGGCCGACCGCGGCGCCCGTCACCTCGCGCAGCCGGCCACCGAGCAGCAGCAGTTCCACCTGGGGGAGTTCGGCCAGCAGCGTCGCGGCCTGCAGCGAGTTGGTGATGGCGGTGATCCGCGCGTCGGAGGGAAGGTGGCGAACCAGTTCGAGGGTGGTGGTGCCGCCGTCGATCAGGATCGAGCCGCCGTCGGGCAGGAACTCCCGGGCCGCGCGACCGATCCGTGACTTCTGGGCGGCGTGCTGACCGCGGCGGGTGTCGACCGAAGGCTCGTAGCCCAGCCGCTGCACGTGCACCGCCCCGCCATGGACGCGGCGCAACTGGCCCTGCCGTTCGAGGATCGCCAGGTCGCGCCGGATCGTCTCGGTGGTCACCTCGAGTTCCTCGGCCAGCGCGGAGACCTCGACTTTGGATCGGCTCCGGGCCTGCTCGAGAATGCGCAGGTGTCGTTCGTGGGGTAGTAGCCGGTCTTCCAGCACAGCGTCGGGCATGCGGCAATAGTACGACAGAAGGCCACACAAACACAGCAATTACCACATAAATGGGCAAAGATTGTTGAGGACGGCCGCGTCCCGTCATGTGGACACCGAAGCCCGGGCCCGTGAGCAGGCTGGGTATCGCCGCGCGGCTAGGCAATTCGGATGCCCGCGGGGCAACCCTACCGGCCTCTGCCGCCTTCTGTTCTCCCGTTCGTAACGTCGGCCGCCTACCGTGGAACCACCGGTGGGTCGCGATTCGCCGGTGCGGACCACTGACGTGGCCGGGTGGCTCCCCATGGGGGGCTGCGTTCAACGGGTCGTGCGCACGTCGCACGGCTCCACGACGGGGTCCGATGCGGGAGCATTGCCGTTTCCGGTCCCCGTCGCCGAAAAGCAGAGACGCGCCGGGATTCCCCCTGCGGGCGTCCCACGCGTCCCGGCACGAGGAGACGCAGATGCCAGTCCATGATCTGGCCCAGGTCGACGGTTCCAGCCCGGATCGCCGACGAGAACTCACCCGTAATCCCTACTCACCGGTCATGGTGCTGTTGTCGCTGATCGCGACCCTCGGCATCATCGCCTACGCCACCTTCCTACTGAACCCGGCCAACCGGGGTGACTGGCTGCCCTACGTCCTGGTGATCGGAGCCGAGGCGATCCTGATCGTCCACGCCCTGCTGGCGATGTGGACGATCCTGGCCGGCGCCAAGTCGCCGCGCGACGAGGCCTACTACGCCGCGCAGCGCTCGCTGTTCGGGGAGCACACCCCGACCGCCGGCCACCGCCCGCAGCCCGACTGGCCGCTGCGGCTGGACGGCGGGTCGGCCAGCGTGGCCGTCTTCATCACCTGCTACGGCGAGCCGCTCGAGGTGATCCGCCGCACCGCCGTCGCCGCCCGCGACCTGTGGGGCGAGCACACCACGTGGATCCTGGACGACGGCCGCTCCGACGAGGTGCGCGAGATGGCCGCCGGGATCGGCGTCCAGTACATCCGCCGGCTCTCCTCCGGCGGCGCCAAGGCCGGCAATGTCAACCACGCGCTGAGCGTCGTCAAGAGCGACTACTTCTGCATCTTCGACGCCGACTTCGTGCCGGAGCCGGAGTTCCTGTACCAGACGCTTCCCTTCTTCATCGACCCGAACGTCGCCTTCGTCCAGACCCCGCAGAGCTACGGCAACCTGCACAGCCTGATCGCCCGCGGCGCGGGCTACATGCAGACCGTCTTCTACAAGTTCGTCCAGCCCGGACGGAACCACTTCAACGCCGCCTTCTGCGTCGGCACCAATGTGGTGTTCCGGCGGGCCGCGATCGACGACGTGGGCGGGATCTACACCGACTCCAAGTCCGAGGACGTGTGGACCTCCCTGATGCTGCACGAGCGCGGCTGGCGCAGCATCTACATCCCCGACGTGCTGGCCGTGGGCGACGCCCCGGAGACGATTGAGGGCTACACCAAGCAGCAGTTGCGCTGGGCGACCGGTGGCTTCGAGATCCTGTTCACCCACAACCCGCTGAACCCCAAGCACCCGCTCACCCTCGACCAGCGGCTGATGTACTTCGTCACCGCCACCCACTACCTCACCGGGATCGCCCCGGGGTTGCTGCTGCTGGTGCCGGCGCTGGAGATCTACTTCGACCTGCGTCCGGTGGTGCTGGGGACGACCTTCGCCAGCTGGCTGCTGTTCTACGCCGGGTTCTACTTCATGCAGATCCTGCTGGCCTTCTACACCCTCGGCTCGTTCCGCTGGGAGGTGCTGATGCTGGCGACCGCCTCCTTCCCGATCTACCACCAGGCGCTGATCAACGCGTTCTCGGGCAAGGAGCAGAAGTGGCACGTCACCGGAGCCCAGGGCACCCGGACCTCGCCGTTCAACTTCATCCGGCCCCAGGTGTACCTGTTCGTGTTCCTGGCGCTGACCTCGGTGGTGGCGATCTGGCGTGACCTGAACAACGCCCAGCTCTCGTTGGCCACCGGCTGGAACCTGACCAACACCGTGGCTCTCGGCGTCCTTCTGCTGGTGGCGCTTCGTGAGGGACGGACGGCATCCGCATCGCCCGAGCCCCCTGAGGCGGAACCGGCGGTCATCGAACCGCCGCTGGACCAGGTGGTGCGCGAGCGCGCCCGCGATCTCGTCCCCGCCGTGGCCGGCAGCCTGGCTTCCCGCTCGGCTGCCCAACTGATTGGAGACCCGTCATGACCTGGGAGAACCGGCTGCGACTGTTCGTCGGAGTCCTCGGCGTCGTCCTGCTCGTCGGCGCCCTCACGCTGGTGTTCAACCAGCGCCAGAACCGGATCACCAGCTTCACCGGCCAGGTGACCGCCGACGTCTACACCGTCGGCGCCGACCACGCAGGCACCGTGATCGGTCAGTACGTCGAACCGGGCGAGGAGGTCCAGCCGGGTCAGCGGCTGTTCACCGTCCAGAGCCTGCAGCTCAAGGAGGACCTGGCCAACGGTCTCGAGATCGACGACACCGACGCCTACGCGATCGACGCCAAGCGCGGCACCATCACCTACTACGCGGTGGTGGCCGGCGAGATCAGCGCGTTGAACGCGCGCGTCGGCAACTCGGTTCCGGCCGGTGCCGGGCTGGCCGAGATCACCGCGGCCGGCAACCGATCGGTCTCGGCCTCCTTCCGGCTACTCCCGCGGGACTACGCGCGGGTGGTGTCCGGCACGGCCGCCAGGATCCTGCTGCCGGACGGCGAGATCCTCGATGGCACGGTGGAGACCATCACCGCCGAGACCGGCGAGAGCGGGACGATCAGCAAGCTGCGGATCTCCTCGGCCGAACTCGTCGGTGCTTCGGCATCGCTCACCAACCCCGGCGCCCCGGTGACCGTCTCGGTCGACCTGGTCGACTCCGGCCCATTGGCCGGGGTGAGCGATCTGGTCACCGACTTCCTCATCAAGATCGGACTGCGATGAATCACCTCCGTCCTCATTCCGCGTATCGAGCCCGTGACCGCGCAGGCCCGAACCTCAGGCAGCGGGATCCCGGTTGGGGAACCGGTGGCAGGCACTCCCCATTGCGTGGCGCTGGTCGTGGTCGACGGGGTGGGAACCGGCCGTCCCGCCGGTCGCCGATCCGGCACTGGCTGGTGGTTGCGCTCCTCCTGGGCCTGCTGGTCACCGGCTGCGTCGGCCCTGGCCATCCGCTGCCGGGAGGGAGCCGGGCGTCCGCGGTCTCGGTGCTGGGCGACGAGACCGTCGGGCCGCTCGTCGACGGCCTCACGCAGCGCACGGTCAAGGAGCTTCCGGCCACCCGGCTGGCCGCTGGGCTGACCCCGCCCACCAACCGGTGGTATTCGGGGCTGGTCTTCGGCGATGAACCGCAGCCGGTGTTCCCGCTGCCGCTCAGCTTCGCGCTGACCCCGGACGGGTTCGGCCTCGGCCTGCCGGTCGTGACCGCAACGGCCGACACCATCGCCGGCGGGTACGTCGCGGACGTGGTGGTGGGAGTCGGAGCCGAGCGGGCGCTGGTGTCGAGCGACGATCCGTCCGTGGTGGTGATCGACCAGGTGGACGGGCAGGGCTCACTGATCGGCCAGACCACGATCGCGCAGGGATCGCCGTTCGTCACCTGGTCGGCTGCCCGCGCCGCAACCCTGACGATCCCGGAGGGCTTCGAACCGGCCGGCGACGGTCTGTACGTCGCCACGCTGGGCACTGCCCGCTACGCCCTGGCCACCACCGACGCGACCCTGGATGGGACTTCGGTCGAGGTCGCGGCCGCGGGCTCGGTGGTGTTCTGGCCAGTGCCCGAGGGACGCGAGCCCGCCGAACTGGCCGGCGACGCCCGCCACCGGGTGACCGGTTCCGAGGTCCGGTACGAGGTCGGTGAGGATCAGGTCAGCACCACCCTGGCCTATGCCGCCGACGGTGAGACCGCGATCGCCCGGTTGCCGCACCAGGCCTCCGATCAGGTGTGCGACCTGGGCAGCTACCCGTCCATCTACGGGAGGCTGGAACTGTGCGCCGGCCCGGAGCTCACCTGGCGGACTCCGCGCACTCCGGCCCGGGCCGCGCTCGAGCTGAGCGGGCTGGACACGGCCGCGGTGGCGGAACTGACCAAGCAGTTGGATGCCGATCTGGCCGGGCTGCCCGAGCTGCCGGCCGACACCTACTTCGGCGGCAAGGCGCTGCAGCGCACGGCCATGCTGCTGATGGTCGCCGACCAACTGGGGCTGGACGACCGGGCCGGGCGGCTGGCGTCCGTCCTGGACGAGGCGCTGACCCGCTGGACCGAATCCCAGGGCTGTGCCGAGCGGGAGGCGTTCTGCTTCGTCTACGACCCGGCGGGCAAGGGCGTGGTGGGGCTGACGCCGTCCTTCGGCAGCGAGGAGTACAACGACCACCATTTCCACTACGGCTACTTCCTGTACGCGGCGGCGGTGATGGCGCAGCACGATCCGTCCGTGGTCGAGCGGTATGCACCGGTCGTCGACCTGCTCGCCGCGGACATCGGTAGCGCTGGGGGGAGCCACTTCCCCGACCGGCGGGCCTTCGACGTCTACGCATCGCATTCGTGGGCGTCGGGAACCTCACCGTTCGCCGACGGCAACAACCAGGAGTCGGTCTCCGAGGCGGTGAACGCCTACGCCGGCCTGGAACTGTGGGCGCAGGCGATCGGCGACCAGGCATTGGAGGCGCACGCCGCCTGGATGCTCTCGCTGGAGGCGCACTCCGGCGCCGCCTACTGGCTGGAGCCCGACCTGAGCCAGTTCCCCGGCTACGGCCACGGGATCACGGTGCTGAACTGGGGCGGCAAGCGGGACTACGCCACCTGGTTCTCCCCGGAGCCGGCGGCCAAGCTCGGCATCCTGCTGCTGCCGATGAGCCCGACCTCGACCTACCTGGCCGGTGATCCGGAACGGATCCGGGCCAATGTGGCCGAGGGGGTCGGCGGCCGCTTCGACCGGGCCTTTGGCGACTACATCCTGATGTACTCCGCCCTCGCCGGCCCCGAGGACGCCGCCCGCGCGCTCGCCCTGGCCGACGGCGCGGTGGTCGATGACGGCATGACCCGCACCTACCTGCTGGCCTGGCTCTATTCGCTCACCGTCTGAGGCCTGCTCCCCGGTGGCCCAGCCGCCGGGCTACCCGCAGAAACCGGGCAATCGAGGCCGGCTGCCCGCACTATCCAGGCAGTGACGCTGGATTGCCCGGATTCTGTTGGGGGGCCGGTCGCGGTTTGGGGGTTGGTGCGGGGGCGGGCGGCCCGAATCGCGCCGATAGGATCGGGCGCGTGACCGGACTGGTGGTGTTGGTGGTGGGCAATGGCGGACGCGAGCACGCCCTGGCGTGGGCGCTGGGCCGCGATCCGGAGGTCGGCGCGGTCCACATCGCGCCGGGCAATCCCGGTACCGCGCAGGTCGGGACCAATCACCCGGTGGATCCGCTCGACGGTCAGGCGGTCGCCGCGCTCGCCCGGGCCCTCGGCGCGGGGCTGGTCGTGATCGGCCCGGAGGCGCCGCTGGTGGCCGGCGTGGCAGATGCCGTCCGCGCGGCGGGCATCCCGGTCTTCGGGCCGTCGGCCGCGGCGGCCCGGCTGGAGGGGTCGAAGGCCTTCGCCAAGGAGATCATGGAGGCGGCCGGCGTCCCGACCGCGGCGGCCCGGCTCTGTCTTTCGATGGACGAGGTGGTCGCCGCACTCGACTTCTTCGGCCCGCCCTACGTGGTGAAGGACGACGGGCTGGCGGCCGGCAAGGGCGTGATCGTCACCGACGACCGCGACGCCGCGATCCGGCATGCCGCCGGCTGCCGGCAGGTGGTGATCGAGGAGTTCCTCGACGGCCCGGAGGTCAGCCTGTTCGCGTTCTCGGACGGCACCCACGTACTGCCCTTCGAGCCTGCCCAGGATTTCAAGCGGGTGGGCGACGGTGACACCGGCCCGAACACCGGCGGGATGGGCGCCTACACGCCCTTGCCCTGGGCGCCGCCCGGCCTGGTGGACGAGGTGGTCACGACCGTCATCCAGCCCACCGTCGACGAGCTGCGCCGCCGCGGCACCCCGTTCGTGGGCCTGCTCTATGCCGGCCTGGCGCTCACCTCGCGTGGAACCCGGGTGGTGGAGTTCAACGCCCGCTTCGGTGACCCGGAGACCCAGCCCCTGCTGACCCGGCTGCGCACCCCGCTGGGCCGCGTCCTCCTGGCCGCCGCCACCGGAGGCCTGGCCGACGAACCGCCGCTGGAATGGGGGAGCGGCGCAGCCGTGGCCGTGGTCCTGGCGGCAGGGGGCTACCCCGACACCCCGCGCAAGGGCGATGCGATCACCGGCACCGAGACCGGCACCGTCTTCCACGCGGGAACCGCGCTGGACGCCGAGGGCCGGCTGGTGACGGCCGGCGGTCGCGTCCTGGCCGCGGTGGGAACCGGCGACACCCTCGCCGAGGCCCGCGAGGCCGCCTACGCCACTGCCGCCGGCATTCACTTCGACGGCGGCTTCCACCGCACCGACATCGCAGCGAAAGCAGCGGAGGAGCTCCGATGATCCCCAATGTCCTGGCCACCCGGTACGCCTCGCCGGCGATGCGGGAGATCTGGTCGCCCGAGCACAAGATCGTCGCCGAACGGCAGCTGTGGATCGCCGTGCTGAAGGCGCAGCGCGACCTGGGGGTTGACTTCGGCGGGGACGACCCGGACGCGGTCATTGCCGCCTACGAACGGGTCATCGACCGGGTCGATCTCGACTCGATCAACGCCCGCGAGCGGATCACCCGGCACGACGTGAAGGCCCGGATCGAGGAGTTCTGCGACCTCGCCGGGTACGAGCACATCCACAAGGGGATGACCTCCCGCGATCTCACCGAGAACGTCGAGCAGCAGCAGATCCTGGCCTCGCTGAAGCTGGTCCGGGAGCGGATCGTCACCGTGCTGGTGAACCTGGCTCGACTGGCGGTCGAGTACCGCGAGCTGCCCATGGCCGGACGTTCGCACAACGTCCCCGGCCAGGTCACCACCCTGGGCAAGCGATTTGCCACCGCGGCGGACGAGGTGCTGGTCGCCTACCGCCGCGTCGACGAGCTGATCGGACGCTATCCGCTGCGCGGCATCAAGGGCCCGATGGGCACCGCCCAGGACATGCTCGACCTGCTCGGCGGCGACACCGCCAAGCTCGCTGCCCTCGAGTCACGGGTCGCCGAGCACCTCGGCTTCGCCAGCGCCTTCATCGCGACCGGGCAGATCTACCCGCGTTCCCTCGACCACGAGGTGCTGTCGGCCTTCGTCCAGGTGGCGGCGGGGCCGTCCAGCCTGGCGCATACCATCCGGCTGATGGCCGGACAGGAACTGGTCACCGAGGGCTTCGCCGAGGGCCAGGTCGGTTCGTCCGCCATGCCGCACAAGATGAACACCCGCTCCTGCGAGCGGGTGAACGGCTTCGCGGTGGTGCTGCGCGGGTACGCGTCCATGGGCGCGGAACTGGCCGGCGCCCAGTGGAACGAGGGCGACGTCTTCGAGTCGGTGGTGCGCCGGGTCGCGCTGCCGGACGCCTGCTACGCCCTGGACGGACTGTTCGAGACCTTCCTCACCGTCCTCGGCGAGTTCGGCGCCTTCCCCGCGGTGATCGAGGCCGAACTGCAGCGGTACCTGCCGTTCCTCTCGACCACGAAGGTGCTGATGGCCGCCGTCCGCCACGGCGTCGGACGCGAGGCCGCCCACGAGGCGATCAAGGAGCACGCCGTCGCCGTCGCCCTCGCCATGCGCGCGGGCGCCGCCGAGAACGACCTGTTCGAACGGCTCGCCGCCGACCCACGCCTCGACCTCGACATCGCCCAGGTGCGCGCGGCCGCGTCCGATCCCCTGGAACTCACCGGCTCCGCCCGCGACCAGGTGGACGCCATCGCCGCCACCGTCGCCGCACTGGCCCGGGAGCACCGCGAAGCCGCTGCCTACACCCCGGGAGCCGTGCTGTGAGCGACCTGGATCTGCCACTGATCCATGCCGGAAAGGTGCGCCGGCTCTACGACGCCGGGCAGGGGAGGATCCTGCTAGTCGCGACCGACGCCATCTCGGCCTACGACTTCGTGCTGAGCACGCCGATCCCGGACAAGGGGCGCGTCCTCACCCAGCTGTCGCTGTGGTGGTTCGCACAGTTGGACGACCTCATCCCCAACCACGTGCTCTCCACCGACGTCCCGCCCGAGGTGGCCGGACGGGCGGTGCTGGTCGAGCCGCTGGAGATGGTGCCCGTCGAGTGCGTGGCCCGCGGCTACCTGACCGGCTCGGGCTGGCAGGAGTACCGGGCTTCCGGCTCGGTCACCGGAATCGCCCTGCCGGATGGGCTGCAGGACGGCTCCCGGCTACCCGAGCCGATCTTCACCCCGGCGATCAAGGCACCGCTGGGGGAGCACGACGAGAACGTCGACTTCGCCACCATCGTCGCGCTGCATGGCGAGGAACGTGCCACGAGGCTGCGAGACGCCACATTGGCCCTCTACCGCCGGGCCGAACGGATCGCCCGCGAGCGCGGCATCATCCTGGCCGATACCAAGTTCGAGTTCGGGCTGCGGCCGGACGGCACCCTCGTCCTGGCCGACGAGGTGCTCACCCCCGACTCCTCCCGGTTCTGGGACGCCGCCGGCTGGCAGCCCGGACGCTCGCTGCCGAGCTTCGACAAGCAGTTCGTCCGCGACTGGTTGGCCCACGACTCAGGCTGGGACCGAGCCTCCGACACCCCGCCGCCCCCATTGCCCGAGCACGTCGTCGAGGCCACCCGGCAGCGCTACCTGGAGGCCTACGCCCGCCTGGTGGGCCACCCCCTGGAAGGGTGAGCCGGGTGGGCGCTTCCGTCCCTGCGCAGCCCTGGCGGCAATCTCTCGTTCAGAGAATTCTCAGAATTGGACGCGCTGGACGCTGGACTGTGTATGATCCTGAACGCTAGCTGAGATTCAGCTGAATAAAGTTCAGTGAAGGGCGATTCCGTGTCGCGCACCCCCCGCCGTTGGCCCGCCACGCTCGCGCTGGCCCTCTCGTTGTCCTTACTGGGGCTCGCGCCCGCGGCCGTGGCCGCGCCGGCCCCGGCGAACCCCGCACCGGCGGCGGCCACCCCCGCCGCGCTCCCGGCAGCCACCCCCCTGCGGGTGGGCAGCTTCAACCTGAGGTGCGCCAACTGCTCGCGCAACAGCCGCATCAACGGCCGCGAGAAGAAGTGGGAGACCCGCCGTTCGAAGGTGATCGCGCAGATCAAGGCAGAGGCGGTCGACGTCATCGGCGTCCAGGAGGCATCCCCGGGCCTGCTGAAGGGCAAGAAGACCTCGCAATTCGAGGATCTCGCCAAGCGGCTCGGATCGCCCTACGAACTCACCAACACCCACCGCTACGGCTGCAAGAAGAGCACCAGCTACAAGAAGTGCGACAAGCGGAACAATGGTGCCAGCGCGGACGTCCGGATCCTCTACAACACCAACCGGCTCACCTTGCTCGACCAGGGCTCCAAGCAGCTCGACAAGGAGAAGGCAACCTCGGGGCCACGGTTCGTGGCGTGGGCGATCTTCGCCGACAAGACCGACGGACGGCAGTTCTTCTTCGCCACCGCCCACACCGAGCCGGGGCAGAGCAAGGCCAAGCGGGCGCTCCGCAAGAAGCAGGCCAAGAAGATCCTGGCCGAGATCAAGGCCGAGAACACGCGCCAGCTGCCGGTCGTGATCAGCGGTGACTTCTCCTCCACCAAACTGACCGCCGTCAACCCCGTCTACGACGTGCTGACCGACTCGGGCCTGGTGATCGACCCGCTGGGCAACACCAAGAAGCAGAAGTCGGCCAAGAAGGCCGTCGCCGAGAAGCTGACCAATGTGAAGTACGACACCCTCAACGACTTCAAGGCCAAGCCGACGGCGCGCAAGGGCTATGCCCTGGGCGCCCACCTCGACTACATCTTCGTCGACGAGCAGGTCCGGGTGCTGGAGTACAAGGTGGTGATGAGCCTGAAGCGCAACAAGAAGTTCTCCGGTGTCATCCCCTCCGACCACAACATGATCCGGGCAACCATCCAACTACCCTGATCCCCGCTCGCCTTCCGGGCACTTTCTGCCAGATAGTGGCTCTCCGCGACGAAATATGCCGCGGCGGCCGAGTATGTGGCAGAAACTGCACCCAGTGAGCCGGCCCGCGGGACACGTCCATCGCGAGGGTCGCCCACTGGGGCGGGAGGTTCCCCCACTAGGATGATCGCCATGGCACGAGTGATCGTCGACGTGATGCCCAAGCCCGAGATCCTGGATCCCCAGGGCAAGGCGGTGACCGGGGCGCTGGCGCGGCTCGGCTTCGCCGGCCTGTCGGTCCGCCAGGGCAAGCGCTTCGAGATCGAAGTCGAGGGCGACCTCACCGAGGAGCGGCTCGACCAGATCCGGCACGCAGCCGAGACCATCCTGGCCAATACCGTGATCGAGGCCTTCGACGTGCGGGTGGACGAGTGACCGCCCGCATCGGGGTCGTCACCTTCCCGGGCACGCTGGACGATGTGGACGCCGTCCGCGCCGTCCGGCTCAGCGGTGCCGAGCCGGTGGCGCTCTGGCACGGCAGCGACGACCTGAGCGGCGTGGACGCCGTGATCCTGCCCGGCGGCTTCTCCTATGGCGACTACCTGCGTTGCGGCGCCATCGCCCGCTTCTCGCCCGTGATGGACGAGGTGATCCGCAAGGCGAACGAGGGCATGCCGGTGCTGGGCATCTGCAACGGCTTCCAGGTGCTGTGCGAGGCGCATCTGCTGCCCGGCGCGCTGATCCGTAACGACCGCCGGACGTTCATCTGCCGCGACCAGCGGCTACGGGTGGAATCCCGCGACACGGTGTGGACCTGCGATTTCGTCGACGGCGACGAGATCGTGATCGCGCTGAAGAACGGCGAGGGCAACTACCAGGCCGACGCCGAGACCATCGCCCGGCTGGAAGGCGAGAACCAGGTGATCTTCCGCTACCTGGACGGCAACCCCAACGGCTCGGTGAACGACATCGCCGGCATCACCAACGCGCGTGGCAACGTGGTCGGGCTGATGCCGCACCCCGAACACAATGTGGACCCGCTGGCCGGCGCCAGCATCGACGGGCTGCGCATCTTCAGCGGCGTCCAGCGGTTCCTCTCCGCCGTCACGGCCTGACCAGCACGGCGGGGCACCAGCCGCGGACGGCGTTAAGGAAGCGCTGATCATTGGCGCTACCTGGCTTTGGGCGGGTTGAGCGGGCTTGGGATCGCTCGATCGGGGTCCCGGCTTGCCCTGCTTCTGCCTTCTGGCCCCTGGTTTCGGGGGCTTTGCGGCGGGTTCAGGGCAGGC
>JAIUOR010000042.1 GCA_020161795.1 Actinomycetota bacterium | reverse complement strand
GGCATCTTCGCCCTCGGCCTGGTCGCCTTCGGCTTCCTGGGCATGGGCCCGGTCACCATCGCGGTCGACTCCTACGGCCCGGTCACCGACAACGCCCAGTCCGTCTACGAGCTGTCGCAGATCGAGCAGATCCCCGGCATCGAAGAGGAGCTGCAGCAGGAGTACGGCATCACGCCGAACTTCGAGCGGGCCAAGTACCTGCTCGAGGCCAACGACGGCGCCGGCAACACCTTCAAGGCGACCGCCAAGCCGGTGCTGATCGGTACCGCCGCGGTGGGCGCCACCACGATGATCTTCGCGATCCTGATGAACCTCACCGGCCGGCTGGTGCACGACATCGACAAGCTGTCGCTGCTGCACGTGCCCTTCCTGCTGGGCCTGCTGGTCGGCGGCGCGGTGATCTACTGGTTCACCGGTGCTTCGATGCAGGCCGTGACGACCGGTTCGTTCCGCGCGGTGGAGTTCATCAAGAACAACATCAACCTGGAATCGTCGGAGAAGGCGTCGGTCAAGGACTCCCGCAAGGTCGTCGAGATCTGCACCCAGTACGCCCAGAAGGGTATGTTCAACATCTTCCTGGGCATCTTCTTCGCCACCTTGGCGTTCGCCTTCGTGGAGCCGTTCTTCTTCATCGGCTACTTGATCTCGATCGCCATCTTCGGGCTCTACCAGGCCATCTTCATGGCCAACGCCGGTGGCGCCTGGGACAACGCGAAGAAGATCGTCGAGGTCGACCTGCAGGCCAAGGGCACCGACCTGCACGACGCCTCGATCGTGGGCGACACCGTGGGCGACCCGTTCAAGGACACCAGCTCGGTGGCGCTGAACCCGGTCATCAAGTTCACCACCCTGTTCGGCATGCTGGCCGTCGAGCTCCGCTTCGGGTTCTCCGACGCGGTCAACGTGGTGCTCGCCGTGGTCTTCGGCCTGGCCAGCCTCTACATGGTGTGGCGTTCGTTCTACGGCATGCGGATCGACCAGCCCATGCTCACCCGTGACGACTTCGTCGCCCTGGACACCAATCCCGGGCCCGAGCTCGCCCCCACGGTCGAGGACGCTATCGCATCCCCCCGCGACTAGCCCCTCTCTGAACGGCCGGTTCCCATCCCCCCGGGAACCGGCCGTTCCGTTTCCCCGGGAGCGCCGCGACTCGGATTCTGCGGGTCACTGTCTGGTGAATAGACTGCGGAGCGTGGCCGGATCGACAGCACTGACGCTTCGTGGGCTGTCGGTGCGGCTGGGTGGCCGCGCGGTGCTGGACGAGCTCAGCCTGAGCGCCGCGGCCGGCCAGGTGACCGCCGTGCTGGGGCCCAACGGTGCTGGCAAGACCACCATGATCCGCTGCTGCACCGGCTTGCTGCGGCCCGGCAGCGGATCCATCGAGGTGCTGGGGCGCCTCGCCGGCGAACCGGGCGCCAACGACCGGGTGGGGCTGATGCCGCAGTCGACCGGTGCGTGGTCGGGGGTCCGTCCCCGCGAGCTGCTGGAGTACCTCGCCAGCCTCTATGCCGAGCCGTTGCCACCGGCAGCGCTGATCGAACAGCTCGGCATCGCCGGCTTCGCCGGCACCCCCTACCGCCGGCTCTCTGGCGGCCAGCAGCAGCTGGTGAACCTGGCGGGCGCGATCGTCGGACGCCCCTGGCTGGTCTTCCTGGACGAGCCGACCGCCGGGCTCGATCCGCACGCCCGCCGGTCGGTGTGGCAGCTGATCGCCCGGCTGCGGGAGGCCGGCGTCGCCGTCGTCCTCACCACCCATGACATGGACGAGGCCGAGCAGCTGGCCGATCGCGTCTACCTCCTGGACGCCGGCCGCCTGGTGGCCGACGGCACCGTCGCCGAACTCACCGCCGACGGCAGCCTGGAGCAGCTCTTCCTCTCGCTCACCTCGCCGCAGGAGGGGTCATGACCCGGCTCGACCTCTCCCCCGCCGCGAGCGCCGCGCCGCGTCGCGCCCGCATCCTGCGGCATGCCGCCATGGAGGCCCGGCTGGTCGCCCGCAACGGCGAACAGCTGCTGCTGGCCTTGGTGATACCGATCGGCCTGCTGATCGGCCAGGCCGTCGCCGGCGGCCAGTTCGGCGTCGACCGCGAACCCTTCGCCGCCTCGGTGATCGCGCTCGGGCTGTGGTCGACCGGCTTCACCTCGCTGGCCGTGGCCACCGCCTTCGAACGGCGTTACGGCGTTCTGGAGCGGCTGGTCGCGACCCCGTTGCGCGGAGCCGACCTGATCACCGGCAAGGCCGTGGCCTTCGCGGCCCTCGCGCTGGCTCAGACCGCGGTGCTGGTGGGGGTCGCGCTGGCCACCGGCTGGGCCCCACGTCCCTCCCTCGCCCAGACCCTGGTGGTCGTCGCCGCGGTGCCACTGGCGCTGCTCGCCTTCGCCGGGCTGGCGCTGACCCTGGCCGGGCTCGCCAGCGCGGAGCTCACCCTGGCCCTGGGCAATCTGGTCTATCTGGCCGGGGCCGCGCTCGGCGTGATCGTGACGCCGGCGGCCTTCCCGGCCTGGGCGCAGCCGCTTCTGGGGCTGCTGCCGACCACCGCGCTGGCCGACACGCTGCGCGCCTGGGCAGGTGGCGAAACCGACCCACTCCCGCTCGCCGTTCTGACAGTCTGGGTGGTGGCAGTGCTGTGGCTGGCCCGAAAGGTGTTCCGATGGACGTCCTGAAATCACCGGTGGCGATGCAGCGGTGGGCGGTCGCCTCGCTGCTGGGGAACATCACCCTGATCATCACCGGGGGCCTGGTGCGGGTGACCGGTTCCGGCCTGGGCTGCAGCACCTGGCCGCAGTGCGAGCCCGGTTCGTACGTCCCGCACCCGGAAGCCGGCGCGCACGCCATCGTCGAGTTCGGCAACCGGATGCTCACCTTCGTCCTGATCGTCCTGGCGGTGGGCACCTTCCTGGCCGCCTGGTACGCCCGCGACGCCGCCGGCCAGCCCCGGCGTGACCTGCGACGGCTCGCCTTCGTCGCCGCCATCGGGGTCCCGATCCAGGCGGTGATCGGCGGCTTCTCCGTACTGTCGAATCTCAACCCGTGGGTGGTCTCGCTCCACCTGCTGGCCTCGGTGGCCATGGTGGTGGTGTGCGTCGCGCTGATCCACCGCGCCTGCGCGGTGGGCCCGGCGGCGGCGCCGCGACGCGTGGCCTGGCTAGCCCAGGCGGTCTTCGGCCTCGGCATGGTCGCGGTGGTGCTGGGCACCGTGGTCACCGGCTCCGGGCCGAACAGTGGCGACGGCGGCGCCGAGCGCAGCGGGCTCTCCCCCGAGTTGACGGCGCGTGTCCACTCGATCAGCGTCTGGCTGACCCTGCTGGCCCTGGCTGGGCTGCTGATCCTGGCCCACCGGATACCGGCGGTGTGGCGGGCCGGGGTCGTCGTGGCCGTGATCTCGGTGGCCCAGGGTGCGATCGGCTACATCCAGTACTTCCTGGGCAATCCCCCGGCACTGGTTGCCTTCCACATGGCCGGCACCGCGCTCTTCACCGCGGCCGTCGCCCACCTGTGGCTGCTCACCCCCATCGCCGGGCGCACCTCAACGGCGTGAGCCGGGCCATGCAGCTCGCCGAGACCGGAACTGGCCCGTCCCTGCTCCTCCTGCACGGCGCGGGGGTGGCGGGCTGGATGTGGCGTCCGGTCCTGGCGGAACTGGGCGCGAACGCCCACGCTCTGGTCCCCGATCTGCCGGGCCACGGCAGCAGCTCGGATGAACCCTACCGCTCCCACCGCCGCACGCTGGGCAAGCTGGTGGAGATCCTGGAGCACCACGCGCCCGGTGGTGCCGTGGTGGCCGGCTTCTCCCTGGGCGCCCAGCTTGCGATCTTGCTGGCCGCGACCCGGCCGGAGCTGGTGCGGGGCGTCCTGGTGATCAGCGGCCAGACCCTGCCTCTACGGATGTCGAGAGTCACCCTCGCCCTGGTGTCGGCTAGCGCTCCGCTGGCCAGCCTTCCCGGGTTCGCCCGCGCCCAGGCGGCCCAACTCGGCATCCCCGAGGAGTTACTGGAGGACTACCTGCGCGACAGCGCGGTGGTCACCCGGGAGACCCTCGTGACCACCGTCCGCGAGAACCTCGACTTCCGGCTGCCGCCCGCCTGGTCGTCCTATCCCGGCCCGGCCGGCGTCCTGGTCGGCGCCCGGGAGCGGCGCATCATGCTGGATTCGGCCCGGGCCACCCACGAGGCGCTGCCGGGCAGCACGCTTCAGGTCGTCGAAGGGTGCGGCCACGATCTGCCGCTGCGCCGTCCCGAGTTGGTTGCGCGCGCCTGCCGGGAGGCGCTGACGGGCTGACCCTGCGCATAGGGTGGGGCCCATGGTGAACGAGTTGTCAGCCGGCGCCCGCAGCTTCGTCGCCGGCTTCGGCATGTGGCGCAGCCGGCCCGGGCTGATGGCGGTCGCCCTGCTGCCGGCGCTGGCCGTGCTGGTGGTCATGGTCTGGCTGTTGAGCTGGCTGGGCATCTGGCTGGTGGGTCTCGTTCCCGGCTGGACCGGCTTCGCCGACGGCTGGCCCGGATGGGTGTCCGGGCTGCTGCGATTCGCCATGGCGTCGGGCATCACGCTCGCGCTGGCGTTGGTGCTGATCGTCAGCTACACCGCGATCACGCTCGCGGTGGGCGACCCGCTCTACGCCCGGATCTCGACCGCGACCGACGAGCTGCTGGGCGGCCCGGTTCCGGCTCACTCCGCCGATTGGCGCACCTGGCTGGGCGATGCCCTGCGCCTGGCTGGCCAGGGCCTGCTGGGCGGCCTCCTGGTCGGGCTCGTCGGCCTGGTGCCCGGGATCGGGACCGTGGTGGCGGCCGTGGCGGGGTTCGTCCTCTCCAGCTGGCTGCTCGCCACCGGCCTCACCGCCGACTCGCTGGAAC
The DNA here is from genome assembly GCA_020161795.1 of Actinomycetota bacterium. GTDB lineage: Bacteria > Actinomycetota > Actinomycetes > Propionibacteriales > Propionibacteriaceae > Propionicimonas. The sequence goes on along the minus strand of JAIUOR010000042.1, from coordinate 27,546 downwards.
GCCGCGGTCTCGACCGGGTGGCCCGCGCCCGGCTGAGACGCTCGCGGCCGTGGCGGGTGCTGGGCTTCGGCCTGGTCGCCCAGGCGATCTTCCTGATCCCCGGCGGCGCGGTGTTCATGATGCCCGCAGCCTCCTCCGGCGCCACCCGCCTGACCCGCTCCCTGGTCGGCGAGCCGACGGGCTGAGACCTAGAAGACCAGTGGGTCGATCGCGGCGGCGATGAAGACCAGGGCCAGGTAGCTGTTGGAGAGGTGGAACAGGCGCATCGGCTTGAGCTGGGCGTCGACCAGGCCGGCGCGGGCCCGCAGCAGCAGGGCGATCGACTCCCCGATCATCACCGCGCCCAGGACGGCGGCAACCACCGGGTAGAGCCAGCCGGTTCCCGCCACCGGCCACAGCAGCAGGCTGACCGCGACCGTGAGCACCGTGTAGGCGAAGATCCGGACGGCCACCGCGACCGGAGGCATGACGACCGGCAGCATCGGGACGTGCGCGGCGGTGTAGTCCTCGCGGTAGCGCAGCGCCAGCGCCCAGGTGTGCGGCGGCGTCCAGGCGAAGACGATCGCGAACAGCACCAGCGGCGGCCAGGCGACCGAGCCGGTGACGGCCGTCCAGCCGATCAGCGGCGGGAAGCAGCCGGCGATGCCGCCCCAGACGATGTTCTGGGAGGTACGCCGCTTCAGCGCCAGGGTGTAGACGAAGACGTAGTAGAGGTTGGCCAGCAGCGCCAGCCCGGCCGAGAGCCAGTTCGCGCCGAAACCGAGGATCAGGACGGACGCGATCCCCAGCACCACGCCGTAGGCGTAGGCCTTGCGGCGATCCACCAGATCGCGGGCCATCGGGCGGCGCCGGGTGCGGCGCATCGCGGCATCGATGTCGGCATCGAGCACCGAGTTGAAGACATTCGCGCTCGCCGCGGCCAGCGTCCCACCGATCAGCGTCACCGCGACCAGGCCCAGCGGCGGAAACCCGCCCACCGCCAGGAACATCGCCGGCACCGTGGTCACCAGCAGCAACTCGATGATGCGCGGCTTGGCCAGTGCCACGTAGGCGGCGATCACCTCGCGTGCCCCGGCAGGCCCAGTCGTTGCCGCCACGGCCTCGGAGTGGCCGGCGCGATCATGGATAGGAATGTCGAGCGTCCCTTCGTCTCGGTTCTCGCAGTCTAGCCGCGAACCTCCGCCACCCGGCATACGTAGAGTTCCGGGGTCCGCGCCCGGGCGGTGGCGGAAGACCGCCCACTCAGCCGGCCGCGGACGCGGCGAAGCGCCGAGCGGCGGCGCGCACCTGCTGCCAGTCGGTGTACTCGATGGAGAGCGTCGGATCGGTCGGGCCGTCGGTGATCTTCATGATCAACTGGATCGCCAGCCGATCCCAGATCCGGTAGCGGGGGTAGTCCAGGGCGCCAGCGACCACCTCGGCGGCTCCCGGCCAGCCGCTCTTCGCCAGGAACTTCTGGGTGTAGGAGTGCTCCTGCGGATCGCGCTTCTCGTCCTTGCGGGCGGTCAGCGAGACCGTGACCAGCTGGGACGGCGCCGACTCCAGCCAGCCGCGATGGCGTTCCACCAGCCGGTAGGCGTTGCGGTCGAAGTAGCCGTAGCGCACCGAGGTCACCAGCAGCAGGGCGTCGTGCCGGGCCGGATCGACAGCGGTCGACCGCCCCAGTTCCGTCACCTCGGTCTCCAGACCGGCCGCCTGCAGCACCTCGTCCATCGCCCGGGCGATCTTCGCACTCTGCCCGAACCGGCCGCCGTGCACGACCAGTACCCGCTTTCCCAACGTGATGCCTCCGGACGATCTCGATTCGCCGTCAGCCTACTCGACCAAGGGGCGGAGCGATTGAGCGCTTCGGCCGGCTCGGGCATAGGCTCGTGGCGAACCCCGCCGAGGTCGCCGCGTCACCAGCGCGGCAAGCAGCCTCATGCCCAGGAGGAGACAGCATTGCGTGGCCTGACCACCCGGAACCTGATCAATGTCGGCATCTTCACCGTGCTGTACTTCGCGGCGGTCGCCGTCTTCGGCCAACTCGGGGCGCTCGTCCCGATTCTGCAGGTGCTCGGGCCGCTCTACATCCCGATCGTCGCCGGCATTCCCTTCACGCTCTTCCTGACCCGGGTGGACCGGTTCGGGATGATCACCATCATGGGCATCCTGGTGGGGCTGCTGGTGCTGGCCACCGGCCAGGCCTACTGGGTCCCGCTGCTGGCCCTGGTGCTCGCCCCGGCGGCGGATCTGATCTGCCGAGCGGGAGAGTATCGCCGCTGGCCCTATCTGGTCGCCGGCTACGCCCTCTTCTCGCTGATGCTGATCGGTACCGTCGTCCCGCTGTTCTTCGCCAGGGAGGCCTTCCTGGAACGCATCGGGCAGCGGCACGACGCGGCCTGGGTGCAGTCCATGATCGACCTCACCCCGAGCTGGATGTTCGCCGTGATGCTCGCGATGCTCGTCGTCGGCGCCGTGATCGGTGCCCAGCTGGGTCGCGCCGTGTTGCGCAAGCACTTCGAACGCGCCGGCATCGCCTGACGTGAACGAGCTGTTCCGGCTGGATCCGCGCACCACGCTGGCGACCATCGGGCTGCTCAATGTCGTGATGTTCTCCGCCGGTTTCACCGGCGGCGATGCCCTGGCCCGCCTGGTCTTCCAGCTCATCCCGGCGCTGCTGGCGATCGGGATCGGACGGTTCTGGCCGGCGCTGGCCTATCTGCTGATCAGCCTGACGGCGCTGGCCGGCGAGCGGTGGCTGCTGGCCGGCGAGCTGAGCGGCGCGGGAGTGGCGCTGGCCGGGGTCTGCGGACTGATCGCCCGCCTGGCACCCGGCCTCTTCCTGGGATACGTCGCCGTGGTCAGCATCCAGGTCGGGGAGCTCATGGCCGCCCTGGAACGGCTCCGGATCCCCCGCCAGCTCGTCATCCCGGCGGCGGTGGTGCTGCGATTCATTCCGACCGTTCGCGAGGAGTCGGCCGCGGTGGCCTCAGCGATGAGCGCGCGGGGGATTTCGCTGGGCCGGGTGGGCCCTCTGACGTGGCTGGAGTACCGGCTCGTCCCGCTGCTGATCTCCACCGTGAAGGCGGGCGAGGAGCTGACCCAGGCGGCTCTCACGCGTGGCCTCGGACGGCCTGGTCGCGCCACCCGGATCTGCCGGATCGGCCTGCGCGTACCCGACGCGGCGGTGTTCGCGCTGTGCGCGGTGGGAATGGGGTTCTGGCTTGTCGGTTAGCGCCTCACGGGTGAACTTCAGCTACGCCGCGGCCGATGCCGCGGCGCTGGCCGACTTCGGGCTCTCGGTCGCGCCGGGTGAGTTCGTGGTGCTCAGCGGCCCGTCCGGCTGCGGCAAGACGACGGCGACCCGCCTGCTGAACGGACTGATCCCCCATTTCCACGAGGGCGACCTGACCGGGCAGGTACGGGTGTTCGGCCGTGATCCGGCCCAGCAGCGGATCTGGGAGACGGCAGCCGAGGTGGGCTCGGTGTTCCAGAACCCGCGCTCCCAGTTCTTCACCACCGATCCGGTCTCGGAGATCGCCTTCGGCTGCGAGAACCTGGGCCTGCCCGCCGCGGTCACCCGGCAGCGGGTCGAGCGTGCCCTGGCGGAGTTCGGCCTCGAACCGCTGCGGGACCGTTCGATCTTCGCCCTTTCCGGCGGTGAGAAGCAGCGTCTCGCCTGCGCGGCGGTCGCGGCGACCGAACCCGGTCTGTACGTCCTGGACGAGCCGTCGGCCAACCTCGATGCCGCGGCGACCGAGCGCCTGCGGGCCATCATGGCCGGCTGGAAGGCGTCCGGAGCGTCCGTGGTCGTCGCCGAGCACCGGTTGGGCTACCTCCGCGACCTCGCCGACCGACTGCTCGTCCTGACCGAAGGCCGGATCACGGGCGAGTACTCCGGCGAGCAGTTCCGGGCCATGGACGACGACGCCCTGGCAGCGCTCGGGCTCCGCCGGGCGACGCCCCCGCTGCCACCCCGCTCCGGCACACCGGCCGGCCCGGCGCTGGAAGTGCGCGACCTCACCTATCGCCACACCTCCCGCAAGGTGCCCGGCGGCGGTTCCCGCCGGCCACGGCCGGCCCTCCGGCTCGACCGGCTGGCCATCCCCAAGGGTCGGATCACCGCGCTGCAGGGAGCCAACGGCGCGGGCAAGACCACGCTCGCGCGCTGGCTGGCCGGGCTGAGCCCCGGGCGGGGCGGGCAGCTGCTGGACGAGGGCCGTCCGATCGGACGCCGGGAGCGCCGCCGCCGGGTCTTCCTGGTGCTGCAGGACGTCAACCACCAGCTGGTCACGGAATCGGTTAGCGACGAGATCGCGGTCACCCTGCGGCTGGCCGGGCCGGGCGGCGCCGTCGAGGCGGAGCGGGACCGGATCCTGGCCGCGGTCGATCTGAGCGCGTACGCCGAGCGTCACCCCATGTCGCTGTCGGCCGGCCAGAAGCAGCGGCTGGCGATCGGCACCGCGCTGGCCTCGCAGCGGGAGATCGTCATCCTCGACGAGCCCACCAGCGGCCTGGACCTGGCCCACATGCGGCAGGTCGCCGCGGCCCTGCGCCGGCTGTCCGAACAGGGACGCACCGTGCTGGTCGCCACCCACGACGCCGAGCTCATCGCCGCCTGCGCCGATCACGTGATCACGCTGGACCGGGGGCGCGTCGCCCTTCAGTGACCGGCCGCCGCTGGTGTCGTAGAGTCTCGGTGACGAGGAGGACGATGAGCGAACAACCCAATCCCCTGCGGGACATCGGCGACCGCCGGCTACCGCGGATGTCCGGCCCGTGCGCCCTGGTGTTGTTCGGCGTGACCGGCGACCTGGCACGCAAGAAGGTGCTGCCGGCCATCTACGACCTGGCCAACCGGGGCCTGCTCTCCCCCGCCTTCGGCCTAGTCGGTTTCGCCCGCCGCGACTGGCGCGCCGACCACTTCGCCGAGATGGTCGCCGAATCGGTCAAGGCCCACGCGCGCACGCCCTTCCGCGACGACGTCTGGCAGCAGCTGCTGGAGGGCATCCGATTCGTCCCCGGCGAACTGGACGACGACGAGGCCTTCGAACGGCTGGTGGCCACCCTCGCCGAACTGGACGAGGCGCAGGGCACCGGCGGCAACCATGCCTTCTACCTCTCGATTCCGCCGGCCGCCTTCGACATCGCCACCGACCAGCTCCGCCGGCATGGCCTGGCCGGGCACGGCCGGGGACAGGGGCAGGGCTGGTCGCGGGTGGTGATCGAGAAGCCCTTCGGTCACGATCTCGCCAGCGCGCAGGAACTGGAGCGGAAGGTCTCGGCGGCCTTCGATCCGCAGTCGGTGTTCCGGATCGACCACTACCTGGGCAAGGAGACCGTCCAGAACATGCTGGCCTTCCGGTTCGCGAACCAGCTCTTCGAGCCGATCTGGAACCGTACCTATATCGACCACGTGCAGATCACGATGGCCGAGGACATCGGCATCGCGGGCCGGGCCGGCTACTACGACGGCATCGGCGCAGCCCGCGACGTGATCCAGAACCACCTGCTGCAGCTGGTGGCGCTGACCGCGATGGAGGAGCCCACCTCCTTCGATGCCGACCAGTTGCATGCCGAGAAACTGAAGGTGCTGGCGGCCACCCGTCCGGCCGCCGACCTCTCGCTGGGCACCGCCCACGGCCAGTACCTGGCGGCCTGGGCGGGCGGCCAGCAGGTGGTCGGCTACCTGGAGGAGGAGGGCATCCCCGCCGACTCCCGCACCGAGACCTATGCCGCCATCCGGGTCGACATCGACAACCGGCGCTGGGCCGGCGTCCCGTTCTACCTGCGCGCGGCCAAGCGGATGCCGCGGCGGGTGACCGAGGTGGCGCTCATCCTGCGACCAGCGCCCCACCTGCCCTTCCTGCAGTCGGACGTCACCAACCTCGGTGTCAACGCCCTGGTGATGCGCATCCAGCCCGACGAGGGCATCACGCTGCGGTTCGGCGCGAAGGTGCCGGCCACCCAGATGGAGGTGCGCGACGTCTCGATGGACTTCGCCTACGGCACCTCCTTCGCCGAATCGAGCCCGGAGGCCTACGAGCGCCTGATCCTCGACGTGCTGCTGGGAGATCCGCCGCTGTTCCCCCGGCACGAGGAGGTGGAAGCGTCCTGGCGCATCCTGGATCCCGTGCTGGATCACTGGGCGGAATCGGCCGAACCGCCGCAGGGCTACCCGGCGGGTTCCTGGGGGCCGGCCAGCGGTCATGAGATGCTGGCGCGGGACGGCCGGACATGGCGGCGCCCATGAGGAGCAGCCGGTGATCATCGAACTGGAGAACACCAACGCGGGCGAGATCGGCCAGCGCATCCTGACCGCCCGGGATCGGGTGGGGGTGCCGACCGGGCTGGTCTTCACCATGATCGTGGTCGCCGACCAGTGCGACATCGAGCAGGTCGTCGCGGCCGCCACCGACGCGGGGCGGGAGCACCCCTCGCGAATCCTGGTGCTCCGCGACGAGGACGGCCCCACCAGCCTGGACGCCCAGTTGCGGGTCGGCGGCGAGGTGCCGGGCGACATCATCGAACTCACCTTCCGCGGCGAGCTCACCCGGCACCGCGACTCGGTGGTGCTCCCGCTGCTGCTGCCCGATTCGCCGGTCATCGCATGGTGGCCAGGGGCCGCCCCGGCCCGACCGGCCGACGATCCGATCGGACGCCTGGCGCACCGGCGGATCACCGATGCCATGGGTTCGGCGGATTCGATCCCGACCCTGATCGAACGGGCGCACAACTGCGGGCCGGGTGACATCGACCTGGTGTGGACCCGGCTGACGCGCTGGCGCGGACTGCTCGCCGCCGCGCTCGACCAGTACCGTTCGCCGGTGCGTCAGGCGGCCATCCAGGCCACGCCGGGCAACGCAGCGGGGGTACTGCTGGCCGCCTGGTTGGACAGCCGTCTGGAGATCGAGACCCGGGTGGCCGACGTCGTCGGCAGCTACGGGATCATGGGCGTGGAGTTGGCCACCGATGCCGGGCGGATCCGGCTGAACCGCACCGACGGCTCGATGGCGACCTTCTCGGCCCCGGACGTGCCGCAGCGGCTGGTCGCCCTCCCCCGCCGCGATCTCAACGTGCTGCTCACCGAGGAGTTGCGCCGCCTGGACGACGACGCCGCCTACTACGCCACCATGGCCACCCTCGCCGCTCGCTGGGGCGGCGAGGACGACGAAGGGCTCGACCGATGACCCAACCGACGATCGTGCGCCATCTGGATGCGGGCGACCTGGCCGACCAGACCGCGCACCGCCTGCTGCGGGCCGTGATCGGCTTCCAGGCCGACGGGCGGGTGGCTCAGCTCTGCCTGACCGGTGGCCGGATCGCGCGCCGGATCTACGACCGGCTGGCGGAGTTGGTGACGGATTCCGAGCTCGACCCGACGCGGCTGGAGCTGTGGTGGGGCGACGAACGGTTCGTGCCGACCGACGACGCCGATCGGAACGCCGGCCCCACCCTGGCCACCTTCGCCGGGCACTTCCCGCTGGCGCCCTCGCGCACCCATCCGATGCCGGCCGCCGACGGGCTGATCGATGCCGCGGCGGGCGCCGCCACCTACGCCAAGGAGCTGGGCGACACCCGGTTCGACCTCGTGCTGCTCGGCATGGGCGAGGACGGTCACGTCGCGTCGATCTTTCCCGGCCACGCCTCCGGCGAGGCGACGACCCAGCTGGTGATCGGGGTGAGCGATTCGCCCAAGCCGCCTTCGGAGCAGATCAGCCTGACGCTCCCGGCGCTCTCGCGCTCCAGCCAGGTGTGGTTCCTGGTCAGCGGCGCTGAGAAGGCGAATGCCCTGCGCCGCGCGCTCGACGGGGATCAGCGACTGCCGGCCGCCCGCGTCCATGGCGAGGACGTCACCCTCTGGCTGGTCGACCGGGCCGCGGCCGCGGAACTGCCCTATTTCGAGTGTTCGGTCTGAAGCACCCAGTGGACTAATAGACGCGACGACGAGCGTGGAGAGTGAGCTTGCTCACTCTCGCCGAGGAGGAAGCCTTGCAGTCCACGCAGTGGACTAATAGATCACTTCGCCGTTGGCGCGGCGGGTGCGCAGGGTCTCCAGCGCCTCGGCGAGGATGGCCACCGCTTCGGCGTCCGTACGACGCTCCTTCACGTAGGCCAGGTGCGTCTTGTAGGGCTGGATCTTCGGCGGCGGTGGCGGGTTCTCCGAGTCGAGGTTCGCCGGCAGCCCGCACCGGGGACAGTCCCAGGCATCCGGCACCACGGCGTCGGCGGCGAACGCCGGCCGGGTCTCGTGGCCGTTGGCGCAGAAGTACGAGACGTGCAGCCGCGGCGCCGATTCACCTCGTTCGGCTTCGCCCATCGGCCCCGCTCCGACGCGGCTGCCCCGGATCGCGCTTCCACCAACCACTGGTGTCCTCCTCGCAGGATTGACGTGCCCTACCGGGCGGGATCAGAAAGCCCCGACCTCGGGGAAGTAGCGGTACAGCGTGAGCAGGCCGAAGATGCTGATCAACCAGATCAGGCCGACCACGATCGTGATCCGGTCGAGGTTGCGCTCGGCCACCGAGGTGCCACCCATATTGGTCGTCGTGCCGCCGCCGAAGAGATCCGACATGCCGCCGCCACGGCCCTTGTGCAACAGGATGAACAACGCCAGCGCGACACTGGTGAGGATCAGAATGATCGACAACGTCAGGATCGGCCAGGTCAACAGGGGCACAACAGTCACGCCGTGAATCCTAACCCACCGCGCGCGGGATTCCCGCATCGGCGACCTGGGCGCAGCGACGCCCGAGGCCGAAGCCCCGGGCGTCGCCACGGAGTGGCCGTCAGGCGGAGAGCAGGACGATCTTCGCGAACTCCTCCGGGTCGAGGCTGGCACCGCCGACCAGGGCCCCGTCAACGTCGGGCTTGGCCATGATCTCGGCGACATTGCTCGACTTCACCGAGCCGCCGTACTGGATGCGGACGGCCTCGGCAGCAGCTTCGCCGAAGACCTCCCGGACGTAGCCGCGGATCGCCCCGCAGACCTCCTGTGCGTCCTCCGGGGTGGCGACCTCGCCGGTGCCGATCGCCCATACCGGCTCGTAGGCGATCACCAGCGCGCCGACCTGCTCGGCGGTGAGTCCGTCCAGGACGCCCTTGGTCTGCTCGAGCACGTGCTCGACGTGGGTGCCCTGCTTGCGGATCTCCAGCACCTCGCCGACGCAGATGATCGGGGTCATCCCGGCCGCGATCACCTTCTTCGCCTTGGCGCCGATCAACTCGTCGGTCTCGCCGTGGTACTCGCGGCGCTCGGAGTGGCCGACCACGACGTACGCGCAGCCCAGCTTGGCCAGCATCCCCGCGGCGATCTCCCCGGTGTAGGCACCGGAGTCGTGCACCGACACGTCCTGCGCGCCATAGCCGAGCGGCAGCTTGTCGCCCTCGATCAGCGTCTGGATGCTGCGCAGATCGGTGAACGGCACGATGACCGCGGCCTCAGCCTTGGCCGGATCGTACTTCGCATCGGCCAGCGTCCAGGCCAGCTTCTGCACCAGGCCGGTTCCCTCGACATGGTTCAGGTTCATCTTCCAGTTGCCGGCGAGCAACGGTGTGCGTGCCATCTCAGGCCTCCTCTTCCAACACAGCCAGTCCGGGCAGTTCCTTGCCCTCCAGGTATTCCAGGGATGCTCCACCGCCGGTGGAGATGTGACCGAAGGCGTCGTCGGGGAAGCCGAGGTTGCGCACCGCGGCGGCCGAATCACCGCCGCCGATCACCGAGAAGCCGGGGGCCGCCGCGAGCGCCTTGGCGACCGCTTCGGTACCGCTGGCCAGGGACGGGATCTCAGCGACGCCCATCGGGCCGTTCCAGAAGATGGTCTTCGCGCCGGCGATCGCCTCGGCGAAGATCTCCTCGGACTTCGGGCCGATGTCCGCGCCCTCGTAGCCGACCGGGATCGCCGTGGCGTCCACGATCGTCACCTCGCTGGCGTGACGGTTGGGGATGTCGAGTTCGTCGACGATCCGCACGTCCACCGGCAGCAGGATGCGCTTGCCGGTCTGCTCGGCCTGAGCGAGGTAGCCGCCGCAGATGTCGATCTTCTCGGCGTCCAGCAACGAATCGCCGATCTCGTAGCCCTGTGCCTTCAGGAAGGTGTAGGCCATGCCGCCACCGATGATGAGGGTGTCGGCGACCTTGAGCAGGTTGTCGATGACAGCCAGCTTGTCGGCCACCTTCGCTCCACCGAGCACCACGACGTAGGGCGACTCGGGGCTCTCGGTGAGCTTCTTCAGAACGTCGACCTCCTTGGCCACCAGGTAGCCGGCCGCGTTCGGCAGCAGCTTGGCGACGTCGTAGACCGAGGCCTGCTTGCGATGGACGACCCCGAAGCCGTCGGAGACGAAGACGTCGCCCAGGGCGGCGTACTTGGCGGCCAGTTCCTCGCGCTCGGCGTCGACCTTGGACTCCTCGGCCGGCTCGTAGCGGACGTTCTCCAGCAGGGCGACCTCACCGGCGCCCAGCGCGGCGACGGTCTCGGTGGCGGAGGGGCCGACCACGTCGGCAGCCAGCTTCACCTCGGTGCCCAGCAGTTCGCCCAGGCGCTTGGCGACCGGCGCCAGCGAGTAGGTGGGGTTGACCTGCCCCTTGGGACGGCCCAGGTGGGCCATGATGACGATCTTCGCCCCGCCGTCGCGCAGGCGGGTGAGAGTGGGCAGGGCCGCCTTGATGCGGCCGTCGTCGGTGATGACGTCGCCCTTCAGTGGGACGTTGAAATCGCAGCGGATCAGAACCCGCTTGCCTCGCACGTCGCCGAGGTCTTCCACGGACTTCACGGATTGCCTTTCTATGGGTGGTTGTTCGCCGGACGCACGACGGGCCGACCCGCAGCAGCGAGCCGACCCGTCGTCAAACCGCGTCGTGGATCAGAGCTTGGAGCCCACCAGGACGGTCAGGTCGACCAGGCGGTTGGAGTAGCCCCACTCGTTGTCGTACCAGCCGAGCACCTTCACCTGGTTGCCGATCACCTTGGTGAGCTTGGCGTCGAAGACACAGGAGGCCGGGTCGGTCTCGATGTCCTTGGAGACGATCTCGTCCTCGGTGTAGACCAGGATCTTGCCGTCGGCCGCAGCCTTGACGATGGCGTTGACCTCCTCGACGGTGGTGTCGCGGGCGGCCTCGAAGGTGAGGTCGGTGGCGGAACCGGTCGGGGTCGGCACGCGCATGGCGTAGCCGTCCAGCTTGCCCTTCAGCTCCGGCAGCACCAGGGAGACGGCCTTGGCCGCACCGGTGGTGGTCGGCACCATGTTCAGGGCCGCGGCGCGGGAGCGACGCAGATCCTTGTGCGGGCCGTCCTGCAGGTTCTGATCCTGGGTGTAGGCGTGGATGGTGGTCATCAGGCCCTTGACGATGCCGAGGCCGTCGTTCAGCGCCTTCGCCATCGGCGCCAGGCAGTTCGTGGTGCACGAGGCGTTGGAGATGATGTTGTGCGCGGCCGGGTCGTAGAGGTTGTCGTTGACGCCCATCACGATGGTGATGTCCTCGTTCTTCGCCGGGGCGGAGATGAGCACCTTCTTGGCGCCGGCGTCGATATGCGCCTGGGCCTTGGTGGCGTCGGTGAAGAAGCCGGTGGACTCGATCACGATCTCGACGCCCAGGTCGCCCCACGGCAGCGCGGCGGGATCCCGCTCGGCGAAGGCCTTGATCTCCTTGCCGTTCACCCACAGCGCGTCGTCGTCGTAGGAGACCTCACCCGGGAACCGGCCGAGGATCGAGTCGTATTTGAGCAGGTGCGCGAGGGTCGCGTTGTCGGTGAGGTCGTTGACGGCCACCACGTCGATGTCGGCGCCGGAGGCAACCAGGGCGCGGAAGTAGTTGCGGCCGATCCGGCCGAAGCCGTTGATGCCAACCTTGACGGTCATAAGTCGGGGTCTCCTAACTATGGGGCTGCGCAGGCTCGGCCGAGCCCGACGCAGACGGACACCTCCACCCTAGCGAATCGCGCGGTCTCCGCGCTGCCCAAATTCCATCTGGTCCCGGGTGAACGAACGGTGAAGATCAGCTGACGCCGATCACGCCTCATCGTCTGTTCCGGACGTCGCTCGCGCGCCGTCCGTCAAGACTCCCTCGCCGCAACCCGCTCACGCGGGCTACGCCTCATCGTCTAGCAGGTCAGGGGTGATGCTGGCCTCCGTGGTCGGGATGCCGAGCTCGGCGGCCCGCCGATCGGCGGTGGCCAGCAGGCGCCGGATCCGCCCAGCCACTGCGTCCTTGGTCAGCGGGGGCGTGTGCAACTGGCCCAGCTCCTCCAGCGAAGCCTGCTTGTGCTCCAGCCGGAGCCGCCCGGCGATCAGCAGGTGCTCGGGGATGTCGTCGCCGAGGATCTCCAGCGCACGTCGCACCCGGGCACCGGCGGTGACGGCCGCCCGGGCGGAGCGGCGCAGGTTGGCATCGTCGAAGTTCGCCAGCCGGTTCGCCGAGGCGCGCACCTCACGGCGCATCCGGCGATCCTCCCAGGCCAGCACGGATTCGTGGGCTCCCAGCCGAGTGAGCATGGCCGCGATCGCGTCGCCGTCGCGGATCACCACCCGGTCGACCCCGCGCACCTCGCGGGCCTTGGCGGCGATCTGCAGTCGCCGGGCAGCGCCCACCAGCGCCAACGCGGATTCCGAGCCGGGGCAGGTCACCTCCAGCGCCATCGAGCGGCCGGGCTCGGTCAGCGAGCCATGGGCGAGGAAGGCTCCCCGCCAGGCGGCGACCGACACCTCCGGGCTGCCGGAGACGATCTGGACGGGCAGCCCCCGCACCGGGCGGCCGCGGCCGTCGATCAGCCCGGTCTGCCGGGCGAGCGACTCACCGTCCCGGATCAGCCGGACCAGGTAGCGGGTACCGCGTCGCATCGCGCTGCCGGTGATCACCACGAACTCGGCGGTGAAGCCGAAGAGTTCGGCGATCGCAACCCGCAGCCGGCGGGCGGCAACCCCGGTGTCCAGCTCGGCCTCGACCACGATCCGGCCGCCGGCGATGTGCAGCCCGTTGGCGAATCGCAGCAGCGCGGCCACCTCGGCCTTGCGCAGTTCCGGCTTGGTGACCTCGAGGGTCGCCAGTTCCGCCTTGACCTGCTGCGTCATCGCCATTCGAGAATCCCTTTGCTGTCCGCGCTATCTGGCCCAGCCTAGCGAAGCCCGGGTCCGGGTTACGCCGTCACAACCCCATCACCTCGGCGTAGGCGGCCGCCAGCCGGAGCGGGTCATGCCGGGCCGAGCCGTCCCGCATCCGGACGTCGGTGACCACCAGCCGGCCACCGAGCGCAGCCACGTACTGCTCCAGGTGCGGATCGCCGCTGGCGAAGCTGGGATCGACCAGCACGACGTCCAGCCGCAGCCCGGGAGCGTGATCGGCCAGCACCTCCAGGTGGCGCGAGGCGGTGTAGCCGAGGGTCTCGTCCTCGGTGGGGACGAGGTTCATGGTCAGGATGCGGGTGGCCCAGGTGTCGTTCAGCGCCTCGACCAACTCCGGCACCAGCAGGTGCGGAATCACCGACGAGTACCACGAGCCCGGGCCGAGCACCACGTGGTCGGCGGTGACGACCGCCTCGACGGCCTCGGGCACCGCCGGCGGTCGCGGCGGGATCAGCCGGACATTGCCGATCAGGCCGGTCGCCAGCGCCACCGCCTCCTGCCCCACCACGACGCTCACCTCGTCGGGGGCGGCGGCGTCCGCGCCGATCACGTCGGCCTCGATCACGAGCGGGACGGCGGCCATCGGCAGCACCCGTCCCTTGATGTTGAGCAGCGCGGCGACCATGTCGAGCCCGGCCACCGGATCGTCGATCTCCTGCCAGAGACCGGCGATCAGCAGGTTTCCGATCGAGTGCCCGGCCAGGGCCCCCTCGCCATGGAAGCGCGACTGCAGCACCTCGGCCCAGGCCCGCTCCACCTCGTCGTCCCCGCACAGCGCCGCCAGCGCCATCCGCAGATCCCCCGGCGGCAGGATGTCGAACTCCTGGCGTAGCCGGCCCGACGAGCCACCGTCGTCGGCGACCGTCACGATCGCGGTCAGCCGGTTGGTGAGGCGACGCAGCGCGCTCAGGCTCGCCGCCAGCCCGTGGCCTCCGCCGAGCGCGGCAACCGTCGGCCGCCGCCCGATCCGCGGCGCTCTCACCCGCGCTCTCCAGCCAGCGCGGCGCTCGCCCGATCCTGGTCGCTCATGGGCACCATTATGGTGCGGCTCCGGCCCGCCCGTCCCCCGATTCGGGTCATTGCCCCCGGGGCCTACGCCTCGGCCGGCGCCTCGGTGGGGAGCCGCGTCCCAGCGTCCGCAGGACCGTGAAATCGCGGCCGGCGCAGGAAGCACACCACGCCGACGCCGACCGTGATCATCGCGGCCGGGAGCAGGACGGACTGCGCCATCGCCGTGGCGAAACCGGCGACCACCGGTTCGGGAAGCTGCCCGGTCCCGAAGCCTCCCTCGCCGGCGCTACCCGGCAGGTTGGCCTCCAGCCGGGCCTGCATGAATGCGGCGATGGCGGCCGAGCCGAGCACCGAGCCGATGGTGCGGGTGGTGTTGTAGATGCCCGAGCCGGCGCCGGCCTGCCGGGGCGGCAGGTTGCGGGTGGCGGTGGTGGCCAGCGGTCCCCACATGCCGGCATTGCCAACGCCCATCAGGAAGGCAGGCAGCAGGAACCACCAGATGGGCGCGTTGGCGTTCATCAGCCCGGCGTAGGTCACCAAGGCGGCGGCGACCAGCAGCAGACCCGGGACGAGCAGTGCCCGCGGGTCGACCCGATCGAGGAGGTGCCCGGCCGGCGGCGACAGGACACCGGCCATCACCGCGGTGGGGACCATCAGCAGGGCCGCCTGGGTGGGGGTGAGTCCGCGGGCCAGCTGGACGTAGAACATCAGCGGCAGCGCCATGCTGGTCACGGTGAAGCCGACCGTGACGATGCCCAGGTTGGCCACGGAGAAGTTGCGGTCACCGAACAGTTCCAGCGGCACCAGCGGTTCGCTGCGGGTCCGCGACTGCTGCCAGACGAAGAGCGCCAGCACGACCACCCCGCTGCCGATCAGCGACCACACCGACACCGGCCCCCAGATCTGGCCCCAGTCGTACTTCTCGGCCTCCTGCAGGCCGAACACGATCAGGAAGAGCGCGATCGCGCTCAACACCACTCCGCCGAGGTCGAAGCGGTGCGGGTGGGTCTCCAGCCGGGGGATCAGGATCCAGGCCAGGACGAAGGCGATCACGCCGACCGGCAGGTTGACGAAGAAGATCGCCTCCCAGCCGAAGCCGTCCACCAGGATGCCGCCGGCCAGCGGGCCGACCAGCGTCGCCACCCCCGAGGTCGCCCCCCACAGGCCCATCGCCGCGCCGCGGGAATGGGCCGGGAAGGTGCGGGTGATCACAGCCATGGTCTGCGGGCTGAGCAGCGCGGCGCCCAGGCCCTGCACCGCGCGCATCCCGACCAGCATCCCCAGCGTGGTGGACAGGCCGCAGCCCAGTGAGGCGAGGGTGAAGATCGCCAGCCCGATCAGGTACAGGCTGCGCGGGCCGAACCGGTCGCCGAGGCGTCCGGTGATCAGCAGCGGCACGGCGTAGGCAAGCAGGTAGGCGCTGGTCACCCACACCACGTTGTCGAGGTTGTTCGTGTGCGGATCCAACGCGGCCTTGATGGCGGGATTCGCCACCGACACGATGGTGGTGTCCAGCAGCATCATGAAGAACCCGATGGACATAGCCCACAGGGCGGGCCACGGGCTGCGCGGAGGCGAGGCGTCGTTCATCGCGGTGCTGCCGTTCTCGGACGGGCGTAGTGGCCGGCTACGCGCTGGAAAGCGGGCCTTGACGAGGGTAGTCCGCCCCTCGGGGGTCAGCTGCTGATTTCGCCGGTGGCAGTGTTGAGTACCTCGCCGGCCGGCTGGCCCAGCACCGCGTCGTGGATGGCCTGGGCGGTCTTGGGCCCGATGCCGGGCACCGCCGCGATCTCCTCGACGGCGGCGGCCCGTAGTTTCCTCAGCGACCCGAAGTGGCGCAGCAGCGCCTTGCGGCGGATCTCCCCCAGGCCCGGGACGGCGTCCAGCAGGGATTCCACCATGCTGGCCGAGCGACGCCCGCGGTGGTGGGTGATGGCGAACCGGTGGGCCTCGTCCCGCACCCGCTGCAGCAGGTACAGGCCCTCGCTGGTGCGCGGCAGGATCAGCGGGTACTCCTCCCCCGGCAGCCAGACCTCCTCCATTCGCTTGGCCAGCCCGGCCAGCGGGATGTCGGGCATGCCGAGTTCGGCCAGCGCCTGCTGCGCCGCCGCGACCTGGGGGGCGCCGCCGTCGACCACGACCAGCCCGGGAGCGTAGGCGAAGCGGCGCGGCACCCCGGTGTCGGGATCGATCAACAGCGGCCCGTCCTCCGACGGCTGCTCGTCGCGCAGCCGGGTGAACCGGCGGCCGATCACCTCGCGCATGGCGCCGACGTCGTTGGATTCGACGCTGCGGATGATGAATCGGCGGTAGTCGCTCTTGCGGGGCAGCCCGTCCTCGAAGACCACCATGGAGGCGACCACCTCGGTGCCCTGCAGGTGCGAGATGTCGAAGCACTCGATCCGCAGCGGCGCCTCGGCCAGCCCGAGCGCCTGCTGGAGCTCCTCCAGCGCCCGGTTGCGGGTGGTGAGGTCGCTGGCCCGGCGGGTCTTGTGCTGGATGAGGGCCTCGCCGGCGTTGCGGGCCACGGTCTCGAGCAGGGTGAGCTTGGGGCCGCGCTGCGGCACCCGGATCCGGACCCGGGTGCCGCGCTGTTCGCTCAGCAACTCGGCCAGCACTCCCCCGCTGGCGGGTTCGACCGGAACCAGGATCTCGGGCGGGATCGCGGAGGCGACCTCGGATTCCTCGACCGCCTCGCTGTAGTGGTAGAGCAGGAAGGCCTCGACCAGGTGCGCGGTGTCCGCGTCGTCGGTACGGTCGGCCACCCAGCCACGCTGGCCGCGCACCCGTCCGGCCCGGACGTGGAAGATCTGGACGGCGACCTCCAGCGGATCCTCCGCCAGGGCGATCACATCGGCATCGGTGCCGTCGGCCAGCACGATGGCGTTCGACTCCGTGGCGCTGGTGAGCGCGGCCAGCCGATCCCGCAGCACCGCGGCCTTCTCGTACTCCATCGCCGCGGCGGCATCCCGCATCTGCTGCTCGATCCGGCGGGTCAGGGTCGCTGTCTTGCCCGCCAGGAAGTCGCAGACGTCCTGCACCAGCTCACGGTGTTCGTCGGCGTCGATCCGTCCGACGCAGGGGGCCGCGCACTTGCCGATGTAGCCGAACAGGCAGGGGCGCCCGCTCGCCTTGGCGCTCTTGAACACCCCGGCGGTGCAGGAGCGCATCGGGAAGACGCCCAGCAGCGTGTCGATGGTGTCGCGGATCGCCCAGGCCTGCGCGTAGGGGCCGAAGTAGCGGTTGCCCTTCCGTTTGGCGCCGCGCCCGACGAAGACCCGGGGGAACTCCTCCGACCAGGTGATCGCCACCCACGGATAGGACTTGTCGTCGCGGTACTTGACGTTGAAGCGGGGATCGAACTGCTTGATCCAGGTGTACTCCAGCTGGAGGGCCTCGAGTTCGTTGCGGACGACCGTCCACTCCACCCGGGCGGCGGTGCGCACCATCGTCTGGGTACGGAAGTGCAGCGAGGCGGGATCGGCGAAGTAGGAGGTCAGCCGCTGCCGTAGGTTGACCGCCTTGCCGACATAGAGAACCCGGCCCTCGGTGTCGCTGAAGCGGTAGACACCGGGGTCGGTGGGAATCGAGCCGGTCTTCGGCCGATAGCTCTGCGGGTCAGCCACGACCCCGTCCTTTCCTCATCCCGGCCAGCATAGGACGCAGGTCCGACACCGCCGAGTTCCCAACCCACAGCCGGCGCACAGGCAGCGCCGAGGATCGGCCGACTACGCTCTCCTCCATCATCGAGGGGACGGCCTCCGGCATCGAAGGAGACGATCATGACGGTCACCGAACCGAGCTACACCGCATCGCGCCGCGCGTTGCTGGCCGCCACCGGGGCCGGTGCGCTGGCCCTGTGCCTGGGCGGTTGCGGGATCGGCGGCGGGAGCCAGACCACCGGGGGCAACGGCGGTTCGGGTACGACGGTGGCGGTCGGCGACGTTCCGGTCGGCTCGGGCATCATCGTCGGCTCGTTCGTCGTCACCCAGCCCACCGAGGGCACCTTCGAGGCCTTCAGTTCGCGGTGCACCCACCAGGGGTTGCCGGTGCAGCAGGTGACCGACGCCGCGATCGTCTGCGGACACCACGGCAGCACCTTCTCGCTGGCTGACGGCTCGGTGATCACCGGCCCGGCCACCCAGGCACTGACGGCAGCGACCGTGACCAGGGACGGCGACACCCTCACGATCAGCTGACCAGCGGCTCCGGCTCCAGCAGCACCGGCGGGGCGCCTTCCAGCACCGGGCGCAGGAACTGGCCGGTGAACGACAGCGGATCGTCGGCGACCTGCTCGGGGGTACCCACGCAGAGCACCTCGCCGCCGCGCGAGCCGCCCTCCGGGCCCAGGTCGATCACCCAGTCGGCGGTCTTGATCACGTCGAGGTTGTGTTCGATCACCACCACCGTGTTGCCCGCGTCCACCAGCCGGCCGAGCACGCCGAGCAGCTTGCGGATGTCCTCGAAGTGCAGGCCGGTGGTCGGCTCGTCCAGCACGTAGATGGTCCGGCCGGTCGAACGCCGCTGCAGCTCGCTGGCCAGCTTCACCCGTTGCGCCTCGCCGCCGGACAGGGTGGTGGCGGGCTGCCCCAGGCGGACGTAACCGAGGCCGACGTCCACCAGGGTGCGCAGGTGCCGGGCGATGGCCGGGATCGGGGCGAAGAACTCCAGCGCCTCCTCGATCGGCATGTTGAGCACCTCGGCGACCGTCTTGCCCTTGTAGTGCACCTCCAGGGTCTCGCGGTTGTACCGGGCGCCGTGGCAGACCTCGCAGGGGACGTAGACGTCGGGCAGGAAGTTCATCTCGATCTTGATGGTGCCGTCGCCGGCGCAGTTCTCGCAGCGCCCGCCCTTCACGTTGAACGAGAACCGGCCCGGGCCGTAACCCCGCACCTTCGCCTCCGGCGTCTCGGCGAAGAGCTTGCGGATCCGGTCGAAGACCCCGGTGTAGGTGGCCGGGTTCGACCGCGGCGTGCGGCCGATCGGCGACTGGTCGACATGGATGCTCTTGTCGATGTGCTCCAGCCCGGTGATGGACGCGTGCCGGCCGGGCACCGCGCGGGCGTTGTAGAGGTGCTTGGCCAGCGCGTTGTAGAGAATCGAGTTCACCAGCGAGGATTTGCCCGAGCCCGAAACCCCGGTCACCGCGATCAGCAGCCCGAGCGGGAACGAGACGGTCACGTCGCGCAGGTTGTGCTCGCGGGCGCCATGGATGGTCAGCTCCTTGCCGTTGGCGCGCCGCCGGGTGGCCGGCAACGGGATCGCGCGGCGACCGGACAGGTAGGCGCCGGTGAGCGAGTCGGGGTGGTCGAGCAGTTCGTCGACCGTGCCGGAGAGCACCACCTTGCCGCCGTGCTCGCCGGCGCCCGGGCCGATGTCGACCACCCAGTCGGCGGTGCGGATCGTGTCCTCGTCGTGCTCGACCACGATCAGCGTGTTGCCGAGTTCCCGCAACCGCACCAGGGTCTCGATCAGCCGGTGGTTGTCGCGCTGGTGCAGCCCGATGGAGGGTTCGTCCAGCACGTAGAGCACTCCCACCAGGCCCGACCCGATCTGGGTGGCGAGCCGGATCCGCTGCGCCTCCCCGCCGGAGAGGCTGCCCGCGGTGCGGGAGAGCGTGAGGTAATCCAGCCCGACGTCCAGCAGGAAGCGGAGCCGTTCGTTGATCTCCTTCACCACCCGCTCCGCGATCTGCGCCTCCCGTTCGGTGAGCTCCAGGCCGCGCATGAAGCGGGCCGCCTCGTCGATCGAGAGGCCCGCGACCTCGGCGATGTTGCGACCGCCGATCGTCACCGCCAGCGACGAGGGCTTCAGCCGCGCCCCGTTGCAGGTCAGGCAGGGAACCTCGCGCATGTAGCCGCCGAACCGCTCCCGGGAGGAATCCGTCTCGGCCTCACCGTGACGACGGGCGATGTAGGCGATCGCCCCTTCGTACTTGGCGCGGAAGTTGTGCTCGCGGCCGTGACGGGTGCGGGTGCGGACCGTCACCGGCTTGGCCAGGCCGCCCAGCAGCAGGCTGCGGATGCGGGCCGGCAGCTCCCGCCAGGGGGTGTCCATCGAGAACCCCTCCTGCTCGGACAGCGCTCCCAGCACGGTCTGGAAGTAGCCACCCAGGTAAGGGCTCGACCAGACCGCGATGGCGTTCTGCGCCAGGCTCTTGCCGGTGTCCGGGACGACGAGTTCCGGGTCGACCTCCAGCCGGGTGCCCAGGCCGGAACAGGCCGGGCAGGCGCCCCACGGCGCGTTGAACGAGAACTGCCGGGGTTCGAGCTCCTCGATCGAGATGTCGTGACCGTTGGGGCAGGCCAGCGACTCCGAATAGCGCCGCTCCCGCCGGGGGTCGTCGGCCTCCCGGTCGATGAAGTCGATCGCCACCACGCCGGACGCCAGGCCGAGCGCGGTCTCCACCGAATCAGTCAGCCGCTGCTTGATGGAGGGCTTCACCGCCAGCCGATCGACGATCACGTCGATCGAGTGCTTCTTCTGCTTGTCGAGCGTGGGCGGCGAGGTGAGCTGATGCACCTCACCGTCCACCCGGACCCGGCTCAGCCCCTGCCCGGCCAGCTGCCGGAAGAGGTCGACGTACTCCCCCTTGCGGCCGCGGACCACGGGTGCCAGCACCTGAAAGCGGGTGCCCTCGGGGTGGGCGAGAAGCCGGTCGACGATCTGCTGCGGGGTCTGCCGGCTGATCCGCTCGCCGCATTCAGGACAGTGCGGATGACCGATCCGGGCGAACAGCAGGCGCAGGTAGTCGTACACCTCGGTGATGGTGCCCACCGTGGAGCGCGGATTCCGGCTGGTCGACTTCTGGTCGATCGAGACCGCCGGCGACAATCCCTCGATGAAATCGACGTCGGGCTTGTCCATCTGGCCGAGGAACTGCCGGGCGTAGGCCGACAGGCTCTCGACGTAGCGGCGCTGCCCCTCGGCGAAGATGGTGTCGAAGGCCAGGCTGGACTTGCCCGAGCCGGAGAGACCGGTGAACACGATGAGCGAGTCACGCGGGAGATCGAGGCTGACGTTGCGCAGGTTGTGCTCCCTGGCGCCACGCACGATGAGGCGGTCATTCACGCCGTTCATCGTATGCCCGGTCTCTGACAGTTCTCACGGCCACGGTCAGCGCCTGTCGGTGGCACGTTCGCCCTCGGGGCCCTAGGGTGGGGCACCATGACAGCGCGCAGCGGATCCGTCCCCGTGGAGGGCATCCAGCTGATCACCCGGGAGGCCGATCAAGGCCTGCTGCGCGACACCATCGGCATTCTCGAGGCGGACTGGCGGGCGCCCAGCCTGCTGCCGGGCTGGACCCGCGCCCACGTCGCGACACACCTGGCCCGGGGCGCGGATCGGCTCCGCGAGTTCACGCAGGCCTGCCTGGCCGGTGAGACCCCGCCGGACGTCTCCGCCGAGACCCGGTTCGCCGAACTCGAGCGGGGTGCGGAGCGCAACAGCCTGGAGCTGCAGATCGATCTCGACACCTCCGCCACCGCGCTGACCACCGTCTGGCACGCCGTGACGGACTGGCACCGCCCGGTCCGCTTCCTGGGCCGCACCCGGCCGCTGGCCACCCTCCCGCTGGTTCGGTTGCACGAGGTGTTCGTCCACCACATCGACCTCGACTGCGGCTTCACCGCCGATCAGGTGCCCGCCGAGGCGGCCGCCTGGCTGCTGCCCTGGGTCGCCGCCCGCGTCCAGGACGCCGATCTGCCGGCGATCGCCGTCGAGGGCGATTCCGGCTTCACCGCCACCATCGGACGCGGCCCGGTCACCGCCGTGGCGCGGGCCGGCGATGCCGAGCTGTGGGCCTGGCTGAGCGGCCGCGCCCGGCTGGCGGACGCCGACCTGCCGCTCCTGCCGCTACTCGCCTGAGGGGCCGCTGTTCTCCCGCGCCACAGCCCGCGCCTCCCGACCCGACTTCATCAGCGACGCGGCGGTGGTCACCAGGAGAGTGACAAGGATGACCGACAACGACACCCAGATCGGCAGTTCGCCGGAGAAGCCGAGCGGGGAGTCCAGGTGGTACTCGTGCATCGCGTGCAGCACCAGCTTGACCCCGATGAACGCCAGGATGAAGGACAGCCCCACCGACAGGTAGACCAGCCGCTGGAGTAGACCGCCGATCAGGAAGTAGAGCTGCCGCAGGCCCATCAGGGCGAAGACGTTGGCCGCGAACACCAGATAGGGCTCGCGGGTCAGGCCGAAGATCGCCGGGATCGAATCCAGCGCGAACAACAGATCGGTGCTGCCCAGCGCGACGATCACGATCAGCATCGGGGTGATCAGTCGCTTGCCGTTCTCCACCACCGTCAGGCTCGTGCCGTGATACTCCTCGGTCGCCGGGAAGACCCTCCTCACCCATCGCATCAGCGCGTTCTCGACGTCGTCGTCGCCCTCGCTGTGCTTGGCCCGGTAATCGAGGTACAGCTTCACGGCGGTGTAGATCAGGAACGCGCCGAAGAGGAAGAACACCCAGCTGAACCGGGCGATCGCCGCCGCGCCGATGGCGATGAAGATGCCGCGGAAGATCAGCGCCAGCACGATCCCGACCATCAGCGCGAATTGCTGCAACTGCCGGGGGACCCGCAGATTCGCCATGATCAGCACGAAGATGAACAGGTTGTCGATGCTCAGGCTGTACTCGGTGAGCCAGCCCGCGAAGAATTCGGCGGCGTACCGGGGCCCCGAGAGGTACCAGATCGCCAGACCGAAGAGCACCGCCAGACCGGAGAACACCCCGATCGCGATACCGCACTCCTTCATCGAAGGCTCGTGCGGGCGTCGGCCGATGATCAGCAGGTCGACGGCGAGGATCACCACCATCGCGGCGATGGTGATCAGCCAGACCTCACCGGTCACATGCATAACGCTTGCCTCCCAGGCGCAGCTAACGGGCTCGGTGGCACGCGGTGGAGGCCGCGGTCATCAGCGCCCCGATTCTCTCAGGTCGATCCATCGCTGGCCAACCGGACCTCACTTGGTGGCGGCCAGCAGCTGGCGCAGCATCTTCTTGATGTCGGCCACCTCGTCACGCAGCCGGGCGGCCAGCTCGAACTGCAGGTCCGCGGCGGCGCTGTGCATCTGCTCGGTGAGTTCGTGGACGAGGTTGGCCAGCTCCGCGGCGGGCAGCGCGGCCAGGTCGCGGGCGTCGGTGGAATCCAGCGGCACCGGGGTGGAGCCGCGGCGGCCGGGCACCTGTTCCACCAGGCTCGCGCTGTCGGCCTCCTCCCGGGCGAGCAGATCGGTGATGTCGGCGATCTTCTTGCGCAGCGGCTGCGGGTCGATGCCGCGCTCGGTGTTGTAGGCCACCTGCTTGGCGCGGCGCCGGTTGGTCTCGTCGATCGCCGCCGCCATCGAATCGGTGATCTTGTCGGCGTACATGTGCACCTGGCCGTCGACGTTGCGGGCGGCTCGCCCGATGGTCTGAATCAGCGATCGCTCGCTGCGCAGGAAGCCCTCCTTGTCGGCGTCCAGGATCGCCACCAGGCTCACCTCGGGCAGGTCCAGGCCCTCCCGCAGCAGGTTAATGCCGACCAGCACGTCGTACTCCCCCAGCCGCAGCTCCCGCAGCAGCTCGATCCGCCGCAGGGTGTCCACCTCGGAGTGCAGGTAGCGGGTGCGGACCCCGTTCTCCATCAGGTAGTCGGTGAGATCCTCGGCCATCTTCTTGGTGAGGGTGGTCACCAGCACCCGCTCGTTGCGGGCCGCGCGCTGCCGGATCTCTCCCATCAGGTCGTCGATCTGGCCCTTGGTGGGCTTGATGATCACCTCGGGGTCGACCAGCCCGGTGGGCCGAATCACCTGCTCAACGATCCCGGTGGCGCGGGCAAGTTCGTAGGGCCCAGGGGTGGCCGAGAGATAGACGGTCTGGCCGATCCGGTCAACGAACTCCTCGAACCGCAGCGGACGGTTGTCGGCCGCCGACGGCAGCCGGAAGCCGTGCTCCACCAGCGTCCGCTTGCGCGACATATCGCCCTCGTACATGCCGCCGATCTGCGGGATCGTCACGTGCGACTCGTCCACCACCAGCAGGAAATCCTCGGGGAAGTAATCCAGCAGGCAGTTCGGCGCGCTGCCGGCCCCGCGCCCGTCGATGTGGCGGGAGTAGTTCTCGATGCCCGAGCAGGTACCGATCTGGCGCATCATCTCGATGTCGTAGCCGGTGCGCATCCGCAGCCGCTGGGCCTCCAGCAGCTTGCCGGCCGCGTCGAGTTCGGTCAGGCGGCCGCCGAGTTCTACCTCGATGTCTCCGATCGCCCGCTCCATCCGCTCCGGGCCGGCCACGTAGTGGGAGGCGGGGAAGACGTAGACCTCGGCGTCCTCGGTCAGCACCTCGCCGGTCAGCGGGTGCAGGGTCGACAGCGCCTCGATCTCGTCGCCGAAGAACTCGATCCGCACCGCGTGCTCCTCGTACATCGGGAACACCTCGACGGTGTCGCCGCGCACCCGGAAGGTGCCGCGGGTGCCGGCCAGGTCGTTGCGGGCGTACTGGATGTCGACCAGCCGGCGCAGCAGGGTGTCGCGATCGACCTCCTCGCCGACCCGCATCCGCACCATCCGGTCGACATACTCCTGCGGGGTGCCCAGGCCGTAGATCGCCGAGACGGTGGCCACCACGATCACGTCCCGCCGGGTGAGCAGCGAGTTGGTCGCGGAGTGGCGCAGCCGTTCGACCTCCTCGTTGAGCGAGGAGTCCTTCTCGATGTAGGTGTCGGTCTGCGGGATGTACGCCTCGGGCTGGTAGTAGTCGTAGTACGAGACGAAGTACTCCACCGCGTTGTCGGGGAAGAACTGCCGCAGCTCGTTGGCGAACTGGGCGGCCAGGGTCTTGTTCGGCTGCATCACCAGCATCGGACGCTGCAGCCGCTCGGCCAGCCACGCGACGGTCGCCGTCTTGCCGGTGCCGGTGGCGCCGAGCAGCACCACGTCCTTCTCCTCGGCCTGGATGCGGCGCTGCAGATCGTCGATCGCCGCCGGCTGGTCGCCGGCCGGCTCGAAGTCGGCGTGCACCACGAACGGTGCCACTCTCCGCTGCACATCGGTTACCGGACGCATGACATACAGCCTATGCCGGGCCACTGACACATCCCGATGCGGCAGCCCGGGGAGCGCGGTGCCGGTCAGCCCCGCGAGGCGGAAGGCCGTAGCCGCCGCCAGAGCTGGTCGACCTGGGCGGTCAGGTGGGACAACGACCCGCTGTTGTCGAGCACCACGTCGGCGGCCGCCAGCCGGGATTCCCGGGTGGCCTGGGCGTTGATCCGGGCCGCAGCCTGGTCCGGGGTGAGCCGGTCGCGCGCCAGGATGCGCTCCAGCTGGGTCTGCGGGTCGACGTCCACCACCACCATCAGGTCGAACCGATCCTGCTGCCCGGTCTCGACCAGCAGTGGGATCACGTGGACGACGACCTCCTGGTCGCCGGCCGCCTCATCGGCCGCCGCCGCCAGCCGCCGCACCTCGGGGTGGACGATGGCGTTCAGCCGGGCCCGCGCCCCTGCGTCCGAGAAGACGATCTCGCCCAAGGTGGCCCGGTCCAGCCGGCCGTCGGAGGTCAGCACGCCGGGCCCGAACGCCTCGACTATCCGCGCCAGCCCCGGCGTCCCGGGTTCGACCGCCTGTCGCGCCAGCAGATCGGCGTCGACGATCACCGCACCGTGGTCGGCCAGCAGGTCGGCCACCGCCGACTTGCCCGAACCGATGCCTCCGGTCAGTCCGACCCGCAGCACGTCAGTAGTTCTCGAATTGGCGCTGCAACTGGCGGTCCATCCCGCGGGCCTGCCCGGTCGGATCCTTGGCGGCATCCACGGTCACCCAGGAGATCACCAGCGAACGCTCGGTATCGGGATCGGGGTCGGCCAGCAGGGTCACATGCTCGGTCGCTGGTTCGCCGCCGAAGTGTCCCGCGCGGGTCTGTACCAGCACCGTGAGCCGGTTGTCGGATTCGTCGACCACCAGCGCCTCGCCGTCGCCGGGGTCGAAGCCGTCGCGGAGGTAGTCAGCCTCCCGGGCCAGCCCCTCCGCGGTGGCCGTCACGCGTTCCGGGCCGCGGGCGCTGAGCATGCCCTGCTCGTGGGAGAGCTGCAGGAACGACCCCTCGGAGTCCACCGTCCAGTCGGCGGGCACTTCGATGTCCATCGAGCCATAGCTTGTGTCCAGCATGGCGTAGGAGACCTCGAGTCCGTCCTCGTCGTCCGGGATCGCCGGGGATGCAGTTGCAATCGGGACCGGATCCGAGTAGTGGGCGAGCGGACCCAGCGCCACCGCCCCGGCCAGGCCCACCGCCACCACGCCCGCGGCTCCGAACAGCACGACCCGGCGGCCGATACCCGGCGGCTTGGGCGGCGGGGGCGGCGGGACGATCCGGCGCGGCTGCAATGAGGCGGGCGTCGGATCCTGCAGCCTCGACTCGGCGGGCGCTCCGGGTTCGTAGGGATAGGTCTCGAAGCGTTCCCTCGACTCGGCCATCAACGCCCCTTCCATCGCTGGATCCACTGTGCCACACCCCATCCTCTCCCGGGACGCAACAGCGCCCCCCGCCGGATGGCGAGGGGCGCTGTCGGACGGACGAAGGTCAGTCGGCGCTGCCGGTCAGCTTCTCCCGCAGGGCCTGCAGGGCCTCGTCGGAGGCCAGCGAGCCCTCCTCCTCGACAGCCTCGGAGCCGGCGGAGTAGGCGGTCGGGGTCGCGGCGGCAACCGCGGCCTTGACGTTGTCGGCCTCGGCCTCCTCGACCTGCTTCTTGTGGGCTTCCCAACGGGCCTGCGCCTCGGCGTACTGCTGCTCCCAGGCGCGCTGCTGCTCCTCGTAGCCGGGCTTCCACTCCTGGGTCTCCGGATCGAAGCCCTCGGGGTAGATGTAGTTGCCCTGATCGTCGTACGAGGCGGACATGCCGTACAGCGCCGGATCGAAGTCGTCGGCAGCCACGTCGACACCCTCGTTGGCCTGCTTGAGGCTCAGCGAGATCCGGCGACGCTCCAGATCGATGTCGATGATCTTGACCATCACATCGTCGTTCACGCTGACGACCTGCTCGGGGATCTCGACGTGGCGCACGGCCAGCTCGGAGACGTGCACCAGGCCCTCGATGCCCTCCTCGACGCGGACGAACGCACCGAACGGCACCAGCTTGGTGACCTTGCCCGGCACGATCTGGCCGATCTGGTGGGTACGGGCGAAGGTCTGCCAGGGATCCTCCTGGGTCGCCTTCAGCGACAGCGAGACGCGTTCGCGATCCAGGTCGACGTCCAGCACCTCGACGGTGACCTCGGTGCCGACCTCGACGACCTCGGACGGGTGGTCGATGTGCTTCCAGGAGAGCTCGGAGACGTGCACCAGGCCGTCCACGCCGCCCAGGTCGACGAAGGCGCCGAAGTTGACGATCGAGGAGACGACGCCCTTGCGGACCTGGCCCGGCTTGAGGTTCTGCAGGAAGCTCGCGCGCG
>JAIUOR010000041.1 GCA_020161795.1 Actinomycetota bacterium | reverse complement strand
GTGCGCCGCGATCGTCGACCGGCTCACCTACGACGCCACCATCATCGAAACCGGCACCACCAGCTACCGCCTCGCCCACACCCGCGCAGGTGGGGCCAACTCAAGCCGCCCTAGTGGGGCCAAGTCGAGTTGACATACTCAGGCCAGCCCGGAAACGTCCCAACCTGGAGATCCGCACCAAAGCGGTAGCCACCCGAGTGCTAATCGAGAAGGGCCGTGCGATCGGTGTGGAGTACTACGACCGCGACCACAATCAGTACGACATCCACACGGTCATCGCCGACCGAGAGGTGGTACTGTCCGGCGGATCTGTGAACTCACCGCGGCTCCTTATGCTCTCCGGGATCGGGATGGCAGCTGAGTTGGCATCGCTCGGAATCAAGGTCGTCCATGACCTGCCTGGAGTCGGTCAGAACTACCAGGATCATATGGATGTCTACCTGACCGCGGAGACCGTGCCGGTCAGCTACAACTCCTCCGACCGTCCCGACAAAGCGCTGTGGGCGGGGTTCCAGTACCTCGTCAATCGAACTGGACCCGTCACTGCATCGGTGTGCGAAGCTGGCATGTTCGTGCATTCTAAGGTCGATGTCGCCACCCCTGACATCCAGATGCATTGCCTTCCCGCCTATGTGATCGATCATGGGCGACAACGCGTAAAAGGCCATGGCATGACCATCAACACATGCCATTTACGACCCAAGAGCATTGGCTCACTGACTCTGCGCTCTGCCGACCCTTCGGTCCCGCCGGCGATCGACCCCGCCTTCCTGACCGACCCCTACGACTGGGAGGCCTCCATCGAAGGCTTTCGCTGGGGACGCGAGATGCTCGCGACCAAGGCTTACGAGCCCTATATCAAGCGCGAGCACATGCCTGGTTCACAGGTCCGCACCGACAAGGAGATCCGCGAGTACATCAGGCAATGGGCAAAGACTGACTACCATCCTGTTGGCTCGTGCAAGATGGGCAATGATGACCTGGCGGTCGTCGACCAGCAACTCCGGGTGCGAGGCATAGAAGGACTCCGCGTCGTTGATGCATCAATCATGCCGACGCTCATCAGTGGCAACACCCAGGCGCCGTCCATCATGATCGGCGAGAAGGGGGCACACCACATCCTCCACGGTGATGCCGTTCCCACCGAAGAAGGAGCCAACGTCCGTGCGCTCATGTACTGACACAGGTGCAGAAGGCCTGACCTTCCTCGCGATGACCGTACCGCGCGACGCCAGGCCACCCCGTGAGGATGTAGGCAAGGAGTAGTCGCAATGTGAACCCTGAAGACCGAACCCGTTGACCAGTGCCACTACGACGCTGTCAGCCTCGGTGAGGTTGTGCTGCGGCACGACCTGGGCGAGATCCGGATCCGCACCGCGCGCGTACCTTTCACGTATGGGAAGGAGGCGGCGAGTACGACGTCGCCCGTGGACTTCGTCGCGTGTTCGGGCTCGCACTGCGATCGTCACAGCCTTGGCTGACAACGGAGTTTGGCCGACTCATGGAGGAGTCCATCCTGGCCGGTGGCGTCGACACCCAGTTCATCCAGTGGCTGCCCTACGACGGTGCCGGTCGCTTGGTGCGCAACGGCCTCAACTTCAGCGCGGCTCCGGAGTCCGCGGCGCCGTCGCCGTCTCCGACCGCGGCAACGGCGCCGCCATCACGCCGTATGGCGACGTGTTGATTGGCAACGAGGAAGACTCCACCTCATCCCTCGGCTTCGAGGTTCCAGGTACCCCCGGCGACTTGTCTCATCTTGAGATCGACGGCTGAGTCCGCATGATCGAGAACGTCTCGCAGAGCTATCCCAATCTGTCGGTGATCGCGACGACACTACGGCCCGTGCGCACCGCAACGTCAAACGACCGGGGCGCCATCAGCTGGTCCCCAGCCGACGGTATCGTCAAAGCGACCCAGCGAGATGGCCTGGAGATCCTTGACCGAGTCGGTGGTGGCGACTCTTTTCGCCTCTGGATTGATCTTCGGACTGCTGGAAGGCCACGACCTGTAGACCGCAGTCGACCTTGGCGCTGCGCACGGCGCGCTGGCCATGACCACCCCGGCGACACCTCGGCGATGACCAACGCCGAGGTCTTCTCCCTGGCTCGCGGTGGCAGCGCCCGTGTGGTGCGCTGAAGCGCCTGTTCACGCCCTACGGAGTAGGTTCCTAGGGCGGGGTGCGCAGAGCATTCGGTAAGGCTCTGGTTCTGCTGCCGGTAGTCTCTGCCGAGAGCAGACCTTCGCCAAACAGCCACCGACTACGCAATATCTCCACTGTGATATACGCGGAGGCTCCGAAATACTGGTTCTTGAGATGATTGAATCCACTGTTAGCACCGAGGTAGGCGTGCATCGGTTCCTCCCCCAGCCCGAGAACGTTCGACTGATCGCGACTGACATGGATGGGACCCTTCTGGACACGAATGGCGCGATCCCCAGCGGCTTCTGGCCGATTCTGGATGAGTTGCAGCGCCGTGGGATCACGTTCGTGGTTGCCAGCGGGCGCCAGTACCACACCCTGGTCCGTCTGTTCGAGGGTCGTGAGCAAGAGATCTCATTCATCGCCGAGAACGGCACCCACGTCGTTCACAAGGGTGCCGAGTTCAGCACGTCACCGATCCGCCGTTCGGCTGCGCTGCGGATCATCGAAGCGGTTCGCAGCCACGTAGACCAGGGCCACGACCTCGGCGCAGTCTGGTGCGGCGGTGGTAGCGCCTACGTTGAGCGCACCGACGCAGCGTTCCTGCGGGAGGCCGATCTTTACTACGCCCGCCTGGCCACTGTTGACCGTTTCGAGGACGCACCGGAGGACGCGCTGAAGCTCGCGATCTTCGCCACCGGCAGCGCCGATGACCCCGAACTGAAAGACCTTCGGTCCTCCTGCGCGCCGTGTCAGGTTGTTGTCTCCGCCCAGCACTGGATAGACATCATGCCTCCGGACATCAATAAGGGTGTCGCGCTCGCCGCGATGCAGCATCGGCTGAGCATCACACCCGATGAGACGGTCGTCTTCGGCGACTACCTCAACGACCTAGAGATGCTCGATGTCGCGTCCAACTCTTTCGCCATGGCTAACGCGCATCCCGAGGTCCGGGTGCGCGCACGCTATGTCGCACCGCCAAACTCAGCGCACGGAGTACTCCGAGTTCTCGCAGAACTCGTCGACAACGGCAGCCTGGCATGCGCTGACGAGTCGGCCGTCGCCTGAAAGGACACGCCCCCACCCGGAACTGATCGTTAGCCGAGACCAGTTCGATGCCTCTGGCCGGGTTCAGGGATTCACAACAGGCGGCCACCACGGCCTGGAGAGGGCCGTCGCACTTGATCGGCACCCAGTCCGAGCCTCGGAGCTGTTGTATCGTTCTAGTAACCTTAGGTGAGTTTTTGGAGAACCCATGAAGCGCCCCACTATCGTTGAGGTTGCCGCCCATGCGGGAGTGTCGAAGGCGACGGTTTCGCTCGTGCTGCGGGGCAGTGACCAGATTCCGGAAGGAACAAAGTCTCGCGTGCGCGAGTCGATGGTGGCTCTTGGTTACGTGTACAACCGGCGCGCCGCCGAGATGCGCAGTCTCCGATCGAAGACTCTTGGCCTGGTTGTCGCAAACATGCGAAATCCGTACTTCGCCGAACTGACACAAGCGGTCGCGGGGCGAGCGTACTCGAACGGGTTCACCCTGCTTCTGGGCTGCAGCGACGACGAGGTATCTCGGCAACAGGAGATCCTGCGGGCCATGATTGAGCATCGGGTTGACGGCATCGCGCTCCTGCCAGCTACCCGCACCACATCTCGCGATCTTGAATCATCGCTTGTCCAAGCCGAGCTTGCTCATGTTCTGATCGCCCGCTCGGTTGTGGGCTACGGGTCCAACTACGTTGGCCCAGACAACCGCGTGGCGGGGCGTCTGCTCGGACGCCATCTTGGCGAGAAGGGGGCGCGTTCTGTCGCGTTCGCTGGTGGTGTCAGCGGCACGGCCCCGCGGCGGGATCGTATCGCCGGGCTTGTCGAGGGCCTCGAGTTGACTGGAGGCCGTTTGTCCTCCGATCTTCCGAGTGCAAGGGACGCCCTCTTCGAAGCGCAGCGAGAGCTGAATGGTGTTCTCGGTGGGGCATCCACTCTTCCGGACGCCATTGTGGGCTACAACGATATGTACGCTTTCGGGGTCATGAACGCACTGCGATCGCGAGGCCTTGAACCGGGCCGCGATGTGATGGTGGCGGGGTTCGACAACGTGCCGGAGGCGGCGACCCAGCACCCGGGGTTGACCACAGTTGATGGGTTTCCGCAACGTGCCGGCGCCGAAGCAACTGAGCTGTTGCTGCGCACTTTGGGCGCGAGGCGTCAGTCAGTGCGCGTGAGGTTATCATTGAACCGGTCCTGCGAGAGCGGTTGTCGACGACGCTGTACGAAGCGTAGCCCAGCCATGGAATCGTGTGAACCCAGGAATGCGCACGCGTCTCGTCGATCGGACTAGGGATCCCAGGACCTGTTGACGCCGACGAACGAGGCTCTGCTTGGTACGGACGATTGGTCTATGCCAATATCCGGAATGTGTGATGGACATTCAATACGGAGGAGCGGCTGTGAAGGTCCCGAAGTACTACCGGGTCAAGGAAGCGATCCTGACGCTGATCGCGGATCTGCCGCCGGGGTCCACGGTGCCGACCGAACGAGAGCTGGCAGCGCTTTACGGTACGTCGCGGACCACGGTGCGTCAGGCCATCGCCGAACTGGTGGTCGACGGCAAACTGGTGCGCACCCAGGGCAGCGGCACCTTCGTGGCCCAGCCCAAGATGATGCGGGTGCGTCCGCTGAGTTCGTTCTCCCAGGATCTGGCGTTGGACGGCTGGCGCCCCGGAAGCGTGGTGCTGGGAATCTCTGAGGTTGCCGCCGAGGGTGAGTTGGCCGAGCATCTCGGGGTGCGCCCCGGTACCCGGGTGCAGCGGGTGGAGCGGCTTCGCACCGCCTTCGATGAGCCGATCGCGCACGAGATCGCCTACCTGCCGCGGACGCTCCCCGGGCTGGCCGAACAGCTTGCCGAGCACGGTTCGCTGTACCGGACGCTGCGCGAGGAATACGGAGCGGTGGTGACCACCGTGGAGGACGTCATCGAGACCGTGCTCGCCGATCCGATGACGGCCGACCTGCTCGGTGTGGAGACCGGCCTGCCGATGCTGTTGGCGCGTCGCACGGCCTGGGATGCCGATGCCAACCTGGTGGAGTGGACGGAGTCGAAGTTCCGCGGCGACAGGTTCCGTTACATGTCCCGGCAGCAGATCGACTGGCCGGACCCTACGCTGGCCGGGCCCTCAGGTGATCACGACGAGGCATGCTGACCGGCGGGTGAGTCCAGGTCCGCCCTCGCGAGAGGGAGTGGGAGGACAGCGCGGTGTTGGAACCCTAGCTTGAGGGAAGTGAACAGCTACTTGCTCAGCGCCCGGCGAGCGGGGCGTCCTTCTGTCGACGACGCTCGAAAATGAGGCCATTGCGACCCGGTCGAAAACGGGGCCACCTGACCACGATTGGATGGGTGATCTCTGTGGAGGATTGGGCGTTGATCAGGCGGCTTGTCGCTGAGGGTGTGCCTCAGCGGCAGGTGGCGAGGGACTTGGGGATCGGGCGGGAGACGGTCCGGCGGGCGTTGGCCTCCGACGGCCCGCCAAGGTACGAGCGGAAACCGGCCCCGACCGCGTTCGAGCCGTTCGAGTCGCGGGTGCGGGCGATCCTGGAGGAGCATCCCGACATGCCGGCGACGGTGATCGCTGAGCGGGTCGGCTGGACCGGGTCGATCACCTGGTTCCGGGACAACGTGCGCCGGTTGCGGCCGTTGTACCGCAGGCCGGACCCGGCTGACCGGCTGGTGTGGGAGGCCGGGGACGCGGCCCAGTGTGACCTGTGGTTCCCGCCCAGGAAGATCATGCTGGAAAACGGCACGAGCACGCTGCTGCCGGTGCTGGTGATCACGCTGGCCTATTCACGGTTCATGCTGGGCCGGATGCTGCCCACCAGGAAGATCGAGGACCTGCTGCTGGGCACGTGGGAGCTGCTGCGACGCCTCGGACGCGTGCCGCGCAGGCTCATCTGGGACAACGAGGCCGGTATCGGCAGGGGTCGGCTGACCGAACCGGCCCGGGTGTTCGCCGGCACGCTGGCCACGAGGATCGTGCAACTGAAGCCCTACGACCCCGAGTCCAAGGGTCTGGTGGAACGCCGCAACGGGTACTTCGAGACCTCGTTCATGCCCGGCAGGGACTTCGCCTCACCGGCCGACTTCAACGAGCAGTTCACCGCCTGGCTCGGCACGGCCAACCAGCGGGTGGTGCGCACCACGGGTGCCCGGCCAGTCGACCGGCTCGAGACCGACAAGGCCGCGATGCTGCCACTGCCACCGGTCGTGCTGCAGCTCGGCTGGCGTAACCGGATCCGGCTCGGCCGCGACTACTACGTCAGGGTCGCGTCCAATGACTACTCGGTCGACCCGACCGCGATCGGCCGCATGGTCGACGTCGCCGCCGACCTGGACCGGGTCCGGGTGAAGCTCGACGGCCGTCTCGTCGCCGACCACGAACGGGTATGGTCCCGCGGTGTCACGGTCACCGACACCGCCCACGTGGAGATCGCCCGCCGCCTGCGCCACGAGTTCCAGCAGCCACGACCCAGGCCCGATAGCGACCCGATGCTGCGTGACCTGGCCGACTACGACCGGGCATTCGGCCTCACCAACAGCGAGGGGGTCGCGTGATGGCCACCACCAAGACATCCGAGGCGGTCAAGCAGCTGCACCACCTGTCCGCGGCCCTCAAAGCACCCCGGATCATCGAGGCCGCCGAACGACTCGCCGATACAGCCCGCGACGCCGGGTGGAGCTACGAGGACTACCTCGCCGCGGTCCTGGAACGCGAGGTGTCGGCCCGTAACGCCTCCGGCGCGAACCAGCGGATCCGGGCCGCCGGGTTCGGCGCCCGCAAGACCCTCGACGACTTCGACTTCGACCAGCAGCCCGCTGTCCGCCAACAGATCGCCGCCCTCGCCTCCGGCGGGTTCCTGGCCGAGGCCCGCAACGTCGTCCTGCTCGGCCCGCCCGGCACCGGCAAGACCCACCTCGCCATCGGGCTGGGAATCAAAGCCGCCCACTACGGCCACCGGATCGCGTTCGCGACCGCCACCGAATGGGTCACCCGACTCTCTGGCGCCCACCGCGCCGGCAGGCTCGCCGCCGAACTCACCAAACTCCGCCGCTACGGACTCCTGATCGTCGACGAGGTCGGCTACCTACCCTTCGACCAGGACGCCGCCAACCTGTTCTTCCAACTCGTCAGCTCACGCTACGAACACGCCTCACTGATCCTCACCTCGAACCTCCCGTTCTCCGGCTGGGGAGGCGTCTTCGGAGACCAAGTCGTCGCAGCAGCCATGATCGACCGCATCGTCCACCACGCCGACGTCCTCACCCTCAAAGGCGCCAGCTACCGGCTCCGCAACCGCGGCATCGACAGCCTCCCCAGCATCAGAGCCGAGACTCAGGCAAACTAGGCAACACCAACCGTGGCCCCGAATTCGGCCGTCGTTTCGGCCTCAGATACGAGCGTTGTCGACACCTTCTGCTCCGTCAGCTCGCGATGCGCTCTCCTCTATGCTGGTGTCGAGCACTTCCTGAAGGGCTCCGGCGGGCGCGTAGGAGGCGATCGCGGTCTCAGTCGGCGGCGAAGCTATCGGGTGTTTTCCCGAGATCAGGAGGCTTCTGTGTCGGTGAGGTTGTCGTCGGCGGAGTCCTCCAGGGCTGTGCAGCTCATCCCGGGTGAGCGTTCCAGCGTGTTGTGCTTGTCGCCCTTGAAGCCCGAGCCCGGCACTCCGACCGATCAGGTGCGGCCCTTGTGAGAGGGTGGCTTCATGGTACGAGTCGCCACGATCGGGGGCGGGCCCATCGTCCGCACGTTTGTCGCCGCGCTGGGGGAGGTACCCGGCATCGAGCTGGCCGGCGCCTATTCCCGTGATCCGGAACGGGCGGCGGCGCTGGCCTCGGAGTTCGGCGCCGCCACGGGGTGGTCGAGCATGGACGACCTGCTCGCCGACGACGCGGTGGACGCGGTGTACGTCGCCAGCCCCAACTCGGTGCACTACGGGCAGGCGCTCGCGGTGGTGGAGGCCGGGAAGCACGTTCTGCTGGAGAAGCCCGCGGTCACCTCCGCGGCTGAGTTCACCACCCTGCTGGAGGCGGCGGCCCAGCGTGGCGTGATCGTGTTCGAGGGGATGCGCAACGCCTACGACCCGGGGACGGCGAAGGTGCGCGAACTGCTGGGCGAACTCGGCCCGATTCGCCGGGTGTCGTTCGTCTACTGCCAGCGCTCCGCCCGCTACGACCAGGTGCTGGCCGGCGAGCAGGTCAACATCTTCGATCCCGAACTGGCCGGCGGCGCGCTGTTCGACCTCGGGGTCTACTGCGTCAGCGCGCTGGTCGACCTGTTCGGGCCACCCGACCGGGTGCTCGGCCTGACGGTGCCGATCCGCTCCGGCGTGGACGGGGCGGGGGTGGCGTTGGCCGCCTATCCGGGTTTCGTGGCCGATCTGTCCTACTCCAAGATTACCGTCTCCGGCCGTCCCAGTGAGATCCAGGGCGAGGCCGCCACCATGACCATCGACCACATCACCGCGCCCCGCCGGCTGGAAGTTCGGACGCCGGCCGGCGAGATCCGGCAGTACGTGATCGACCCGCCCACGGCCGGTCTGCCGGTGGACAACCTGCGCTTCGAACTGCTCCGCTTCCTCGACCTGGTGGCGGGCCGGGCGACGCCGGAGCCCGACCAGGCCCGCACCCTGGAGACGATCCGGGTGATCGACGCCCTCCGCGCCGCAGACTGAACGTTTGTTCTGCGAGGCGGATCTGGAAAGGTAACATGCGGACTGAAGCAGTCGCTGTATCTGGCTGTTGGATATGGGCGCCGACTTGGCCGTGCCTACTTCGGTGCGCAGGGCAGATGTAGTCATGGCGGTACCGCGGTCGCCTTCGCTGTCACCATCGGATAGATGCGGAAGCGGGAGCCCAGAACGTCAACGGGTAGATCGCTCGGCCTGGGCGAGACGCGGACAGAATCTGGGTCAACGGGGCGTCGATCTAGCCGAGGATCAGCTACGGCGCGAGCGCGATCTGCCAGCCTCCGTCCGCCCCGGGATAGGAGGGCCGTGCCTGGTAGCTCATCTGCGCCTGGGTACGGATGAGACCTAAACGACGAATAGGACACAGACCACCACTCAGTCGGCGCCGTCGGGGCCTTCAAGGCCATGGCCGAATCACGCGAGCCACAACGAGTGGATGAAGGACTGGACGAAGAACGTCTGCTCCCATTTCTTCATAGGTAGGTGCGCCTGGCAGTGTTCGCGCTGCGGATCCCTTGGTCGTGATGAGACCTCCTGGCCAGACGGTGTCCGAATCGGAGTGCGCTCATCTGCTTAGGAGCAGTAGAGGCCGGTTCTGAGAAGGGACAAGCAGATGGGCAACCAGGCAGCTCGACAGACCGCCCGACGCAGGGTGAGCGAGGCGCTGGCGATCAAGCAGCGGAGACGGGCCGAGCGGGAGAAGCGTCTGAGCGAGGCGGCCGTGTCCGTGCTGACCGCGCTTGCTGAGCGAGACGAAGCCATAGCGGCCAAGGAGCTAGCTGCGGCCACGGCGATCGCAAGGATGGCCGCCGACGGTCTGAGCGTGACGGAGGTCGCTGACTGGTGCGGCGGTCTTGGCGCTCGCGAGGTCGGGCGGCTGGCGAAGCTCGCTCCCTCAGCTGACTCGACGCCACGGGCGAGCGTGGGCTGAGCGGTGTCTTGGCGCGCACGGTGGGCTGCTGCCCAGGTCACCCCTGGTCTGTTCTCAAGCCTTGTATGGCTACTGGTTTCCGGCCTTGTTCCGGGGATTGTGCTGGCTGGGTTCGTCGCGTTTGCAGCGGTCCTGGTTGTCGCGAGGGAGTCGAGGCCGATGTTGTTGCTCCGGTTCGGTGTTCGTCCGGCGACCGCAGCAGAGCGAGCGATTGTCTTGGCGGCGCTGGTGCCGATCGTGTCGCTGCGTGGGCGTGGGCAGCCTCGTTTGTGGGTCGGGCTCAGGGGTCGCGGAGTCTATGCGCTTGGCCATCATCACTTGTTGGTCAGCCGGGCGCTCCTGGCGAGCGTCTCTACAGGCAGGGTCCGTGAAGAGCAGATGGGCGCCTTGACTTCCTACTCGTTGGGGCATGAACCGCCCCGGCGTGTCCGGAGACTCCAAACCTTGGGAAGGTTGGAGTCATGTCAGGAAGAACGAACAAGAGGTATCCGGCTGAGCTGAAGGCCAGGGCGGTGCGGATGTATGCCGAAATCCGGCCGGATCAGGAGACG
>JAIUOR010000040.1 GCA_020161795.1 Actinomycetota bacterium | reverse complement strand
CGCCTGCGCTACGACGACCGCACCCGCAGCTACGCCGAACGCCGCACCAGCGACGGCAAAACCCGCCGAGACATCATCCGCTGCCTCAAGCGCTACCTCGCCCGAGACCTCTACCGGCTCCTCGAACACCCACCCCTACCAACTTGACGAACCATAGGAGCGTCCTCCGCCGACCCCGATCTCGCCCCGCGCCGCACCTGGCTCACCGGAGGCAGCGTCCCCGGCCCCTCACAGTGTCATCCCGCGAAGGCCGGATCCCGCTCCGGCTGTTGGCTAGACTGACCGCGCTAACCAGTCGACTGCGTCCTGCGACACCGCACCAGCGTCGGCGTGTGAAGGATGGGATTTCATGATCGAGCTGAAGCGGCGGTCGGTGCTGGCTGGATTCGCCGGCGTGGCCGGAGCAGCGATTGTCGGATGCTCGGCCGACCAGGCGCCCTCGCCCTCGGCCACCGGATCGGCACCCACGCCACCGGCGCCGGCGGAGACCCCGACGCCCACGCCGACACCCTCCCCGTCGCCCATCGTCGACACCACGCCGCGGTGGCCGCTGACCGGCGTTCCGTTCGAGGACGGCGACGAGAAGAAGGCCGCTCGTTCGACGGTCGCGGTCAAGGTTCCGGTCGAGAAGCGCTCCTTCCCGCATTCGGGCATCGACAAGGCCGACATCGTGTTCGTCCAGGCTCAGGGCAAGTCCTACGACATCACCCGGCTGTGCGCCGTCTTCCACAGCACCTTCCCCTCCGAGGGCGCCAATCCGGTGCGCTCCACCCGTCCGGTGGACGTGCCGTTGCTGGCCCCGCTCAAGGGCGTGCTGGCCTGCACCGGCGCCGTGCCGTGGGTGCTGAAGTACGTCCGCAAGCACAAGAAGTACATTGAGCTGCGCGAGAAGTACGGCGACCGCACCGACCGCTGGAAGCTCTGGAACCCGGGCGGCTGGTGGAAGGGCGGCAACCTCACCGACAAGTCCGTGGTGGCGATGCCCAAGGCGCTCTCCCGCGACGCCAAGCTGGCTCCCGACACGGTGCCTCCGGTCTACCTGCAGTACGCGCTGCCCGGCGAGGATCCGTCCACGGCCACCGGAACTCCGGCCACCCAGGTCACCGTCACCTACGCCGGATCGGCGAAGGAGTACCACCGCTGGACCTGGGGGAAGGACAGCTGGAAGAAGTCGATCCGGTTCCAGGAGGGCAAGACCTGGTACGACTGGGAGGTCCGCAAGGGTGGCCAGATAGACGCCCCCAACGTTCTGATCATCCACTGCGAGTGGAAGATGGGCGTCCTGGACGGCTACTCGGGTCACAAGGAGCCGGTTTACTCGATCGTCAACGGCGGCGACCGCTTCCTCTACTTCCACGACGGCAAGTACGTGACCGGCACCTGGACGAAGGGCAAGGTGACCGACCACTTCGAGTTCACCCTGGACGACGGCACGCCGCTCCGGATGGCCCCCGGCCGCACCTGGGTGGAGCTGCCCAACACCGACGACAAGGTCGCCATCAAGTAGCCCGGCACCGACCCGGCTGGCCGCAGCAAGCCCTGGCCCCCGGGGCCTGCTGCCGGAACGCTCGGTGGGCTGAGACCGAAGAGGCCGGAAGCCGCCGGCGAGAGGCCGCGTAGGATGCGGTATGGCTATCGCACGATTCCCGAGCCCCGTCATCGACTGCCCCGATCCGGGACGCCTGGCCACCTTCTACGGAGCCCTGCTGGATTGGCCTGTCGACGTGGACGAGGGGTGGGCCGACATCCGCGCCGAATACGGCGCCTGCATCTCGTTCCAGCAGGTGGACGGCTATCAGCCGCCGAACTGGCCCTCCCAGGAGCAGCCGCAGCAGTTCCACTTGGACTTCCTGGTGGACGATCTCGACGCCGCCGAGGTGGCTGCGTTGGAGCTCGGCGCGGTCAAGGCCGAGCACCAGCCGGGCACGACCTTCCGAGTCTTCCTCGACCCGGCCGGTCACCCCTTCTGCCTCTGCGTGAGTTGACGCGATCCACTCGCTTGTGGGGAGAGGCCGATTCACCCACCCGAGTCCTCCCGCACTCCACCCGAGCCCCCCGCGAAGACGAGGATCTCTCGGCATGACCCTTCGGCCGTTCTGAGGCTGCTGCTATTTCGCTGAGCGTCCCTGCCCCACCTTCCCGGAGGGTTCACCCGGCTCGTGCGGGTGGGGTCGTGAACCGCTGATGCCGGATCGGGACGTCGGCGAGCTGGGCGAACGATGGCGGTATCACCTCCGGGATCCCATCGGTACCGATCCGGAGTCGCCAGGGTTGTCGGATGCCGTTCTTGGTGGGCTCGAACCGGGGGTGGTGCTGTACGCACAGCAGCGCCAGGTTGTGAAGCGCCGTGGCGCCGCCCCAGGCCCAGGGCACGATGTGGTGCGCTTCGCAGCCCACCGTCCCGGTATCGCACCCCGGCATCACACAGCCGCGATCGCGCAGTTCGAGCGCGGCGCGAAGTTCCGGGTTGACCAGCCGTCGTTCCTGGCCGAGGTCGAGGATGACCGAATCGCCGCCCATGACGACCGGCAGGATCCCGGCATCACAGCACAACCGGCGCAAGTCACCGGCGGACAACGGATCCACGCCGTTCAGCAGCCCGGCCCCGGCCGCCTCGGCGGCGAACTTGTCGTAGTCGACGACGACGAATATGCGCGCCCGATCAGCCGTCGGCAGCCCGCCCCGGGGATGGCCCGGCTCGGCCGCGGGCCGATTCCAGCCGGCTCGCTCGCCGCGTTCGGGCGCAGTGCGGCGCGGCTCGGCGGATCTGGCCATGGCCGATGCGGCATGGTGCTGGTGTTGCTGGATCAGCAGCGCCAGGGCGTCGGCCCGCCGCTGTTCCCACGTGAGGGGTTCGGCGAGCCGGTCGCGTTCCTCCAGGATCGTCCGCCGGGTGGCGTGCAGGTAGGTGTCCAGTAGGCCCACCCACGCCCGTCCGACCGGCTTGGGCAGCGATCCATCGAAGCGGATCGAGCCGCCCACCTCGTGGAACCGTAATGACCGCTCCCGATGCGCCTGTTCGGCCTCGCGCTGGAGCCTGTGCTCTAGGAGCCCCTCGGCCGTTGCCGGAGCCACCTCCGACAGCACCCGGGGTGCCGCCTGGACCAGGCCGTCGGCATCCAGATGTCTGGCCATGCCGACCATGAGCTGCTCGGCCGCCTGCTGCTGGTCTTCGTCCAGTTGCGGTGCCAGGGAATCCAGCACCCTGGTGATCGAGCGGGCCTGGCCGACACCGATCCCACCGGCAGCCGCTGCCTCGGCAACCACAGGGTGAGCGACCAACAGGCGTCCTTGCCTCAACGTGCCCGCAGCCTCGCGCTTCGACGCCCCGGCATCCACCGCCAACCACGACACCATGGCGGTACCGGCCGCCTGCTCCGCGGCGCCGGTGGCGTCGGCTTCGGCCACCAGCACCGACGCCAGCACGGTCGCCCGGTCGGTCAGCTTCCGCGCCAACCGCACGCACTCCAGACGATCCGCCGCGCCCAGCCGCGACCGATCCACTTCCAGCCGGTCGAGCACCCCGAGCATCTGTGCCAGGCCGTCCCTGGTGCCGATGCTCGCCGTCGCCGTCATGGGTCCAGCCAACCATCCGGGTCTGACAAAAACCCGACGTCATCTGCGGGGTGAGTCAGGCCCCTCCCGGGGCTGCGGTTACTCGGCGATGTCCGGCAGCTCCAGCCACTCGGGCCAGGTCAGATCGATCCCGACATAGCGGGGAGCCGTGAACGGCCAGTCGCCGGCGATCCAGGCCGGCACCAGGGCATCCAGCGAGGCCTCGACCGCGGAGCCGACATACTCGTCGCGCACCCACCAGGAGATCTCGGCATCGGCGCCCACCTTCTCGGGTGGATCGATGTAGACGCAGCCGATCAGGGTGGATTCGGCGGAGTCGAGGAGCGCGTAGTTGAACGACTCGTGCGCCGTGATCTCGGCTTCGTGGCGGGCGAGATCCTCGCGATCCTCCTCGGCGGTCATGTCGGCCGGCGGCCAGCCCCA
Source organism: Actinomycetota bacterium (assembly GCA_020161795.1). Classification (GTDB taxonomy): domain Bacteria; phylum Actinomycetota; class Actinomycetes; order Propionibacteriales; family Propionibacteriaceae; genus Propionicimonas. The sequence continues at coordinate 5,805 of JAIUOR010000040.1, read as the reverse complement.
GGCCTCTCCGTAGATCGACCACAGGCGCTGCTGGGAGCCCATCACGGCCGGCATGTCGAGATCGACGTCCTCGGCCCGGATCGGACGGAGGTGATGCCCGGGATCCACCGGCACCCGGAGCGGATGCACGAAGTCCTGCGGTAGCCAATCCATGTCCGCCCCCTCCATCGGCCGGATCACAGAATCTCACGGCCGTCGCCCGGGTGTCACCGGTCAGTGAGCGACGCGCAGGGCCTCCAGCATGGGGACGAGCTTGGCCTCGGTCTCGGCGTATTCCTCGGCCGGGTCGGATTCGGCCACGATCCCGCAACCGGCGTAGAGGGTGATCGAGCGGTGGTCCTCGGCGAGCTGGCCGCAGCGCAGCGCGATCGCGAATTCACCGTCGCCGCTGGCGTCCATCCAGCCGACCGGGCCGGAGTAGCGACCGCGGTCCAGTTGCTCCAGTTCGGCGATCGTCCGCCGGGCGGTGTCGGTGGGCGTCCCGCAGACGGCCGCTGAGGGGTGGAGCTCGGCGGCCAGCCGTAGCGCGGAGACGTCGCCGTGGGCCACCGCGGTCACGTCGGAGGCCAGGTGCAGCACGTTCGGCAGCTCCAGGACATAGGGCGCGTCGGGCACGTTCATGCCCGAGCAGAAGGGCGCCAGCGCGGCGGCCACCGACTCCACCGCCAGTTCGTGCTCGATCAGGTTCTTGCTGGAGCGGGCCAGCGAGTGGGCGAGCTTGAGATCCAGCTCCTCGGCACCGGTGCGGCGGATCGTGCCGGCCAGCACCCGCGACATCGCCAGGCCGCCCTCCAGCCGCACCAGCATCTCCGGCGAGGCGCCCACCAGGTCGTCCACGCAGTACGTCCAGCAGTTGGGGTAGCGGTCGGCCAGCGCGCCGATCAGCCAGCGCGGGTCGATCGGGGATTCGGTGGTGAGCTCCACGCCCCTGGCCAGCACCACCTTGCTCAGCCCGTTGCTCTCGATCCGCTCGACGGCCTCGGCGACGATCCGCTGCCACTGCTGCCGATCCAGGCTACGGCCGGTGACGCCGGACACCAGGGGCGGCTCGATCCGGTCGCCGGCCCGCGACGGCGGGTCGAGCCGCGTGACGGAAGGGCCGATCGTGGTCACCCAGGCCTGCCCGCGACGCCGTCCGATCACCACCTGGGGCACCACCAGCACCGAGGGCGATGCGGTGTTGCCGGAGTCGAAGGGGAAGGACGCGAACACCATCGGTCCGCCGACGCCGGGCAGTTCGGTCTCGATCTCCAGGCCGTCGACGAACTCGCGCCACCAGGCGTCAGCGGTGGCCCAGTCGGAGCCCACCAGGCGGGCTGCCTCGCCCAGGCCGATCATGCCGTCGCCGCGGCGCAGCCAGGCGAGCGCGGGAGTCTGCGGAAGGTACGCCTCCAGTGGCCCGGGATCCTCGATCGCGATGGTCTGGGCCCGCCACGATGGCTGGGGCGGGAGTGCGCGCACCAACGCAGAATAGACGAGCTCGAGTGACGCGTCGAAAATCACGCAATTTCGGCCCATTCGTGTGCGCTATTTCTGGGTGGGTCCGGAGGCTGGCGAAATGGCTCTGGCGGGCGGTTTTCCCTAGGATGACAGGGAGGGCGCGGCGCGAATTGCCTGCTCTCGCCCCGGAGCAAGCAGGGACCGCGAGGTCCGCCGACCGACCAGCAGGAGCTGCAACCGATGTCCGAAACCCAAGCCGACGTGATCGTCGTGGGGGCCGGACCGGGTGGCTCGACGGCGGCCCGCTATCTGGCCGAGCGCGGCCTTGAGGTGGCCCTGCTGGAGAAGAGCAGCTTCCCCCGCGAGAAGGTGTGCGGCGACGGCCTCACCCCACGAGCCGTCAAGCAGTTGATCCGGCTCGGCGTCGACACCAGTGACGAGCAGCAGTGGGTGCGCAACAAGGGTCTGCGGGTCTACGGCGGACGTGCCGAACCCTTCGTGCTGAACTGGCCCGAGCTGGCCCAGTTCCCGCCCTACGGGCTGGTGCGCGGACGAGCCGACTTCGACAAGACCCTCGCCGATCACGCGGTCGCGGGCGGGGCGAAGCTGTATGAGAACACCACCGTCACCGGTGCCGTGATGGACGAGCGCACCGACCGCATCACCGGCGTCACCACCAAGGACGGACGCACCTTCAGCGCGCCGGTGGTGATCGCCGCCGACGGCAACTCCTCCCGGCTGGCGCTGTCGATGGGCCTGGAGAAGCGCAAGGACCGTCCGATGGGGGTCGCCGTCCGCACCTACTTCCGCAGCCCGCGCAGCGACGACGAGTACATGGAATCCTGGCTGGAGCTCTGGGACGGCAAGCCGCGGGAATCGAACCTGCTGCCCGGCTACGGCTGGATCTTCGCGATGGGCGACGGCACCTGCAACGTCGGTCTGGGGACGGTGAACTCCTCGGCCACCTCCACCAAGTCCAACTACCGCCAGATCTTCCAGACCTGGCTGGCCAACACCCCGCCGGAGTGGGGCTTCACCCCCGAGAACCAGATCGGCTCGATCGGCTCGGCCGCGCTGCCGATGAGCTTCAACCGCCAGCCCGCCTACGCCCGCGGCCTGCTGCTGGTCGGCGACGCCGGCGGCATGGTCAGCCCGTTCAACGGCGAGGGCATCGGGTACGCCATGGAGTCGGCCGAGATGGCTGCGGACGCGATCACCGACGCGCACTTCCGCGGATTCGGGACGCCCAGTGCCGAGCGCGCCCTGCAGGGCTACGTCACCCGGCTGAAGAGCGAGTGGGGCGGCTATTTCCGGCTTGGCCAGGTCTTCGTCTCACTGATCGAGCATCCGCAGGTCATGCACGTGTGCACGAAATACGGCTTGCCACGGCCGATTCTGATGCGATTCACCATGAAGTTGCTGGCTCACCTGTACGACACGCACGATGGTGATTGGATGGACAAAGTGCTCACCGCGTTGACAAAGGTGGCACCCTCAGCATGAGCAGATTCGCAGGAGTTCCAGGAAGGTTGGGCTGTCGATGAGTCCCTACATCCCCATCCTCGGGATCATGGTCTTGGCGGGGGGTTTCCTCGCCGTCTCGGTGGTGCTCAGCTCGGTGTTGGGCCCCCGGCGGTACAACCGCGCCAAGTACGACTCCTACGAGTGCGGCATCGACCCGACGCCGGCTCCCGAGGGCGGCGGCCGGTTCCCGGTGAAGTACTACATCATCGCGATGCTGTTCATCGTCTTCGACATCGAGACCGTCTTCCTCTACCCGTGGGCGGTCTCCTTCGGCCAGATCGGCTGGTTCGCGCTGATCGAGATGCTGCTGTTCATGGCCACCGTCTTCGTCGCCTACGTCTACGTATGGCGCCGCGGCGGCCTGGAGTGGGACTGAGGAGGGGCGTAGCTGTGGCTGGCGGTATTGAGGACAAGATCCCCCAGGGCGTGGTGCTGACGACGCTGGAGGGCGTGTTCGGCTGGATGCGGCAGGCGTCGTTCTGGCCGGCCACCTTCGGCCTCGCCTGCTGCGCGATCGAGATGATGACCTACGGCGCGCCGCGGTTCGACGCCGGCCGCTGGGGCCAGGAGGTCTTCCGCGCCTCGCCGCGGCAGGCCGACCTGATGATCATCTCCGGCCGGGTGAGCCAGAAGATGGCACCGGTGCTGCGGCAGGTGTACGACCAGATGCCCAACCCGAAGTGGGTGATGGCGATGGGCGTGTGCGCCTCCAGCGGCGGCATGTTCAACAACTACGCGATCGTGCAGGGCGGCGATCACCTCGTCCCGGTCGACATCTACGTTCCCGGCTGCCCGCCGCGTCCCGACATGCTGATCGACGCGATGTGGAAGCTGCGCAAGGACATCGTGATGAAGCGGCCGATGGCTCGCAACGAGATCGAGGCGCTGGAGCGCGCCGAGCAGCTCGCCCTGGCGGCCCCGGCCACCCACGAGATGAAGGGTCTCATGCGATGAGCGACAAGACCCCGGAGAAGCTGCCCGGCGAGGAGAAGACCGTCGACACCCCGGTCACCGATCCGGAGGCCGCCCCCAAGGCCGGCCTGGAGCGGGAGGACGCCCAGCCGGGCGCGACCCCCGAGGCGGCGCATCCCGTCCCGACCCGCGCGGGCATGTGGAGCGAGGGCACCGGCGACACCTCCGGCTACGGGGGGATCGTCCGCGAGGTGCCGTTCCCGCGCCCGTCCGTCCCGCCGTTCGGCTCCTGGTACGACCAGGTGCACGACCGGCTCGCCACGCTGGTGGAGGATCCGTTCGTCAAGGTCGTCGTCGACCGCGGCGAGATCACCTTCCACATCGCCCGCGAGAAGCTGGCGGAGTCCATGCGGACCCTGCGTGACGACGCCCACCTGCGCTTCGAGCTGTGCGCGAGCGTCTCCGGCGTCCACTACCCCGAGGACGCCGGTGCCGAGCTGCACGTCGTCTACCACCTGGCCTCGCTGACCCACAATCGCCGGATCCGGGTGGAGACCAGCTGTCCGGACGACGACCCCCACGTACCCAGCGTGGTGCCCACCTATCCGGCCGCGGACTGGCACGAGCGCGAGACCTGGGACATGTTCGGGATCGTCTTCGACGGGCACCCGCACCTGACCCGCATCCTGATGCCGGACGACTGGGTCGGCTTCCCGCAGCGCAAGGACTACCCGCTCGGCGGGATCCCGATCGAATACAAGGGCGCCACCGTGCCGCCGGTCGACCAGCGCAGGAGCTACTGATGACCGCCCAGCAGACCGACTTCTACGCCAACCCGGGCGAGGAGACCGAAGGTACCGTCTACACCGCGATGGGTGGCGGCGACTTCGCCGACATCGCAGCCGAGCAGGCCGACCGCAACGACGAGACCCTGGTCATCAACATGGGCCCCCAGCACCCGTCCACCCACGGCGTGCTCCGGCTGATGGTGGAGTGCGACGGCGAGACCGTGCTGAGCATCCGGCCCGGCATCGGCTTCCTGCACACCGGTATCGAGAAGAACATGGAGTACCGGACGTGGACCCAGGGCACCACCTTCGTGACCCGGATGGACTACGTCGCCCCGATCTTCAATGAGGTCGCCTACTGCCTGGCCGTCGAGCGGCTGCTCGGCATCGAGGATCAGATCCCGCAGCGCGCCACCGACATCCGGGTGCTGATGATGGAGCTCAACCGGATCACCTCCCACCTGGTGGCGGTCGGCACCGGCGGCATGGAGATCGGCGCCCTGACCGTGATGACGATCGGCTTCCGCGAGCGCGAGATGGTGCTGGACTTCTTCGAGGCCGTCACCGGCCTGCGCATGAACCACGCCTACATCCGGCCCGGCGGCGTCGCCAACGACCTGCCCGAGACCGGCATCGCCCAGCTCCGCGACCTGATCGGCTGGCTGGAGGATCACCTGCCGGAGTACGCGGCGTTCTGCAACGAGAACCCGATCTTCAAGGGCCGGATGTGCGGCATCGGCGTCCAGGATCTCAGCGCCTGCCTGGCGATGGGCGTCACCGGTCCGGTGCTGCGCTCGGCCGGCTACCCGCTCGACCTGCGCAAGTCGCAGCCCTACTGCGGTTACGAGACCTACGACTTCGACGTGATCACCTGGGACACCGCCGACGCCTACGGCCGGTTCCGGGTGCGGCTGGATGAGATGTGGGAGAGCCTGAAGATCGTCAAGCAGTGCGTCGAGCGGCTGGACGCCTCCACCGGCGAGCCGGTGATGATCGACGATCCGAAGATCGCCTGGCCCGCCCAGCTGGCCAACGGCCCGGACGGGCAGGGTAACTCCAACGAGCACATCAAGCACATCATGGGCGAGTCGATGGAGGCGCTGATCCATCACTTCAAGCTGGTCACCGAGGGCTTCCGGGT
>JAIUOR010000039.1 GCA_020161795.1 Actinomycetota bacterium | reverse complement strand
TAAACCGCGTACTCAAGATCAACCAACTCGAAACCATCACCGACGACGTCGTCGAAGCCGCCGCCAGCACCCTCGTCATCGGCACCTGAGCCGCCATCCAGCGATCACAGAACACCGCCACAAAGCGCCGAACTCCACACCTCGGGCCTCGACACGCGGAGCTGGATTCACCGAAACTCATCACCGAAACCTCTTCTCGCCGGAATTGATCCTGTACCGTTTTCGGTGGACTGAACCCCGAGGAGGAGCCGATGCGTGATCTCACCCTGGCTGAGGTGATGGAAGAGCACCCGCAGCTGACCAGTTTCGGCATCGGCGTCTTCGACCAGCGCCACAAGACGCCTGACGTCCGAGCAGCTGAGATGGCCCTTGAGCGCGCCGACCTGATCGAGGGGGAAGCGAATGTCCACAAGATCGTCCGGTGGCTTCGCGACAACGACTTGAGGCCGATCCAGACACCGCACGCGAACAGCTATGCACTCAAGCACACGGTGGAGAGGCAGATCGGGTACGTCACCAACGGGGAGTTCATCGCCGCCGCCTTCATCGTTGGCTATCCCTACCGCTACCGAGCACCCAACGTCTTGTTCGGGATCAGTGCCCGCGATCTACGACGGGTGTCTGGTCGCCGTGGCTAGTCACCAGGGCGATCCGAGCAGCACCCCATCGACACAGGTTGGGGGACGGGTGTTCTTCCGGGACCTGAAGCCGTACGCGATCGTCGACGACTTGGACCAGTTGCACGGTCCTGCCGGCGGTGTGGTCGAGCTGTCGCATTCGGTGCTGTGGTCGCCAGGCGGCCCGTATGTCGATCTGGACGAGCCCGGGGGTCGTGGGCTGGCGTACCGCGCGGTCCTGGCGGAGGGGACGGTTGAGGACCTGCAGCAGATCCTCAACCGTGACGAGCTGATCGCGGCTTGGCCGGAGTTGCTGCTGCCTCGCCGAGTGCGTGCGATGTGGGAGTCACGGTTCCCTGAACTGCAGCCGGCGACGGCCGCCTAGGACGACGTTTCGTGAGCCACGACAACCCAGAGCAGCAGCGTGACCTCGCTGTACAGCGTGAGGTGACCAGGATCGCGCTGGCGGTCGGGGAGGGGTTCGCCTTGGCGGGCTCCGGCGCGATCCGTGAGCACGGCTTGATCGAGCGGCCGACCGAGGACGTTGATCTGTTCACCGTGAGACTGGACGTCGCAGAGTTCAGCGTTGCGGTCGACCAGGTGATCGAGCAGTTGCAGAAGAGCGGGTTCACCGTTGACCAGACTCGCCGGGCGCCGCTGTTCGCGCGGCTGCACGTGGTCACCGGTGACGGTCGCCAGCTGGATGTCGACCTGGGCGTGGATTGGCGCCAGGACGAGCCGGTACGCCTCGACGTGGGACCGGTGTTGAGCCTGGTCGATGCGGTCGGCAACAAGATCTCCGCCCTGTACAGCCGAAGCGAGCCCCGCGACTACCTGGACGTCGACGCTATCCGTCGATCAGGTCGGTTCACCGATGAGCAGCTGGTCACCGATGCTGCCCATCGGGATCCCGGTTTCGAGGTCGGCATGTTCGCCGCTCAGCTCGCCAGCGTCCGCCGGCTCACTGCCCGCGATGTCCGCGCCTACGGTGTTACCGCCGACGAGCTGGAGGGCGTGAAGACCCGCTGTCTTCAGTGGGCGGATGCGCTCGCCCGTCGAGGGCCAGCTGACCCCGATTCGGGGATCGAACGGTGACCCTGATCGGCTATGGCCGGGTGTCGACTCGGGACCAGGATCCCGGCTCCCAGGAGCGTGAGCTGCTGGCAGCCGGCGCCGTCCGGGTGTTTATCGACCACGGCGAGTCGAGCCGGGTCGCGGACCGGCCCGATTGGGTGGCGTGCTTGGACTACCTCCGCGCCGGTGACACCTTGCTCGTGCGCGGGTTGGACCGGCTCGCTGGTACGACCACGATGGCGATCCAGGTCATCTCGGAGTTGCACGACCGTGAGATCAACATCAAGAGCCTGAGTGAGCCTGACATCGACACCACGACGCCGATGGGACGAGCACTGTTCGGGATCGTGGCGGTGTTTGCCCAGTTGCGCGTCGACAGCATCCGAGAGAACACGCGGCGCGGATTGGAGTACGCCCGGGCCCAAGGTCGGGTGGGTGGCCGGCCAACGGTGATGACCCCTGAACGGGTCGCTGCAGCTGCTGACATGCGGCAGCGAGGCATCAGTATCAGCGCGATCGCTCGAACGATGGGGGTCGGCGCCTCCTCGGTGACCCGGGCCTTGGCACGGCACGACGCCTCTGACCTTGGACCGCCCGGTGATTCCGCTGGAATCGTTGGCGCGGGACCGAACGAGGCGAAGTCATGACGGTCAGCGTTCTAGCTCGTGGCCAGGTGGCGGTTGGTGGTGCGCTGACCAGTGTCTTGGCTGATGGCCGGGTCGGTCGTTCGTGGGATCGAGTCCGAACATCTCTGCAGCTGCCCGCTCAGCCGTGCCGTGGATCGTGTCGGAGGGGCCTGGTTGGTATCTCTCGGGCTGCTGGGCGCCGACTTGCTTGAGCCGGTCCAGGTATGCCCGCCGGATTGCGCCCTGGGTGTGTGCATCCAACGCGGACAGGGCGTTGATCCGGCTCACGACGTCGGCCAGTATTGGCGTCAGTCCGGCGTCGCGAGCGAGAGATGACCGCGATTGAGGCGTGGCGGTTTCCCACCGCTGCTCAACCTGCTGACGCAACACCTGGCTGTCCCGGCGGGATGGCGGAGGGCGAACGACGCCGACCTCCCCCGCGTCCAGCCGTCGATCAGCCTCTGTTGTGCGAGTGTTCTGGGCGGTGATCAGGGGCACTCCGGCGCGATCGACGATCCGGCGGGCCTCGCCGGCCTCCACGCTCTGGATGACGGCCTGGACCTCAGCCTCGCTCACACTTTTGAGCGGGGTCGCCAGCCCCATCCGCTCATCCACGACCGCCAGGTAGCAGCGACGATGCCATTGCTCGACGATCTGGCCCACCAGGTCGGAGCGTTCTGCGGCCACGACCGAGCGGCTCCACTCGGCGGCCCGGTCTCGCAGCGTTGTCCAGACTGCTTCACCAGCGGCAGCGCCGTCGCGGAGTGCTCGGTGGTGCACACCGGCGGCGACGTACAGCGGCCATCTCGGGCCCGGGACCGCGCCAACGTTGGCGGCGATGTAGGAGGCGATCTGCTCGACCTCGCCGGCGGTGGGTGGTCCGACCTCGCGTCCGAGACTCCGGCTGAGCCCGGACTCGTAACAGCGGGTGTACCACGCGTGCAGCTGCCGGCGGATCCGGTGATGGTGGACCGTCTCCCCTCGGACGACTGCGTCGACCAGACGGACAGCCTGCTGCAGACCCTGATCCCGCGCCCGGGCGAACTCCGCGGCGATGTCCGTACGCGCAACGGTCGCCGCTTTTCGAGGAGCCTCTCGGATCAGGCTGCTGGGATCGTTCGTCGGGGTCAATCCCCCAGGCTCCGCAGGTCGAAGCCGGCCGCCGCTGCGGCCTCGACGACATCGGCGGGCACCGAAGCAGACCAGTCAGCGAGGGCCTGCTCGGCCGCCATCGTCCGTTCCCGCAACTCCACTGGCACCTCGTCCGGATCCGACGCAAAGAGCCTCGCAACGGTCTGAGCCTGCACGTCCACGTCGTCCACGATCTGCCTCCCTTTCGATCTCGCGGCTAACCGGTTTCGAGAACTGGTGTGCCTTTGGATCTCCTTCCTCATCGAACGGGGTCGCCGGGCAAAACGCAACCGCAACCACCCACTTATCCACAGATTCCGTGCGGGTTTCGAGGCCGGCCCTAGTGGCGCGCCGGGACCTTGCTGGAGGTCGGTCACCTCCCGGCTACGGCGGCAGGAGGTCACGCTGGACTCGTTAGTCATGAGGGCTGCCTCCCTGCTGGGTTGATCCGACCCGGCGGCCTGGTCGGGGCCGACTGGTCGGCAGCGTGGTCTGGGGTGGGGCGGGGAGTTCATCCAGCGCCGCGGTGAGGGCTTCCTCGGTGAATCGGGCAATGGTCATGCCTGGATCGGTGAGTTGGAGCTGGACGACCGCCCGCCGGACCCGGGCCGCGACATCGGGGGGAAGCTGAGTGCTGAAGACCACCTTCTTCGGCGTCATACGAGCCCTCGTTCGACGAGCCAGTCGGCGACGGCCTGGTAGTCAGCGGTCGCGGGGTCCGACGGTGCGTGGAGGGGCAGCGGGGTGCTGTGGCTGTGCGCTTCGGGTATCCGGGTCGTGCGTCGGATGGCCGGGGTCACGAGGCCGTCGTAGGCGGTCCTCAGCTGGGCCATCGCATCGACGTACAGCTTGCCGGCGGTCGCGGCTGGCACGATGCATGGCACGATCCCGCTAAGGACCAGGCGCTCGTTGTAGGCGTCTTGGACGTCGGTGATGAGCGCTTCGAGCTTGGGCAAGCCCCGGAGCTCCTTCATCGTGGGCTGGGTGACAGTCAGGACCGCTCTCGCGGCGACCAGGGCGTAGATGGTGAACGGGCTGATCGCGCCTGGGCAGTCGATGAGGACCACATCGGCGCCGACATCGCGTAGCACCCGTGGGAGCCGTTGTTCGGGGCCGAGCACCTTGCCGAGTTCGATGAGGTCGCCATCCAGGCTCGGCGATGCGGGCACTAGTTGCACGCCTGGGGCCACGGTGTCGATGGTGGCGGCGGCGAGGCTGGCGTTGTTGAGGAGCACGGCGCCGATGTCGACTCTGGGCTCCTCCGGGTCGACGCCCAGCCACTCCGTAGCTGTCGCCTGCGGGTCGCCGTCGATGACAAGCACTCGACGACCGCGCTGACCGAGGATGGCAGCCAGAGAGACCACCGTGGTGGTCTTGCCGGCCGAGCCTGCGGCGGTAGGGACGGCGATGATCGATGCGGTCACCGGTCGCCGCCTTCCTCTTCGTGCGGCGATCCGTCGCCTCCGGCCGCCTGCGACGTCTCGGCCTCCTGGGCCAGCACGTCGCGGACCTTGGCGAGTTGCTCCTGCTCCCACTCCCCTGGCTCGTAGTTGGCCAACCTGATGAGGTCGTCGAGGTATCCGACATCACTCTCACCCCACTGGCTGTAGCTGGTTGTGTAGTGATGCTGCTGCTCACGTGCGGCCCAAACGAGGATCCAGGCGAGTTGGTCCCGTTTCGTCGGGTCGTGTTCCGTCTGGGCTGCGGTCATCCAGTCGTAGTAGCCCTCGGTGCCGGCGGGGCCGACGCCAGCCTCCATGGCGATCTTGCGGGCGAGCTTCTTGCTTTCGCTGTCGTACATCGGAGCTTCGAGGATGTGCAGCACCAGGTGCTCACGGAGTTCACCAGCGGTCGGCCTTTTCCCGACGAGCTGTGCGATCGCGGCGATTCGGGCCTTGCGGCCCTCGGTACGTGCCTTCTTCTTGCGCTGCTCCGCTTCCTGCCGTTCGCGCTCCTGGTCGCTCACCGACCGCTGCTTCGGGTTCTCCTTGGCGAGTGCGTAGTAGTTGGGTTCGTCGCCATACCCGGGGGCGATGGCGAGGTTGCCCTTCTTGGCGTGGCGTTCGATGTCTTTGCGGTTGTGCAGCTGATGGTCGTATTGCCTGCCTCGGAATTTCTCCCGGGGGTCCGTCACGTACTGTGCGCCCAGTTCTTCGGCCTTGGCCTGGGCCTCAGCCTGGCGCCGACGAGCGCTCACCGCCCTTTGGGCGTCCGCTGTGATGGAGGACAACCGGAGTTCGTGGGTGCGAAACGCGTCCATCGCACGAGCGGCCAGAGCTTCCGTGTGATTGAGGTCCGCGTCGGCTTCTGCCGCTTCTTGGGCCAGCATGTTCTGGGGGTCGATGAGATCGGTGACCCGTTGCGCGACCTCCTCAATCACGTCCGCCTCGAGCTTCAGCAGCTCCAAGGCGTCGATCACGGTGTACCAGCCCTGGTCGACGGCGGTCTGGACCGACTCGGGAAGCTGCAGCAGTGACAGCCGCTTCGCGACCTGGCCTTGGCTGACTTTGACCGCCGCCGCAATCGCGCGCTGGGAGTGGCCTTCATCGACTTTGGCCTGATAGGCACGGGCCTCCTGCAGCGGGGTGAGCGCGAGCCGATGGAGGTTCTCGTGCAGCTGCACATCGGAGACCCCGGTGTCGGCGAGTTCGGGTCGGACCATCACCGGTGCGTGGGTCTGGCCAGCGAGGAGGCCAGCAGCTCGGCGCCGGTGCCCGGCGAGGAGAACGTAGGACTTCTCCCCCACGGCTTCGGCGTGTTCGGGGTGCCGTTGCAGCCAGTCCGCTGCTGGCACCACGGTGAGTGCCTGGACGATCCCGATTTCGGCGATCGAGTCGGCGAGGTCGCTGAGATCGTCACTCTCTCGCACCGCGGGATTCGCCGGGTTCGAGGCAATGTCAGCCAGGGGCACCGTGGTGGACGTCCCACCCACCGGTCCGTGCTGCATTGCTGCGACGATCCCGCTCCGGCGAGCGGGTGCGGTGCGGGTCAGATGCCCGCCTAGTCCCTTCGCACTCATGCCCTTGCCCTCCGTCCGTCTTGTATTGCTTACATTACTTACATTACTTGCCAGGTGGGTGGATGTCGCGCAACACGCCGGGTGATTCCACTGGAATCACCTCGGCGGGGTGCGGAGTGATTCCAGTGGAATCGCCAAGGATGCGCGAGCGGACACCGTGAGTCATACTGTCGAACATGCGTTCGAACTCGGAGCGGTCGCGGGTCACGGTGGAGACCACCGCCTCGTTTCCGAACCCTGCTCAGGACTACTACGAGGGCGCGTTGTCGCTGGATCGTCACCTGGTGCCTCGGCCGACCTCGACGTACGTGGTTCGGGTGGCCTCGGAGGCACTCGTTGACCTGGGTATCCATCCGGGCGACGAGCTGCTGGTCGACCGGGCGCTGGACCCGCGGCCGGGCCGGGTGGTGGTCGTCGTCGTCGAGGGCGAGCGCAGGCTGGGCCGGTTCGAGCTGCACGGCGGCGCCCCGGTGCTCGTCAGCGACCTGGGGGAGATCCCGTTGACGGCGGCCGTTGAGCCATGGGGTGTGGCCACGATCGTGATCCACCATCTCCCACTCGGCCCAGGCGACCCTTGATGACCGCCGACGATGGGCAGCGCCGCCCGGTCGCCCTGGTCGACGTCCGGTGCATGTTCGTCTCCGTGGAGCGGGTGATCGACCCGCAGCTGGTGGGCCAGCCGGTGATCGTGCTGTCGAACAACGACGGCTGCGCGGTGAGCCGTAGCGACGAGGCCAAGGCCCTCGGTGTCGGCATGGGCGATCCGTGGTTCCAACTGCGCGAGCGACCCAACATGGCCACGCTGGTCGCGCTCTCCAGCAACTACGCCGAATACGGTGCCTTCAGCTCCCGCTTCCACACCACCATCAGCACCCTCGCCCTGGCGTCGGAGACCTACAGCGTCGACGAGGCGTTTGTGACCCTCCCAACCGCAGAACCCGCCGCCGCCGCGGTGGCCATCCAGGACCGGGTCCGGCAGTGGACCGGGCTACCGACCGCAGCGGGCATTGCGACGACCAAGACCCTCGCGAAAGTCGCGCAGCGGCGAGCGAAGCAACTCGGCGACGCTCTGTGCGACCTCAGCACCTGGTCACCAGCCCAGACCGAGGAACTGCTCGCCGCCACACCAGTGGAGGACGTGTGGGGGATCGGGAGCCGGCTCCGCACTGGCCTCGCCAGCCTGGGCGTCCGCACGGCGCGCGATCTCGCCAACGCCGACGCCGGCGTGCTCCGCCGGCGGTGGTCGGTCGTCCTCGAGCGAACGGCCCGAGAACTCGCCGGCGTCCCGTGCATGCCGGTCGGCTTCACGCCACGCGATCGCCAGCAACTGATGTACTCGAGGATGCTCGGGGCCACCGTCGACTCCCGGGCGGAGATGCGCAGCGTGCTCGCCCAATATGCGGCGGCAGCCGCCCGCCGGCTCCGCGCTCACGGCCTCCAGGCCGCCCTCGCCCAGGTCTGGGTCAGCAGCAGCCGGTTCCGCGACCAGGCCCTGCATCACACCACCGCAGTGGCGCTGGACCCGCCGACGGCCGACCCGCTCGCCCTCATTGAGGCCACCCGTGCCCTGCTCCCGCATCTGCGCGAGGGCCACCCGTACAACCGGGCCGGAATCCTGCTCACCGGACTCTCGCCCGCCGGCGCCCAGCCGACCCTGTGGCAGCCACCAAACCCGGCCCGGGAACGTCTCGCGGCCGCGGTCGACCAGATCAGCGACCGCTTCGGCCGCCACAGCATCGGCTACGGCCCCGCCGGGCTCGGTCCACGCCGCTGGGACATGAAACGAGAACGGCTCTCACCGGCCGGCACCACCCGCTGGGACCAGCTGCTCACCGTCCGCTGAACCCACCGAGCTGGAACACAGGCGGAGTCCTCAGAACAGCAGCTCGTCAACGCTGACGGCGGGCGCCCATGGCCAGCGCACGAGGACCAGCAACCGGTTGGGCTTGTTGATCACCGCCGCAAACCCCGCCTGCGGCGGTGGGGGAGTGAGAATGCGCTCAATCGAGCCCAGAAGGCCGTCGTAGCCGCGAACCGCAGCCCACGACCGCGCGGTCTCCAGGACGTGCCACTCCTCGCCCTCGATCTCGAGGACGACCTCGCGGGGTGCGTGCCGGTTGGACAGGTCGCTCAGCTGCGTGATCGACAGCCGCACAGCAGGGTTCATCGGACGGCCTCTCTCGCGATTTCCGTTGGCGGTGGCCCGGGTGATTCCACTGGAATCACCGCTCGCCCGAGCCGGGTCCATCATGCGCCGACCAGGGGCCGGTCGAGGCCCGGGTTGTCGGCGATGGGGTCGATCTGGCGGAGGTACCAGGCCAGGAGACCCCACGGGGCCTTCTTCGGCTTCGTGGGCGCGGTGTAGCCGTGCCGGCGATTCACGGCGTCCATGGCGCGGGTCACCCGCTCGGCGGTCCACCGGGGGAGCCCAGCCGCAGTGAAGCGCTGCAGCTGCCCAACGATCCGGCCGGCCGGACACTGGCTGAGGAAGATCACCTGCTGAACGAGCTCCACGGCGAGGTCCCAGGCTGGCCCCGAGCGGTTTCTCGGCCGTTTCCGCCCAGGGGGACTTCTTCGTGAAGGCGGTGCGGAGCGAAGCGGAGCACCTTTGGGCCTCGCGGAGCGGTCGTGGAAGGTAATGAGGTCTGTAACAGAAGCACTTAAACTCTCACCACTGGTAGGGGTGACTTTGTCCCCAGTGGGACCAAGTGATGCCGGCACGACGAACGCCGTTACTGTGGATAACCCTCGCTGCGGGGAGCCGAGCTTGCGGGCCTTGTAGGACTCGATCTCGGACAGCATGCGGCCGGGGGTGATGACGACCTCGAGGCCGATCTCCCTGGCGGCCGCCTGGCAGCGCTGGACGGTCCTCTTAGCACATTGCAGGAGTCCGGCGAGGGTTACTGGCCGGACGATCACCCGGCGTCCTGAGCAGCGTTCCTGGGCGTACAGAGACTTCGCTGTGGCCCAACGGGTGAAGGTGTCGGCCGAGATGCCGTGTTTGGCGAGGATGTCGGTGTGCTGCGCGATCGCTGCGGGCACGATGACGCGGAGGTAGTGCTCGCGGGAGGTCCAGCTGACGGTGCCGGTGTGTTGTCCGGGTTCGGCGCCGTGGTCGCGGATGGGGGAGTCGATACCCCAACGGGGGAGTACGCAGCGGTTGGTGGGTGCTGCGGCGAGCACGCGGCCGGCGTGGTGGGCGTCGGTGATCTGGCGGGGTCGGCGGGGGAGCGCCTGGGCGACGCCGACCGCGAGGGGGCTGGCGAACGCAGGCGAATACGCTAAACTCAAAGCAGCTCCTGAGCAGAGCTAGGCACGACAAAGCCCCGGCCAGGGAAGTCGTGAAAGTGGAGACCGGTTGGCGCCGGTCCTACGAATCGCTTTTGACCACAGCCGCCGCGTCCAACGGCGGCTGTCGTCGTTTCAGGGCACTGCCCTGATCTGGGTTAGGCGCTCAGGTCAAGCGGCTCCTGGATCTCTCGGGACTTGCGTGGGCGACCCGAGGAGCGCGCGATCGGCTGGTCATAGCCCAAGGCTTTGTGCTCGAGGTAGCCCTGGACTGTCATGCCCGCAGCTGCTGCGCGGTGCTTAAGTCGCAGTTTGTCGGCGCGAGACATCCGAAACAGATAGCCGGTCTGCGAGCTGCCCTGATCCGTCATGAGTCCATCGAACCAGGAGCAGGCCGCCGATATCCTGATATCCGCAGCTTCGGCGTGTCGCCTCCAGTACTAGTTCGGTGGCGAGGAGAACTCGTCGAGCAGCCCTTGAATTTGCTCACGGAGAAGATCGATCTCCAGCCAGTAGTGGACCGTGCGCCCATGGCGCTCCCCAGCGTGGGTGTCGGTCCGCACAAGCCCCGCGTCCTCCAACGCCGTGAGGTGGCTGTAGACGGTCTGGTGGCCGATGCCAAGGCCGGCCGTGATCGCGCTCCGGTCCGCACCGGGATGCTCGCGGAGAAACTGGATGATCGAGAGTCGGGCTCGATTTGCTCCGAGGGCATCAGCGATGCGTGCCATGGCGAGGGAGAGGTTGGAGCCTTGGGCGTAACGCGGCACGCCCCCATCTTGGTGTGGAGGTGCTGTCAAGTTCCAACACACCCCAGAGTCTACCGTTTAACGGGATACGCTCATGGTTGGGCAGGTATTCGGCTGCGCTCGCATCTTGACAACTTCATAGCGCTACTGCAGCCACTCGTCGTAGGCGTCGATCTCCCAACGGATGCCGTCGGTGCTGAGCCAAAGGAGCATCGCCCAGCCCTCGTCGTAGTAGACGCCGACGGCCAGACGGAAGGGGCCGGATTCGACGATCTCCCGACTTTCGTAGTGGCCTTTAGGGATGTTCCGGATGTCGACTGTGGCCAGCTGCTTGGCGACTTCTGTCGTCACGTGCGGCTGCTTGGGGTCGCCAATCAGCCGCTGACGCCACTTCTCCTTGCCTCCGGTGGTGCGAGTGAAGTTCTCGGCGAAGCTGTCGACGACGGGCGCCCATGCTTCCTCCTGTGTCTCTGGTGGCCCAGCCTCGTCGTTCTCGTCGTCGGCCTCGGTCGCGTCGGCGTTGTAGCTGGTCTCCATGACCTCTGGGGTTGGTGCGAGACCTGTGGGGGTGACAGCAGGCCGTCGGTGACCGAGGTTGATCGCCGCCGCCACTGCGACGGCCAGCAGCACGGCCGCCACAGTGGTGAGCATGCCTAGTTTGCGGGTGCTCATAGATGGATTCCTTTGGTGCGTAGGTAGGGCATCGGGTTGACGGGTGTGCCCTGGCGTCGAATCTCAAAGTGCAGGTGGGATCCCCCGGGGCCCCGGGGAATCACGTTGCCCTGCCAGCCCACCGTCCCGATGACCTGGCCAGCGCGCACCGACTCACCCACCCGCACTCTGCGTTCGGTGAGATGGGCGTACCAGGCGGTCACCTCGCCCTCGCCAGCGGTCTGAATCACGATCAAGTTGCCGTATGAGACGCGCTGGCTGCCGCAGATCGGCAGAGTGGTGCAACGGCGGCGGCCGGGGAGGATCGATTCGGACCGGGTGACCGTACCGTTGGCAACCGCGTATACCGGAGTCCCAGCAGGGGCCGGGAAGTCCTGTCCGGTGTGTGAGGCGTATGAGGTCTTGCAGCCAGCGCCGCGGAACCCGCAGCCGGCAGGGAACGAAGCGGAGATGGGTGCTCGCCAGGGCCCGGTTGCTGCCGAGTCGATAGGCCCATCAGGTTTGGCAGATTCGCCAAACACGGTGACGTGCACGTGGTTGTAGTGCAGTGAGCTGTCGCTTCCTTGACCACTGGGTCGGTAGACACGCCAGCCCTCGCTGTCGCGCTTGACGCTCCAGATTCGGTTGTCGAAGATCAAGTACTCCACGCCGAGTTGCCGTTGATGGGTTTGGAGCCACCGGGCGACCTGCCAGCCGAACTCCTTGCCGCTCGATGTTTGGTAGTTCGGGATCATCAGGTCGACTGCTCTGCCCGAGGGGTGGTCAGGGAGACGGTCTCGCCGGACGCCGCCGATGTCGGTGATCGCAGGGAACTGCTGGCGGATGCACCGCAGGACGAGCAGAGCGTCGCGTTTAAGGCCGGCTTCGGCCGGCAGATTGGTAGCGGGGCAGTTGCCCACGTCGCCTGAGGGGACGGTGTTGGTGGGGCATCCGTCATCGGCGGCTGCTGCGGCACCGTCTCCACTGATGATGGGGGCGAGCTTGGCCACGACCGCTCTCGCCGCTGCCTCATTCGGCGCATAGCGACCTGGGAACGCGCTGCGCTCGACGGCCTGAGCAGCCTGGCCGATGGTCATCTGCTCCCAGCCCTTGATATCGAGCAAGCCAGGATTCGACGTGTGCTCGGCAAGACCATAGAAGGCCCGGGCACCAAGAGTGAGATCGCGAATCTGCGCGACCGTGCCCCATCCGGTCGAGGGTCGCATCTGCCACGGACCCACGGAATCCCGGTCGCCGTAGTCGATATTCCGCATGTCACTCTCGGTGAGCGCGGCCGCGATCGCGACGATCCAGCCGCGTTCGGGGATGCCAAGCTGCTTGCCCACCTCGATGGCGGTGGCGGCGACCTTGATCTGGTCGGCGTCGAGTTGCCAGCCGGGCACCGTCAGGCTGGCCGGGAGGGCAGTGCTGGGCGCTACTGACGTAGCGTTCACGGGTGCTGTGCTCCGGGCTCCGCGGAGGGCGATGGTCGCCACGACGGCGTGATGGTCGGAGCCCCAGCGACCGAGACGCTGCTGGGCGAGGAACCGACCGTTCTCCATGGTCAGGTTCACCTTGTCGATCAGCCTGCGGCCAGACGACTGGGTGCCGTAGGAGGGGAGACCGAGGACTGACCAGTTAGACATCATGCCGGCGCGCTTCATCTGGTCGAAGTCGAAGTCGGGGTCCTGGTTCTTCTGGTCCCGGCGGTTGTCGACATTGCTGTCCTCAGTCCAGGCGACCGGGCCGTACTTGCGCAGCTTCGCGATCACGCTGAGGGCGGTGGCGCGCTGCTTGTCGCGAACTGCGAGCCGCTTCGGGGCATTCGGACGGCGGTGCCCCTTCCGATCAATGTCGGGAACGATATGCATGTTCAGCACGAAGAACACGCCGCCCGTCGACCGGTCCTGCAGCTGCACCCAGACCAGCGATTTCGGGCCGATCGAGGTGCCAGCAGTACCGCCTTCGATGCGAACAACGCCGATCACCTTGACGGCATCCTGAGCAAGCACCTTGTATTTGGTCGCGTTGTACAGAATCTGCACCGAGTTGTTGCTGTCGGTCATGCCCCAGCCACGCTTGGCCATCGCGCGAGCGATGGTCGCCCGACGGCTGGGCGGGTTGAACTCCTGCAGTCCGATCACATCGGCGGACTCCGAGATCGCGGCAACGCCCGCCGCGATCCGTCGCGTTGAGTTCGTGTGCAGCGTGTTCCAGGTCGCGATGCGGGCCGTGAACGGTGCAGACGTCGTGGTGGGCACGGGTTCCGCCGGGACGTCAAGTCCGGAGATATCGCTGACAGGCAGGATCGGTTCGCATCGGTCGAGTCGCGATCCCAGCACCACGACCCCGGCGACAACCGCGACTATCAGCGCAACCAGAGCCGCTCCGAGTTTCATCATCCGCGGGTTCCTTGCTCGTGGACTGGCGCTCGCGCTTCCGGCCTATGCGATCGCGAGACTCGGATCGTGGAAGTCACGATTCGGGTGAGCGTGCGGACTTCGTCCTGGGCGGGGGCACTTGGGGTTCGTCGTCGGCAAACCATTCCTCGAGCAGCCAGCTGCGGGACACGCGGTACGCGGTCCCCGCACGCCGAGCCCGGAGCCGGCCATCGCCGATCATTGCGAGCACGGTTCGTTGGTTGATTCGCAGTGCCTGAGCCACCTCCGTGGTACTCATCAGCTCCGGCCAAGTGCGGGAGTCGTTGGGGTCGAGAGGGACAGCGTCCACGGCGCACTCTCCTGAGGCATCGGCAAGATTCACGGCGCTCATTGTGTCGGACCATCCGGATACTGTGTGCCTCGCACAAGGCCAGTACGACATCCGATGTAGGTCTGATGTCAATCTGCATGAGTCTGATGTTAGTGCATATGTCGTTAGAAGTATTGCGCGGAGTGGCGGCGAATTGGTACGGTGCCGAACGTGGAACAGCATCGACACCGCCCAGAGCAATCCCCGACGCTGGGCGTGCTGCTCGGCGGCGTGCAACGGCCACGCGTGCCCGCCAACGGGGATCAGCCCCACACCGGTGGGCCGGACAAGGAGGAGCAGCAGGTGACCCAGACCCCGACGGCCCCCACGGAGATAGCGCCATCCGCCCAGGAAGCGCAGCCGCCCGGCTACTCGACTGAGGGCCTTCTTGAGCGCTTGCAACCACCGTCACCGCCAAAGGCTCGCCGAGGTTGGCGGGCATGGCTGGGCTTGCGACCCTCGGCCCAGGAACTGGAGGAGCAGAGAAGACTCGGCGCTGTGCGGACCAACTTTGCGCGGCCGATAACGATCATGGTCGCCAATCCGAAGGGCGGCGCCGGGAAGACTCCGATCTCCCTCCTGCTTGCGGGCGAGATCGGCGAAGCGAGAGGGGGCTCCGTGGTCGTGTGGGACAACAACGAACTCAGAGGAAACGCCCGCGACCGCTCCTACTGCCCGCACCGCCGCAACGTGGCTGACCTCCTCGCTGCAGCTGACAGCTTGGATCGCCCCGAAGCCCGGTTCGTGGATCTCGCGGTCTTCCTGTCTCACCAAACACCGGGGAAGTACCACGTGCTCTCAAGCGATCAGTCAGCAGCGGAACCCATGGACGAGGAGAAGTTCAAGCGCGTGCATAGAATCCTCTCTCGATTCTTCGCAGTGATCATCGTGGACACAGGCAATAACGAAAAGGCGTCGAACTGGCTAGCCGCTCTGCAGGTCGCCGACGCGATGGTCGTCCCGGCAAAGTGGCGGCACGATTCGATTCTCGGAGCGAATCGCATGCTCGAGTCACTGGCCGATCAAGGGCATGAGATCCTCGGCCGCACCCTGATTGTGGGCACTAACGGGCCCGGTGACTCGCAAAAGGAGCCGCGCGCACAAGCACTCGCGTGGTTTGGGCAGTCACACCAGGTCGTCGAGGTGCCCACTGATCCGCACATCCATGCGGGAACGGTCATAGATCGCCGGCGACTGACGCGGCGAACTCGAAGAGTCGGTCTGCAGGCGGCAGCTGTCGCCTCTGAGCTCGCTGCTCAGGCGGCGAGGCGGCCGCCTGAGAGCGGTCTCAGAGCCCCTGCCAGCAGCAGTTCGACGCACATGCCACCGATGATTCCGCTGGAATCACCGTCAGAGCTTCAGTCAGGAGTAGCACGATGAACCCGTTCAACGGCCTCAAGCCCTCTTGGGGACCTTTTGCGGCAATCTTGGAATCAAAGGTTGCCATGGGCCTGGCGCTCGTCTGGGCAGCGATGTTCGTCTACACGGCCTACCACCTCGTGGTGGGCGTAGGGAAGTTGGCGAAGGCCAGGGTCCAGCACCGAGCGAACGACTACGAGGAAGCCAAAGGCGACCTCTTCTGGCCTGCGGTTGCCACAATCCTGCTGGGGGCTGTGCCGCTCATCTACGCCGTTCTCATCCGCTAGTAGGACCGGCACCCAGCCACACAAGGAGATCAGCCAATGCCGCTACGCATCGAGGATCCTCGCACTCCTCCCGCCCGACCGGAGGAGCCCTCTGCGAGAACATCAAAGCGGCCTCTCCCGCGCGGCTGGATCCTGCTCGTCGTCGGCGCGGTCGTGCTCCTTCTGGCCGTCTTGGTAGGCGGGATGCGGGAGAGCCTGCCAGGGCAGTCGGCGGAGCCATCGGCTGGCGGACCGGTGCGATCCACGCCGCCGTCGACCCCGGCACCCCCGGTGCTGAACGGCCGGGAGGTCGCACCTGGTCTCGTGTTAGGGAGCGCTTCAATCGAGGCCCTGAATCAGGACTTCCTGCACGGGACACGGATCGGCTATCCGCGCACAGTTGACGGGGCGATCGCCGCGGCGATCAACTACGACGCCGCACTTCACACCCCGGCGATGTTCAACCGGGTCAAGCGAGCGGCGCTCAATGAGCGGATCTACACCGCTACGGGACTGAACGAAGTCGCCGTCGACGACGAGCTGGCAGCTGCTTTCGCCCGACAGTTGGGCATCAACGCCAAGGGGAAGGTGGTAGGCAAAGGAGGGAAGGTCGACCCGCGGAAGAAGTTGATCGCAGCCACGTACCCGCGCTACGGCGCCTACAAGTTGCTCAGTTACCAGCCCTCCGTCGAGGCTCCCAACGAGGTTGTTGTCGAGTCCTGGCGACCGTTCGTGCTCGGAACAGGCACTGACACGGATCGCAGGAAGGTGGGCCTCGGCTGGTACCAGGCAACGGTGACCGTCCGCTGGGAGCGAGGAGATTGGCGCGTCGCCGATTCGGTCACGAACTTGGACACCGCCAAACCAAGCGACCAAAGCAAGCCGAATGCCAGCTACAGCGACCGGGCGGCTGCTCTTGGACCCGGCTGGAGTGTGCCAACCGACGCAACAGAGACGCTCCTCCCGGGAACGGTCGTGCCGTGAGACATCGTGCCCCGCTCTTAGTGGCTGTGTTGATCGGGGTAGCCCTTCTCACTCTGGCTCCACAGGCGGCTTCCGCGGCAGTGAGTTCTGAGCGTTGCTCAAAGCTTCTTGCATCGATCAGCAGCCAGCCAGCCCCTGATCCGAACACCATTCCGGAAGAGTGTCGCCAGCAGTACGAGCAGCAGCAGAAGAGCCAAACCCCTGCCCCATCCACTCCTACCTCTCAGGCTCCCACGCCCTCAGCAAGCCCCGCCAAGCCGAAGGCTCAAGCCGAGCCGGAAGAGCCGAAGGTGTTCAAGGATTTCGTTCCGAACACCTCAGCCGAGGAATGGGCGATGGAGGCAGGTCGATCGACCGACGATCTCCTAGGCGACCTGAATAGGGCGCTCGGGGACTCCCCGAAGACCCTCGGGACAGGATTCGCTGCCCCGTACGCAGTGGCCTGGGGGATCGGTCTCGTGCTGATGGCGTTCGTGATCACGGTGACCTCTGGCCAGGCGGCAGGCGGCGCGGAACGCCGCGCCCAACTGGAGTCCGCGGGCTGGCGCGCGTGGACGTACTACCCAGCGATGCTCATCGTGCCGACCGTCGCCTATCAGCTATACGCCATGGCGGCACATCTAGCCGGCTGGTTCGGCGGCCAAGGTGCGCCCGCTCGTGCGCTGGTGTTCCGAATGGTCCAGCAACGACTCTGGGAAGCAGCTTCCCCCGCAATGTTACTTGGCGGCGGGACACTTGTTGCGCTGTTCCTCTTGGGTCTAATGCTGGCCTTCGCGTTCCTGACACTCGTCGAAGTGGCTCTGGCGAAGTATGGACTATTCCTCCTTCTCTGTTTCGTGCCTCCGATGGCCGCCTTGGCGATCCACCCGCGTTTCCGCCCAGCATTGGCGAGGTTGACTGGTGCGATCGTCGGGGCTCTTCTCGTCCCGGCGGTCTTGATGTTCGGATTTTGGGTTTCGATGAGCATCGCCTCCGACACATTGAAAGCCGAGAAATTAGACAAGGAAGGAACGTTGAGTGCGTTCGCACTGGTCCTCATCTGTCTCATCGTGGCGTCCGTGGTGCCCCTGCTTATGGCGCTCGTAATGCCGAAGGTTGTTGCCGGAATCGCGGGTGATGAAAACGCTGGAACGCGACGGAGCCTCGGGGATCTCGGGGCTCGTGCGCGGATGGAGGGGCGGATGGCGGCGAATGGGCTAGCGAGGACCGCCGGCCGAGCAGCGAGACCGCGGATGTCGCCGGCGGCGGGTGGTGCAGCGTCCGCGGCGGCGAAGGCTGGCAGTGCCGGAGCAGTCACGAAGGCCGCCGCGGCCGCTTCCGGACCCGCGGCGCCGGTGACTGCCGCGGTGGGCGCGTCGCTGCAGGCAGGTGTGGGCGCAATGCGGTCGGCCTATCGCGGCGCCAAGTCAAGACTCGGCGGAGGCGGGCGCGGGGGGAGTGGTCGCGGTGGGGGAGCAGGTGGCGTAGGTCGGGTACCGTCCTCGCCCGCGCAGGGGAGTAGCCGTCCCGCCAGTAGCGGGCCGACGGGAGGGGGAGGCTCCGCGGGGTCGGCGCGGCCGACCCCGGGCGGGGCCTCTTCGCAGTCGGCCGCTAGCCAGCATGCTGGCGTTGGAGCCCCGGCGCGTGGTCCAAGTTTCAGGCCGCCATCGGAGGGTGCACGATGAGCGACCAGCTCCTCGGCGAGGAGCCGCGGACCTATTTCATCGGCGGCGACAACAGCGCGACCCGGTGGATCACGCCTCGACGTGTGTGGCAGCTTCTGGGCGGCCTCGCCCTCCTTGTCGCGGTCGTGGCGACGGTGACTGTCAGCCAGTCGCTCCTAGTCCTCGTGGTCTGGGCGGCCGCGATCGGGCTCGCCGCTCACGTGCTCCGGCGCCGCGATCGCAAGGGTGGCGGCTGGGCAGGGTCATGGGCAGAGAGACTGCGAGCGACACTGGCGTGGAGGTTCGGCTGGGACGCCTACGACCCGGAGTTGGAAGGGACGCCTTTCGTCCTAGGCCGGGTCGCGGTCCTTGCGCCATCAGCAACGGAGGACAGCCCCGAGCTGGCGGTGATCGACCAGGTCGACGAGCGCGTCTTCACGACGGTGCTCAGAATCGAGGGTGGGGGAGATGGGTTGCACGAGATCTGGGAGAGCAACCAGCGGCAAAGCCGCTTTGGGCAACTCCTCCGAGCCATTGCGAACGACGATAATCTGCCCGTTAACCAGCTCGACATGCTCACTCACGCCATCCCAGCCACCGGCGATGAGTACAGGCGACATATGAGCGCCGAACTCCGAGAGGACCTCCCTCCAGCCGTCGATGAATCGATGTCGTCACTGGGGGATCTCGTCTCGGATCGCTCAGAGGGCTTCTCCAGCTATCTAGTCGTGCGGATGCCCATTGATGATCTCGCGGCCCGCTGCAGGGCTGATCTCGGTCAGATTTCCGATGAAGGCTTGGCCGAGACAGCCTTCTTGGTGACTGGTGAAGTCGGGTTAATGTTTGAGGAAGCGGGGTATCAGGCACTCCCCGGCGGCGTTCCGCCCCGGAGCCTCGGCGCTCTCATCCGCCATCTCTATCTGCCTTCCCGGTCCGCAGACGATCTAACGGGCATCGGGCAGACTCTCGACGGATTCCCGGCTTTTGCCCAAGCTAGGGACGGGCGCTCTCTGATCAGCTATGACGAGCAGGCACAGATGACCTGGCATCATGCGATTGGGGATGTCCCGACGGATGGGTGGCCGCTGGATCTGGTAGCTGGCCGCCTACTGTCTCAGTTGATCCTCGAGGCCCCCCCAGGGCTGCGTCGCACCGTAATCAGTCAGTTCCGTCTCTTGCCTCAACACGTCGCCGTGGCCCGGGCGCGTGGTGCGTTGACCAGCGCCCGGGCCAGTGTGATCGGCCAGCACAAGCGAGGGGTGGTGTCCACCGGTGTGCCCGAAGGTCGGGAGGACGCGGCGCAGCTCGTCCTCACCGACGTTGGCCGGGGCCAGCACGCCGGCGTGCAACCCATGGTTCGGATGCTGGTCTCAGCGCCCTCGGCCGAGCATCTGCACCGCGTCCGAAACTCGGTCCAGACACTCGCTGCAGGGACCGGTTTCTCGAAGTGGCGCTGGCGGGATGGTCGTCACGCCCAAGCGATGATGACGTGCCTGCCTCTCGGAAGGGGGATCGCGGGAATATGAGTCAGCGCGCTCGGTCAGCGGGGTCGGAGGTGGAAGAGGGAATCACGGCCGACGAGGCAGTGCTTACCCACCGCCAAGTGATGAGGTCGCGGAGGCGTGTGCGGCGGTGGCTGCGCCGCGTGGGTTGGGATGCCATTCGCGACACCCCGATATTCACCAGCTCGAGGCAAGCGGAGTGCCTCGACGCGGCGCTGGTGTCAACGGAGCCGCCCCTGTTGGGCGCACTTGCTGGCTTGGATGACATCACGGGCCTTCCCGTGACGGGAGATCCCCACCGGATGTACCGGCACGAGCGACGGCTGATCGGTTCACCGAATGTGTGTGTCTTCGGCGGCGTCGACATGGCCAAGAGCACGACAGTCAAGAACCAGTACGTGATACGCCCATGGGCACTTGGAACGCGGTGCGCCGTCTTTGACCGCAAGGTCCAGCGTGCGGGCGCCGGTCAGGCGGAAGAGGACGGAGTGGGCGAGTACGCCACCGTCGCCGCCGCCCTAGAGGGTGAGTGGCTTCGGTTCGACCGCCGACCAGGGCGAGGGGCCTGCATCAACATCCTGGATCCTGCGATCACGGTCACCGGCTCGGAGAACACGCTCGTTGGGCAGGATGAACTACTGCTGATGGTGGCCCAGGAGGCTACCGGTGGGCCCCTGATCGACAGCGCTGACTACGCACCGCACTACGCGCTTCGCTGCGCTCACAGGACGGCTCTCCGACGAGCTGCGAAGGAAGGCCGCGTCGCGATTCTGCCCGATGTTGTGGAGGCACTCTACCGTCCGGATCCAGCTGACATCCCTGGTCCGGTGGACGACGCTGGGCGCAAGATCGTATCCGAATTGGGGCTGGTGGACGAGCGCACGCTGGTGCGCTGGGGTCTGGGTTTGGCCATGAACCTGGACCGGTTCATTACCGGTGACCTGTCAGGGTTGATCGACGGGGAGACACGGAACGCTGACGGTGGACCGATCAATCTGGACAATCGGCTGCTGGTGATCGACACGTCCGCTCTCTCCGAGGGGTCGCCGGCACTCGGCCTCGTGATGGCGATCATGTCGAGTTTCATCATGGCCCGGTGGGCTCGGATGCCCGGTGACAAGATCCTCGTGCTGGAAGAGGCATACAACGCAGAGAATCTTGTTGGCGTACCCGCGATCTTTCGTGCCATTGCCAAGCGAGGCCGGGGCGTTGGTGCAGCCGTCGTCACCGTTCTGCATCACCTCTCCGACATCGATCCGGAATCGGATCTATGGTCCCTTATCCGCGAGTGCGAGTTGGTCCACATCTTCCGCCAGGACAAAGCTGACGACGCCGAGCAGGCGATCCGCCTGTACAACCTCCCGGTCTGGTTGCGAGAAAGCATGATGACTCTTGACCGAGGAGTTTGCATCTTCATCCGGGGCAGCAAGCTGCCCCGGATCTTGTTACGCCATCAACGGACTGAGTTCGAGACAATCCTCAACAACACCGAGGCCGGCATGGGGGCCCGCGCGGAGCCGCTCCACGCGCCAGGCCCCCCGTGCCTGCCAGCTAGCGGACGAGAGGGGCCAGAACTAAATGTTCTCCGCACCAGTCTTTCGCATGATTCTTGAGATCAGGGTTCCGTTCGCAGGCCAGGAATTCGTAATCCCCACCTGGCTGATCGTCGCTGCGGTCGTCCTCTTCGTGGTTATCGCGCTCTTGCACGGGATCCTCGGTGGCCGGGGTCCAAGCCCTGAGGACGAACTGGACCGAGAGCGAGCGTCTTCACGACGGTGGGCCGACGTGCGGGACGTGAGGGAGCTGCTCCTGAAGACCCCCGACCCGCGTCGGTTGAGGCTCGGCCAATTGAATGGTGCGCAGGTCGGGACTCCGCCACTGCGATCCAAACTGGTGCTTGCACCCACCGGCTCGGGGAAGACGCCCAGGGTGATGGTGCCTGACGTGCTGCTGCACCAAGGTCCAGCCGTGGTTGCGAGCGTCAAGGCTGACATCCTCTACCTCACCCACAAGGCCCGAATGGCGAAGGGGCCGGTCTGGGTGTTCGACCCCACAGGGGCCTCGGGCTTCGACACGTGCCGATGGTCGCCGCTGAGCGGCATCCATTCCTACGGAGACGCGATGCGAGCCGCTCGTTGGCTGTGCGAGTCATCCAAGGTGGAGAAGGCTGGTCTTGAAGGCCAGCAGTACTGGGATACGCAGGGTCGGCAGATGCTGGCCCCAATGCTGTTCGCCGCCGCCCGGCTAGAGAAATCGATGGCCGATGTAGGCGCGTGGGTTCAGACCGGTGCTGAAGACAAACTCCGCCGCATGCTCACTGAGCTTGGTGACCAGACAGCCATCAATGCGTGGGGAGCGCACTGCAACTCCCACGAACGCACGAAGACCTCCATTGCCGGCACCGCCTGGATGGTCATGGAGTCCTGGTCACACCCGAGCATCGCGAACGCCGTCAACGATGCTGGCTCCGGCCGACACGAGGTCTTCTCGATCGGCGAGTTCCTGAGTAGCGGCGGCACGCTCTACATGGTCGCGCCCGCATCAGAGCAGGACCTCTTCACCCCGGTGTTCGAGACCTTGACCAACGCAGTGATCCAAGCTGTCGAGGTCGCCGCGCACAAGAATCTCGGCTTGCCGTTGGACCCGCCGCTACTACTCGTGCTCGATGAGGCGGCTAACATCGCGCCTCTTCGCCGTCTCGACCAGGTTGCCAGCAAGTCGGCTGGCGAGGGCGTAGTGCTGGTGAGCGCCTGGCAGGACGAAGGACAGATCGCCTCAATCTATGGAGCGGACCGAGGGCGCACCGTGTTCAACCAACACACCTGTCACGTGTACCTACCCGGCATCGGAGATATCCAGACGCTGCAAACCCTCTCCACGAAGATCGGGCTGACTACCGTCCAACGTGAGTCGACAACTCGAGACAAGGACGGTCGGACCTCGCGCTCTCGTTCCGCCAGCGAGATCGAGCTCGCTCCCGCAGCATGGTTGCGTCAACTCCCTCAGGACCAGTGCATCGCGATCGTGAAGGAGTACAAGCCGATCCGTCTGAGGATCCCCGGATGGTTTGAGGATCCGGCTCTGCGGAAGCTCGTTGATCCTGAGGTGGCGCGCCGGTTCGACGAGCAGTTTGCCCGACCGAAACGGTCGCCGAAGACCTCTCGGCGTCGCCCGGAGGTGGCAGCGTGACCACGTCCGAAGAGATGTTGAGCGAGGAATGCGATCACGGCCTTCGTCGAGGGGCGTGCTACGCGTGTGAACTCGAAGCCGCGGATCCCGATCGCGTGCTCTGGGACAGGGCAGTAGCAGAACAGATGAATCCGTCTCCGCCCGCCCCGGATGCCGTTGCGCTGGACCTGGAGCAGACGCTCCTGGCCGTCGGGGACGCACTCAACACGATGGAGTCCCGCATCACGGCCCTCGAGCAAGACGGGGCCGAGGGCCTCCGGCTCGCCGTGGAGTCGCTCGCAAACATGGAGGGCCGGCTCGGCGAGATCGAGGAAGCTGTTGGGAGGGGCTACTGGCCAGATGATCAGCCGGAAAGCCTGGAGGAATGGGTCACCTGGCTCACCGACACCTACATGCTCACGGGACTTCTCAACCCCGGTGGTAATCAGCCGTCCTGGTCCGAGGTACCCGCCATGCGCAACGAACTGAGCGCGCTGCGGATCGCCGCACGCAAAGCCTTCGGTCGCGCAGCCTCAGCTTGGGACGCGGCCAGTTGGCATGACCAGCTGGACCGGTCGCTCGCTCGATTCAAGACGCACCGAGACAGATTCTCGTCGATGCAGGATCTCTAGGTTGCCCTGGGAACTGATTCCTCGGGAAGTCACTTGCGGCGAGCCCGATACCGGCCGCCCTCCGAAACGGACTTCCGCATAGCGGCCAACCGGGTCGAGTACCTCGGGTGTGTGCCGGTGAGGAGCCAGTCACCAAGATGCTGCCTCCGCCGGGGAGCCGCGGAGTGAGCGGTCCACCGGGCACACGCTTCCAAGCCGACGGCTGAACCGAGAAGTTGGCCCGCCCACCGATCGGCTGCCAACTCCTCGCGCCGCTGAACCGCCATGCGTCCCATTTGACCGACCACCAGCAGGACCGGCCATGCTGCGAGAAGGACCAGGACTGTGCGAGACCCCGCGGCGACGCTCGCCGCCGCGATCGCCTCGACACCTGCGAGCAGAGCAGCCACCGCCGCGGGCCCAAACATCAGCAGCTCCTTGATCCGCAAACTGGATCGGTGCGTAGGGCGACGCCAGGCAACTACGTGTCCGAGTTCATGGGCGAGCAGGTAGTCCAGCGCAGCGTCCGGCAGTGACTCCGCAGCCACCTGAGCGACGTAGATGGTGGGCTCGCCATCACGGGTCTCCGTGATGGCGAGCGCGCCATCTAGGTGGTGGCCGTGGTGGCGGCGGCCGCTGGCGAGCACCGGGACGGTCACTACCGGTGGGGGCCTGACTCCCGCGGCCTCGGCTAGGCGACTCGCGCGCTCCTCCGCCCGACCTCCTCCGGTCATCTCTCCAGCCCTCCCCGATCTGGTTCCCGGGCCGCCACCCTATTCCGGTCCTCCTGCGCCCGATCATGATCGGAGGTCTGCCGGCGCGGCTCCTGTTGTCTGCCGCGAAGGGCACTGAGCGTCTTAAGGGCGTCGGAGCGCGACCCCGGGGCCCCGTCGGTAGTAGCCTGCGCACCCCGAGCCGGAGCCTCTCGATGATCCTCCTCCCGGGCTCTGGCCACAGAGACCGATGTGTGACGTAGGCGCTCTTGGGCCCGCTGAATAGCGGCCACGGCGTCACTGGGCGAAGAGGTCGAGATGGCAGCCTGAAACCTGGTCGTACCGGGAAGCGTCCAAGACTGGGCGGCGCTTCGCGTCGCGTCGGAGATCAAGTCCAGATAGTGCGTGAGGTCGTCGTCACCATGGGATGCAGCAGCAAGCATCGCTGCAGCCCCGGTGACGAGTTCCTCTCGTTCCTCGATGGGCGATGCAGCGAGTATCGAGCCGATCTCACGGCCAACTCCCACGATGACGTGCGCGTGCCGGTCCTCGAGAAGATCTCGATTCCTCGCGATCACATCAGCAGCCAGTCGCCCTGCGAGTGCGGGTGCGACGTTGGTCGCTCTGAGGGCATAGCCCAGGCTGTCGCGGCGGGCGCTGTAGGCGTCGGCTGGGTCGTGGAAGGTCTGCTGCCCATCGGTCATGACCAGACGGCGGACGTTGGCCCCGCGGGAGGTCAGGAGCCAGTAGTCCTTGGCAGCAGCTGTGATTCCAGCGGAATCATCGTCCGTGGCGTGGAGGATCAGCTTGTTCGTGGCGCCGCGGACGAGGGTGTCTGCTTGTGCAGCAGTGAGCGCGGTGCCGAGGGGCGCTAGTCCGACGGCATTGTTGTTGCTGGCGAGGTTGATAGCGAGGGCATCGAGGACGCCTTCGACCCGGACAGGGGTCGCGCCCGCGGCGAGGAGGTCACGGTTCTCCGCGTACCCATAGAGCAGCTGGCCCTTGCAGAAGATGTCGGTGGCTGGTGTGTTGAGCCACTTTGGGGCGTTGGTGTCGCCGGGGGCTGCGCGACCGGTGAACCCGACGAGGTCGCCGGTGTTGTCGCGGATCCCGAAGACGACGCGATCGCGCATGAGGTCGATGAGGGTGCCCCGCCGTGACCACTTGGCCAGCCCGGCGTCGACCAGCTCGGTGTCGGTGGCGCCGCCGGCGCGGAGGTGGTCGACGAGGTTGGTCCAGCCGGCGGGTGCGTAGCCAACCGTGACGCGCTGGTTGTGGGCGAGGTCGTTACCGCCGAGTCTGCCGGCGATATAGGCGGCGGCTGAGCTACCTCGGTAGCGCTCCGCCCACCAGGCTGCAGCCGCATTGTTCAGCTCGACCAGTCGTGCCCGTGGTGTTGACCCAGTGGCCTCCTCGGCCGGGACCTCTGGTTCTGGCTCCGGCTCGGCCTGGTCGACGGGCTCGTCGACCAGGACGCCGGGGGTGGTCTCGGGCTCGGCGTCAGGGTGCGACTGGTCGACATCGGCGGGCGGCTCGTGTTCGAGGTCGAGCGGGTCTGGCGGCAGGTCCTCGGGGTCGTGAGGTGGCTCGCTGGTGAGCGTGTGGATCCGGTCGGCGAGCAGCGCTGCGGCGGCATCGGCGGGGATTCCGCCGGCAGCGGGGTCTTGCAGGTTGAGAGTGCCGATAGCGTGGTCGAGGAGTTCGCTCGCCGCTAGCCCAGTGTCGGTGGCGCGGTCGGTGACGACCGCGATCAGTTCCGGCCAGTCGGGGCTGGTCAGGAGTCGCTGTCCGACCCGCGGCGGCAGGCGTCGGAGGAGATCGTCGGTCCACACCGGGCGCAGTCGGATGTCAGGGTCGATGTCGGCGGACGTGAGCCGCAGTTTCCCGGCGAGCCTGAACCACAGCGCGGCCGCGGGCCGTTCCTCGGGCAGCCGGCCCTGATCGAGGGCTGTGGCCAGGAGCTGCTCAACGTCTGTTCCGCGCGCCTCTGCAGCCACGATCCGACGGGCAAGCACGGGCCAGAACGGGTCCTCAATCACTTCTGGCTCCCGCTCGTCGAGCAGCCGGCCGACTCCACTCGGCAGTGACACTGCCGGGCCTGCAGCAGCAGCTACTCTGCCTTCGAGGACCTCCTGGTAGTTCCGCTCCCGGGACGGCGCCAGTCGAGCCCCGGTGGGGATCAGGTCGGTGTCGGGGATCCCGATCGCTGCCCGCCAGACCGCCACAGTCCGCCACAGGTGGTGGTCGTGGCTGATGGTTTGCGCCCACCGCGGCGGCTCGACAGTGAGGGTGGCCTGGTCGTGGACTTCGCCGGCGAAGTGCGTGACCAGTTCTGCCCGTGCCTGCAAGTAGGGCCCCCAGCTGGCGTGCTGCTGCAAGACCGCAGGCGTGGCACGCAGCCACGGCAGCGGCCCCTGCCCGCCGAACACGTCGGTGTCGTCGAGTCGCCATGCGAGCACGGCGGCGAGGTCCTGGGCGTCATCGAGGGGCCGGGAGTCCCGTGCCTTCTGCAGTTCCTCCATGGGGTCTTGACCGGAGACCTGGATGGTGGCGAGCATCATCCGGAGCAGGGGCCAACCGCCGCAGGCGGTGACTCCTGGGAGGACACTCTCGGCCTCCTGGTCGATGCGCCGGAGTGCCTCTGGTCCAGCGAGGTTCTCGGCGGCCGCGTACACACCGTCGAGGTAGCGCAGTGCGTGCTGTCGCAGCAGTTCCTGCGGCGATGCAACCAGGCGTGCACTGGTGGAGGCGGACTGTTCGGCGCCGTCCCGTTCCAGGATGGAGGCTAGTATTTCGGCGCCCGTCGACGGCCGCACCACCTCGGGTTTGATGACGTTGTGCGGATCACCGTCGCCCGCGCTGCGCAGGTACACGTGGTTGGCATCGCGACCACGGCTGAGCGCCACGTAGGCGGTCTGGCGGTCCTCCGTTCCGTCGAGCAGCACGTGGCTCACGTCGACGGTAGAGCCCTGGGCGGCGTGGACAGTGACGGCGTAGGCGTGGTCGACGTGCCGGGCCACGTAGTCGGCGGACAGCCAGGTGATCCTGTTGCTCCGCTGGTGTTGGACGCGCAGGGCCCCGTGTAACCCGACCTCAACCACCGTCCACCGGTCGCCATTCTTGACGAAGTCGGTCTTCGAAAGCCGGTTGCGACGGTCGTTGTGCCGAGTGAGGACTTGGTCGCCCACAGTCGCAGGCAGACCGCTCCGCAGGGTGGCGGCGGCACTGGCCGCGTCGACCAGGCCGAGCTGGATACGTCGCTGCCGGGCCAGCTCGTTGAGCTTTCCTGTTGTCTCGCGCGTGGACGCGATCATCACAGCCGTCTTGCCCTCGGCAACATCGGAGGCCCACGCGGCGACGATCTCTTCCTCGGGGTCGCCAGCGTCGTGGATCCGGCCGTGGTCCAAATAGAAGCCGACCGAGGTGGGATCACCGTCTCGCACGGCCAGGGTGGCGGCGGCCTCGGCGGGATCGCTGAACCTCATCAACTCAGCGAGCGTGGCGGCGCCGGCCGCCTCCTGCACGTCTCGGAGGACTCCGCCGGCGCCAATGGCTGCGAGCTGCCGAGTGTCCCCGATCAGGCGCACCGACCCCCCGCTTGCGAGGACGAAATCGACAACGGCGGCGAGGTCGGTGGTGCCGGCCATGCCGGCCTCGTCGACCACGACGAGGGTGCCCTGATTGATTCGTTCCGCCCATGCTGGCACCGGGATGGGCGGCTCGCCGGTGGGCGGGGCGAGCGCGTAGGTGAGCTGAGCGAGCGTGTCTACGGTGCCGCCGGGCACGGCGGCGCGCAGCTCATCCGCTGCTACGGCGGAGGGTGCGAGACCGATCACGGTGCCGCCGCTATCAGCCCAGGCGCGGGCGAGAACCTGCATGGCGGTGGTCTTGCCGGAGCCTGCGGGCGCGATCGCGAGCTGCACCCGTTGACCCGATGTGCCGAGTTCGCGAACGAGGTCGGCCTGGCCTGCGTTGAGGGCC
The DNA here is from genome assembly GCA_020161795.1 of Actinomycetota bacterium. Taxonomy (GTDB): domain Bacteria; phylum Actinomycetota; class Actinomycetes; order Propionibacteriales; family Propionibacteriaceae; genus Propionicimonas. The sequence goes on along the minus strand of JAIUOR010000039.1, from coordinate 40,831 downwards.
AGGCCGTTGGCCTCGGCCTCCAACATCGCCAGCGCCAGCGCGTTCCCGTCGACCGTGCGGCCATCTCTCCTCAGCGCGGCTTCGACGATCCGTTGCTCCGCATCGAGCACCGCGGTGGTGGTGTAGAGCCGGGTGTGTTTGGGCTCGTAGACCGAGGTGCCGTCGCTGCGTCGCAGCTCGGTCGGCACCTCGATCGGATCGTCCCGAGACAGCGGTACCGCGCCCGTCAGGACTCTCTCGGTGACCTTAGCCACGGACGGGTCGATGGCGTCGACGGGCAGATCCAGCGGCCGGAGTTGCCGATATGCCTCAGCCATGACGTGGGTCGGTTGCCACCGGGCACGAGCCCGGGAGACGGCATCGACCACCGCTACGGCGACCTGGTCCAACGTCGCCTCGTCGATCCCACGCACCCCTGCATCGGGCTGGTCGACCACGCGGTGGCAGGCGTTCCGTGCGATCGCGTCGACCGCCTCAGGGCTGCCGAGCACGGCGACAGCCTGGTCTCTCCACGCAGCGCGCTGCTCGGCGAGAGACCGCGGTTCGTGCTTGTCCTCGCGGGTCGCGAGATTCGCCTCCTGCGCAAGTTTGATCATCTCCCGGGCGGTCGGAGCCCGCCCATGATCGTCGACGAACTGGCGCGCCAGCCGCCCCGTCTCCGCCTCGATCTGCGCCCGCCGGCTCGACCAGGCGTCCAATAGATCGGTCGGCACTCCGACCAGTTCCCGGATCGGTCGACGGTCGATCTGCGGTTGGAAACCGACGAACTCCACACCCAACCGGCGCACCAGCTCTGCCTCGATGTGGCTGTTGTAGTGCTCACTCACCGACACCATCGCCCTGTACAGAGCGGCGCCATCCAGGGACAGCCAGGCACCGTCAGAGCGGTCCTGGACCTTGTTGGCGATCGCCACATGCGTGTGCAGGTTCGGGTCTCCAGCGCGGGAATCACGGTGCTGGAAGGCGGTCGCCACAATGCCCTCCACCTCGGTCTGCCGCACACCTTTCGCTCCGCGCCTCGTGTGCGCGACCTCCTGCTCCAGCCACCCGATCGCGTGCTGCACAGCTACCTCGTGCGCGGCCTCGATCTCCTCCGCCACCTGACGCGGCGCAACAGCCCACAGAGAGCTGATGCTCTTCACCGGCGTAAACGTCACGTCGAAACCGGCCACGGCTTGAGGTGGCCGCCGCGACTGCCGCGTCACGTGACTGGTCAGCTCCTGCTCATCAGCAGGCTGTCGACCATGAGCCGCCTCAAACGTCGAACGGCCCACTTCTGTGCGGATCTGCGACCGCACCTCATCCGGCACCGGCGCGTTCAACCGCCTCCCTCGAGCCGCGTTGTACGCCTGATAGCGCCTCTGCGTCTCGACCAGGAACGCCGTCGGCTCACCCTTCATCACGGGGTAGGCACGCCCCAATAAACTGACCTTCAGCGCGTCCTGCGCTCTCGCGCCACTGGCGATCGCCAGCTTCTGCAGCACATCCGCATTGGGGTGCCTACCCTCACCGAACAGCGCCCGCATCTGCGCCTCGGTGACCCTGTCGCCGACCGCGATCGACCCCAAACCAGCGACACCGCGACCCACCCAATGACCCGGGCGTTCACCTTTCTCCGAGTAGTAGTCCGCGAGCGTTGAGCGGCCCCGCTCGGTCGAGTCCGTGACCGCAACCTGCCGGGTCAGGTACGTGTATCCGTCCCCGGCAGTGAGCTTGTGCAGACTCGCGGTCACGACATCACTGTACGACACGGAACCTGAGTGCAAGAGGTGTGTCGAGGTTGGAAGGTTGGAAGTGGGCAGGGAGGGCTAGGCGGATTGAGTCGGAGGCCGTAGGATGCGGGCCAGGAGTGTCGTCAAGGCGCGAGAGCGCGAGTGATGTTAGGTGAGGTGGAAGGGAATGGCGCGATCGCAAGAGGCCGTTAGCGCTCGGGCGCGTGCAAGGCAGGCTAAGGCCCAGCTGGACGCCCGACGTGCTGAGCAGGACCGACTGATTGTGGACGTGACGACTGAGTTCTACGACGCCTCGGAATCTCACGCTGCCGCCCAGGAGGCGTTGGTTGCTGCCCGACAGGCGCAGGCCGCCGCCGTAGCAAAGTTGGTCGAACTCGGACAAACCACCGAGGAGATTTCGGTTCTATGCGGAATCACCCCGAAGGATGTCCGAGAGCTTCGAAGGGCATCGTCTAGCCGGGCACGGACCACGACCGGCGACGGGTTCGACGCTACGCCGGATGCCAGCGATCCTGACGGCGAATCGGTTGATGAACCAGCTGGCGCCGCTGCGTGACTGGAGGGTGAGCCAGCCATGGCACGAATCAGCGAAGAGGCAGCGGTCGTGCTGGCCGCTGCCCTCCTGGATCAGACGGTCATCAAACGGTATCGGAGCAACATCAGCCCGGTTCCGATGCGCGGTGGTTGCCTGATCTGGTGTGGCGCACTATCGGGTAGGGGGCACGCACGTTTTTGGATTGGCAACCTGCCTGACGGCCGCGACGTGACCGTCTTGGCGCATCGGTTCGGGTATGGGCTGGTCCACGGTTTCGACGAGCTGATGGCTACGCAGGCGGTCCGTCACGATTGTGACAATCCGCTCTGCCAAGAGCCATCGCATTGGCGCGCGGGAACGAATGCCGAGAATGCTCACGACTGGGTCTGCCGGAGGGAGGTTCCTGGGAGTCCGCTGCGAGATGCGAGGGGATCGATCGGCCGAGCCCGGGCGCTTAGAGACGCAGCCCGAGCAGGTGAGGACCTGGAGGCCACCTCAGCGCGAGGACTGGCCCGAGATCAGGATCAGTTGCCGCTCTTCTGACCCGCTCGCAGTGTTAGGTGCCGGTGGGTGCGAGGGGGCACAAGCTGTGCACCTGGTCTTCGACGTCGTCGACAACATGGACCGGGAGGACCGCGGGGAGGGAGGCAAGGAAGTCATAGCAGGCAGGCGGCCTCCGAACCGCGCTGAGGCCGTCGATGGCTCTCGGCGGATCCGCCATAAGGCCCGGCTGGGGACGGGATGGACGAACCTGAAGAGCGAGCGAGTAGACCGGACCAGAGAATCGCCATCGACCTTCAGTGTGGTTGGCCAAGTGGTCCGCTAGTTGCGTGACTTCCCACCTGCGGGTTGCAACCCAGGCGTTCAGATCTCCGTCACCGGCTGTCACTCCGCCGCCCTCGATAAGGCCGTACGGACCACTAGGCAGGATGGAGAGAACCACCACGCCGGCCGGACCTACCAGGATGAATGGAACGCGATGCTCTGTGCCGGGCAACACCCTGTCGTACAACATTCGCCACCGGGGTGGCATGACGACTTGACTGGCTGCTCGCTGCTCAAACAGCGCCTCGTGGCGGAGCAGCTCCGCCTGAGGTAGCGGCCCGCGCCGGCCGAGCGCCAGCAGGAAGCCGAGGCCACCGACCACAACGAGAACTACAGCCACGACGAGCGTCGGGAGGAAGTGCCAAGGCTGGCTAATGCTGACGACGATCCCAGCCCCTGTGGTGACCGCAATGAGCGAGCACAGGTAGAGAATCGGGTCGCGCAGAAGCGCGGGCCGGGACCGCGATGCATCAATCCGCGCGGCCTCCTCGATGAGCGAGCCACCGATCCCAAGATCGACATGGGGCCGGGGAGGAACCTCAGGCACAACAGGAGTGATCGCACGATCGGTGGAGAGCTCAAGGATCTCCTCACGTCCAAACTGCGCTTCGAAAGCGGCTAGATCGTCGTCAGGCGTGCCGCCCTCCCATCGCTGCTGACCCATGGGTGCTCCACCTCCCTAAACGGAATGATGGCACCGAGTGCCGACATGTTGTCCCTGCGGATTGACCTGAAGCCGAAAATAACCGAAGGTGTCGTTCCCCTGGTGCAGCACCTGATGTGGCCAGCAGCAGCAGATGCGAGCGGGCTGACCACCGCTCGAGTCATATATCCAGACAACTTGACATATGTATCTATCAGTCAGGTACGACTAGATAACGAGTTAACTAGTTCAATAGTCTTGACTCCGCCAGGTGCCTGTCTGATCATGGATGGTATGAGCGCACCTGTGCAGATTGTCCGGATCAAGCTCGGCGACGACCGGCCGGCACCGCAGCCTGACCCGCTCGGCCGCGACCGGGTCGGATACGTCGACGGGCTCACCACCTCGGAACTGTGGGAACGAGGCCGGGGCGTGTGGAAGGCGCGGCTGGCAACGGTGGCCGAGGCCGATCTCGCGGTCCTGGTGGCCCGTGGCACCGTGCAGCTGGTCGGCACGATCGACGGGGTGACCTTCCATGGCGACCGGGTGGCTATCGAGGGCCGTCCCCTCCCGCAGCACCCGCTCACCGGACAGCCCGACCCGCTACCGAACCGGAGCCAGAACCCGATCGCCTACGGCACCGTCACCACGGTGCCCACCGAGTCCCTCCCCGACGACACCAGCCAGGCGTCGTACGCGGACCTCCTCACGGACGCTGTGGACGCCCTAACCGCGGCCGCGAGATGGCGCCGGCCGACCCTGCGGAAGAACGCGCAGGATAAGTGGGAGCCCGACCCAGACCACACCGAGCCCGGTGACTGGGCTGAGTTCGTCACCCTGTCGCTCGCCGGCACAGCCGCCAACGTAGGCGGCATCGAGGCCGCACTGGCCGGCCGTCCAGGGTCGTGGGAGGCCGAAGGCGTACGCCAACTGCTCCACTCGACCGTCGGCGTCGACGAGGAGCAGTTGTGGCAGCACCGCACCGAACCGCTGGAAATGACCATCTACGTCGACGAGCTGCTCGTCGACGTGGACTACGACCTCGTACGAGCGTACGAGGAAGCGTACGAGGAGGTGCGGCGGCGGTACGAGGCGGCGGAGCAAGCCGACCCGGAACCCGACTACGACCGCTACCTGTGGACCTACGACCGCACCGAGACAGGTGACTTCGTTGCCCGGGCCGCTGACGCGCCCGCGTGGTCCTGGGACGCCTGGCGTTCCCAGCCCGCCCGGCCCGGTGAGCGCGACTTCCGGCACGCCATAGAGGACAGCCTCCGCGCCGGCGCCGGGTCCTACAGTGCCACTGCTGCAACCATCGCGAAAGGCCAGAACGCCGCCGAGGAACTGTGGCGGCTCGAAGACGCGAGAGAGGAACGGCTCAACGCAGCCGACCTCGAGGTGGAACTCGAGCAGCTCCGACTCCGGGAGCTCCGGGCATACGGCGAAGCACTGAAGGCCAGGATCGAGGATCTCGCCGCCGACCTTCCCGGCCTGCAGGTCCCGATCCACATCACCGTGGACGTGACCACGTTCCGCAGCGGCAGCACGCGGAGCACCCTGGAGACCGTCGAGGATCGTCTCCTGAATCTCGCGCTGGAGAGCACACCCACTCCCAGCGCGCTGCCAGGAACGCCGCTCGATCGGCTGTTGAGGTCGGTCGAGGAGGCTCACTCCCCTACCACCATCGAGACTCACCTCATGGCGCTCGCTACTGACGGCGAGATCCAGATCACGCTGCACGACAGTGACGCCGAGAACTACGGCGACCAGCTCGCCGACCAAGAGACCATTCCCGGCGTCGACACCACCGACCTCACCGCGATCGAGAATGCCCTGAGCGCGGCCGGCTACCGGGTCGCCGGAGAGGGGTGGCAGATCGTCGATGGTCATTACAGCGCCCGAGTGGAGGTGGCTCGGTGACCCCGAAACAACACCCGTTCATCACCGCGGCGGAAGCAGCCGATGCGGTGGGCAACTGCTGCTCTGCCAGCTCACCGGCCAGTCCCAGGCAGATGCCAGCCGACTGACCCGAACTAGATCCTGCCTTGCCCGTGATCTCGAGGTCGTGAAGCCTCGCAATCTGATCACGTCGCACCCAGCGCCCGGGGGTGAATCCTGACGTCGGTTGCTTGTGGATTCTGATGTCGGTAGGCCGGACTTGAGCCGAAACTTGTTCGTGAATGCTGACGTCACTGCTGGCGGTCGGAGTCGAGCTGCAGGATTTGGTGGAGCTGGTCGTCGGGAAGGGCGAGCAGGTCGGCGGTCGGGTTGGGTCCTAGGGTGTCGGCGAGTCCGCGCTTGTACTCGTGGAGGCGAGCAATGTGGTCCTCGATGGTGCCGGCGGCCCGGAGGGTGTAGATGGTGACCGGCTTGTCCTGGCCGATGCGGTGCACGCGGTCGGAGGCTTGGTCCTCGACGGCCGGGTTCCACCAGCGGTCGTAGTGGATGACGGTGCTGGCGCGGGTGAGGTTCAGTCCGAACCCGGCCGCCTTGAGGGAGACGAGGAGGATGTCGCTACCTCGGCCTGCTTGGAACTCTTCGACGATGCGGTTGCGGCGGGCCAACGGCAGCTGACCGTGCAGGAACGGCGCTGGCTGGTTCTGGGTCCGGAGATGGTCGGCGATGAGCCGGCCCATGGCGGTGTACTGGGTGAAGACGAGGGAAGCGGTGCTGTTGCGCTGCATCTCGTCGAGCATGGTGGTGAGCTGGTCGAACTTCCCGGACCGACCTGCCAGCGGTCCGTCCTCGTTGAGCGCCTGGGCGGGGTGGTTGCAGGTCTGTTTGAGCCGGGTGATCAGGGCGAGGATGGCGACTCGTCGTCGGTTGCGGACGCCGAGGCCGGCGCCGAACGCGTCGTCGACCGCTTGTCGGTAGAGGCGGCGTTGTTCGGCGGTGAGGTTGCAGGTCAGGTCGATGGCTTGTCGGGGTGGCAGCTCGGCGGCGACCTCGGTCTTGGTGCGTCGGAGCAGCAGTCCGTCGGTCCGGTCGGCGAGCCGGGCCGCGGCGGTCGGTGAGGCCCGTCGTTGCAGCGGCAGCGCGATCCGGTCGCGGAACTGGCGGCGGGTGCCGAGCCGTCCGGGTTGCGCGAGCTGGGTGAGCGACCACAGGTCGTCGAGGCTGTTCTCGACCGGGGTGCCGGTGAGGATCACGGTCGTGTGGCTGGTGAGGCTGGCGGCAGCCCGGTGGGCGAGGGTGCGGGTGTTCTTGAGCTGCTGGGCCTCGTCGATGACCACCACTCCCCATCGGGTGCCTCTTAGGTGATCGGGGCTCAGCCGCAGCCGGGAAGACGATATGGCGGTGACCGTGCCGGGAGCCGGCTCGTCACCCCAGCCGCGCACTTGCAGCGTGGGTGCGTAGCGGGCGGTTTCGGCGGCCCAGTTCGCGACCAGGCTCGCCGGGCAGACCACCAGGTGCGGATGGTCGGGCCGCAGCACCATCAAGGCGAGGGCCTGCACGGTCTTGCCCAAGCCCATCTCGTCGGCCAGCAGGCCGCCAGGGCGTCGGCTGGCGAGCCAGGCCACGCCGGCGAGTTGGTAGCCGCGGAGCCGGCCGGTGAAGCCGCTGCAAGCAAGGTCGTGGGCGATGCCGCGGGCGTGCAGTAGGTCGTCAATGACGGGGCGGGCGGCGCGGATGGCGTCTTCGGAGGGCCGGGGTTCGCAGTGCCCAGCCGGCGGCAAGGTCGCGGCCACCTCGTCGAGCTGGTGACCGTGCGCCAGCCGGGCCCAGCCGCGCACCGAGTCACTGAGGCCGTCATCGTCGTCGGACAGAGTCCTGAGCCAACACCACCCGTCCTCGAGGTCGACCTCCCACCCGTCGACTGAGCGGACGGTGACCGTCGAGCCGTCCGGCACGGCCAGCCGCGCACTGGTTCGACGGCCCGGCAGACCAGGCGGACCGGATGTTGCCTCGGTGGGCTGGTCCGGGTTCCAGATCAGCCAGCTGGCGCGGCGGGACAGGTAGGTGAGCTGCCCGGTCAGCGGGCGTCCTGATGCTCGTCCTGGTCGAGAAGAGCTTGGGTGTCGGTGAGGCAGTCGGCGACGAAACGGTCGATCACCGCCAGCTCGGCCGCGGTGAAGCGAGACAGGGTCCGCCGGATCTGGTGGTCCAGGCCGGCATAGGCGTCCAGCAGCCCGGCTCGGGCGGCCGGGTCGACCTGAATGAAGACCCGGCGCCGGTCGTTGTCGTCCCGGGTCCGAGTGACCAACCCGGCGGCGATGAGCCGGTCAATCATGTGGGTGACGGCGCCGGTGCTTAGCCGCAGCCGGCGGGCCAGCTCCCCGGACGGCAGCGGGCCGTCGACGACGAGCTCGTGGACGCAGGCCAGGTCCGACACCCCGATCCCCGCCTGCCGGGCGGCGTGCTCGTTGACCGCATCGACCGCACTGATCCAGGCGGGCAGCCGGCGAACGATGTCGTCAATGGCAGCCACAGTCCGATCTTATCTGCACTAGGCAATATCTGAATCATGCAACTACAGTCGGGGGATGCGTGGGCGCACGGTTGGGCTGGTGGCGGTGCTGGCGGCGGGGTTCCTCGATCTGCTGAACGTGACGGTGGTGAACGTCGCGCTCCCGACGCTCATCGCCGAGCTTCCGGCCACGCCGGCCGAGGCGCAGGGCATCCTGACCGGCTACACCGTCAGCTTCGCGGTCGGGTTGATCACCGGTGCCCGGCTGGGCCGGATGTTCGGGCTGCGCCGGGTCTTCGTTCTCGGCACCGTCGGCTTCGCCGCGGCGTCGCTGTTGTGCGGGCTGAGCGGGTCGGCGACGGTGCTGATCGTCGGCCGCGTCCTGCAGGGTCTGGCGGCGGCGGTGATGGTGCCGCAGGTGCTCGCCCTCATTCAGGTCATGTATCCGCCTGAGGAGCGGGCCCGGCCGATGGCGGCGTTCTCCGCGCTGCTGGGCGCGGCCGCCTCCCTCGGCCCGATCGTCGGCGGGCTGCTGGTCGGGCTCGGTGAGCCGCAGCTGGGTTGGCGGGCCGTGTTCTAGGTCAACGTGCCGATCGCCGCCGCCGCGGCCGCGGTAGCGGCGGCCCGGGTGCCGGAGCACCGGGCGCCGCGCACGGCCGGGTTGGACCTGCCCGGGCTGGCGCTGGCCGCGGCCGCGGCGGTGCTGCTCCTCGGCGGGCTGTCGGGACTGGCGAACCCGGGCGGACTGATATTTGAGATCGCCGCCGTCAGCGCCGGGATCGGCCTGTTGGCCGGCTTCCTAGCGCAGCAGCGGGCGGCGGACCGCCGCGGTGGGACACCGTTGGTGCCGCTCGCCCTGCAGGGTCGCGGCACATTCCGCGCCGCGACCGGCGTCCAGCTGCTGTTCTTCATCCCGGTGATGGGGTTCTCGCTGGTCATCACCCAGTACCTGCAGACCTATCTCGGCTACAGCCCGCTCGCCGCCGGGCTGCTGGTGCTGCCCTGGTCGGTCCTTGTTGGTGTCGGCGCCGGTCTGGGCAGCACGGCCCTGCTGCCCCGGTGGGGCCGGCTGGTGGTAACCGTCGGGCTGCTGGTCATGGCGGCCGGGATCGGCGCCGTGGCGGCTGTGGTCACCACTGTTCCGGCCGGCCCATCGTGGTGGCAGCTGCTGCCGGGGGTCGCGGTCGGCGGGCTCGGGATGGGCCTGGTCGTCGCCCCGCTCACCGAGATCGCCCTGCGCGAGGTGCCGGTCGATCTGGCCTCGGAGGCCTCGGGGATCTACAACTCCGTCGGTCAGCTGTCGGCCGCGCTCGGCTTCGCCACCCTGGGCGCGGTCTTCTTCGCGCTCACCGCCACCGCCGGTCCGGGCGATCGGGCGTTCGTCACCGCAACCACGACCGCTCTGCTGGCCGGCAGCGCCATCGCCGTCGTGGCCGCCGCCGTCACCGGCGCGCTACCGCGGCGTCTCGCCGCGGCCCCCGCCACTCGACCGGGTCAGCCGGCCCCGCGGTGACCAAGCCGCGGCGGCCGTCGAAGGTCGAACTGTATGCCGCCATCCGCCGCGACGCCCGGGCCGGGAAGTCGGAGCGGGAGCTGCAACGCCTCCACAGGGTGGGCTGGCGAACGGTCAAGGCGGCGCTGGACTCGGCCTGGCCGGCGCCGCGGGCGCCCTACCCGCAGCGGCCGTCGAAGCTGGACCCGTTCCACCCGGTCATCGACGACATCCTGGTCGCCGACCTCGACGCACCACGCAAGCAGCGGCACACCGTCACCCGGATCTTCGCCCGGCTGGTCGACGAGCACGGCATGACCGACATCTCCTACCCCGTGGTCCGGGCCTACGTGGCCCGGCGCGCACCCGAGATCCGCATCGAGCAGGGCCGCGGTCAGATGGACGTGTTCGTCCCGCAGACCCACCTGCCCGGCAGGGAGGCCGAGGTCGACTTTGGCGAGATCGCCGTACGGCTCGGCGGTGCCCTGGTCACCTGCCACCTGTTCTCGTTCCGGATGTCGTACTCGGGGAAGGCGGTGCACCGGGCGTCGGCGACCGGCGGGCAGGAGGCGTTCTTCGAAGGCCACGTGCACGCGTTCAACCGGCTCGGCGGAATCCCGGCCGGGAAGGTGCGCTACGACAACCTGAAGGCCGCCGTCGCCCAGGTCATCGGGTTCTCCCGCCAGCGGGTCGAGACCGAACGGTGGGTGGCGTTCCGGTCCCACTTCCACCTCGACGCCTTCTACTGCCAGCCCGGGCTGACCGGCGCCCACGAGAAGGGCGGGGTCGAGGGCGACATCGGCCGGTTCCGCCGCAACCACCTCGTCCCCGTGCCGCAGGTCGACTCCATCGCCGAGCTGAACGAGCTGATCGACCGGTGCGATGACGCCGACGACCACCGCCGGATCGGCGCCCGGATCCGCACGGTCGGGGAATCATTCGCCGCCGAGCAGACCCTGCTGAAGCCGCTGCCGGTCGAGGTGTTCGAGACCGGCCGCTGGTTCACCCCGCGGGTCGACCGCTACGCCCAGGTCGCGGTCCGGTCCAACCGCTACTCGGTGCCGTCGAGGCTGATCGGCCGGCCCGTGCGGGTGCTGCTCAACGCCTCCGACCTGACTATCTATGACGGACGAACACCCGTCGCCCGCCATGAACGGCTCCTCGGCAAGGGCGACGCACGGCTTGAGCTGGACCACTACTTGGAGGCGCTGGTCCGCAAGCCTGGCGCGCTGCCCGGCGCGACTGCGCTCGACCAGGCCCGCGCCGCCGGCCGGTTCACCCCGCTGCACGACGCCTGGTGGGCCGGTGCCCGCAAAGCCCACGGAGATACGGCCGGCACCAGGGCGCTGATCGAGGTGCTGCTGCTGCACCGACACCTCCCGCATCACCAGGTCGTGGCCGGGATCGCCGCCGCCCTCACCGCAGGAGCGCTCACCGCCGACGCCGTCGCCCTCGAAGCCCGCAAGAGCACCGACGGCAACCCGGCCACAGCCGCCGCGTCCACCAACGTCGACACGACACAGCCGGTGGCGTCGCTGACGGTCCGCCGGCTGGGCCACCTGCCGGCCGACAGCCGGCCGCCGCCGTCGGTCGCCGCCTACGACACCCTGTTGCGGCGCCGACCCGACCCGCACAATCCACCCGACAGGCAGGCATCGACATGACCACCACCGCCACGGCGCCGCGACGCCGCGGGCTCACCGAGCAGGCCGCCGACGCGGCCATCGACTCCGCCTGCCGCATGCTCAGGCTGCCCACCATCCGCGGTCAGTTCGGCGAAACCGCCGACACCGCAGCCCGACAGCAGCAGTCCTACCGGGCCTTCCTCGCCGAGCTGCTGCTTGCCGAGTGCGACGACCGTGCCCGGCGCCGCTCCGAGCGGCGGATCAGGGCTGCCACCTTCCCCCGCGAGAAGTCGCTGCGCACCTTCGACTTCGACGCCAACCCACACCTCGACCCGGCCACCATCAACACCCTCGCCACATGCGACTGGATCCGCAAGGGCCAGCCGCTCTGCCTCATCGGGGACTCCGGCACCGGCAAGAGCCACCTGCTGATCGCACTCGGCACCGAGGCCGCCATGGCCGGGTTCCGAGTCAAGTACACGCTGGCCACCAAGCTGGTCAACGAGCTCGTCGAAGCCGCCGACGACAAGATCCTGGCCAAGACCATCGCCCGCTACGGTCGGGTCGACCTGCTCTGCATCGACGAGCTCGGCTACATGGAGCTTGACCGCCGCGGCGCCGAACTGCTGTTCCAGGTCCTCACCGAACGCGAGGAGAAGAACTCCGTCGCCATCGCCAGCAACGAGTCCTTCTCCGGCTGGACCAAGACCTTCACCGACCCACGGCTCTGCGCCGCCATCGTCGACCGGCTCACCTTCGGTGGCAACATCATCGAGACCGGCACCGACTCATACCGCCTCGCCCACACCCAAGCCCGGCTCCACCAGCCCACAGCCCCGTGACGGGCGAGTTCGGCATGAGCAACGCCGGCAAGGCCTGGCTACGCCGGGTCGAGCCCCTGACCAGCGCCAGACCCGATCCAGCCCTCATCCCCGCTCGGCGCATCGCCCGGCAGAGCACTCGCGCCATCGAGGTCTCCGGCAACGCCGTCCACGTAGTCCTCGCCGACCGTCAGCGACAGTACGAGATCACCCTCGCCGTCCCGGCCTGGGACAAACGTGAAACCAGCGTTGCCGCCGACATCCTGCAGAAGGCTCGGCTGGCACCACTCGACGACCTGCCAGACACCCTGTTGAACCACCTCCGCGAGCACCAGGTCGACCTCACGCCGCGCCTCGAGCAGATTGAAGTGCAGCCCACATCAGCTGCACGCCGGCACACCCTTGCGGCTCTCTACCGACTCATCCAGCTGCTCGACGAAGAGCCACAGCGAGCGTTGACCCTGCGAACCGCGCACGCCAGAGCCGAGGAGTCCGACCGCGTCGAGTCGCTGTGGGTCCCCCTCGCCGACCTGAACGCTGCCCACTTCTACTCCCGCCCGCGCTGAGTCCGGGGCGGGCCGAACTCGGTGACGTCGACATTCACGAACACCGACACGCCCAGGAGCAGCGCGGCCGTCCGAATTCACGAACAGACGCCGTCAGGATCGCCGATCAACCCCAGGGCGCCACCCACAGTCTGTCAATGGCAGACCCGAGGTCAAACACGTATGCGTTGGCCTCGTCCGACAGGGCGTTGTCTATCTCGTTGAACAGCCGGCCGAGATACCACCGCAGCTTCGGCGAGAGGGTGTCATCCTGGCTCAGCAGACTCCGGGCTTCATTCACTACGCTTTTCAGTGCGTCCTCTGTGAGCTGGTCTCTGGCCAGCAGATCAGCATCGATCTGGTGCGCCAGTAGTTCCAGGATGTCCATGGCAGCCTCGTCGTAGATGCTGCTGCTGGGCTGGTCCACCCAACCATTCGGCCACGTGTTGATCATGAACGTTAGGGCCGGCAGGTGGCGCTCGTACACGGTGACGGCACGTCCACGCTCCCCCAGTAGCTGGATTGCGGCCTCGACAGCAGTCAGCAGCCGAATACCACTTCTCATGTCGGCGGCCACGTCCGGTCGTGGCGTGCCCGCGTAGCCCCGATTTGTCTTCGCGTCCCGGGATAGGTCGTGGAACCAGCTGGTCAGCAGCTCGTGCAGGGCGCGGGCAGGGTTCAGCACAACCATGCGCAGATAATGCCAGGCTGCACGGACCGTCGGGCAAGCCGTGACAGAGCCAAGGTCATGGGCGATGCCTGCAGTCAACTGACAGCCAGTTCGGAGGGCAGACCGCAGGAAAGTGGTTCGGACTGGGATACTTCACCGTGCCCGACAACCAGTCCGCTTCGGAGCGTCCGTCGGTGTTCATCGGGTCGTCGTCTGAGGGACTGAGGATCGCCCAGCATCTCCAACTCGGCCTTGACGAGCAGAACGTGTGCTTGACCAACTTGTGGACCCAAGGGGTCTTCGAAGTGTCTGGGTTCCCTGGGGGTAGTTGGTGGTCAACTCTTGTCCCATGCCTGGGACAGCGCAAAGTTTGACCGAACGGGTTGCTTGGCAACTGCATCGATTCGAGGGAACGAAATGTTCGCCCGGCGAGTACGCGTCGGCGCGAGGTTCTGAGGAGACGGCTTGCGGGATGCCCCGGTGAGGGCCACTGCAGCCGCTGCCACTGGTGATCCGGGTCCGTGAGCGCAGCCAGCCTCAGTGTGAGGTCAGCCGGTCAGGAGTTGCGGACCCCCCGGAGTGCTGCAACCAAAGCGGCCTTGAGAGGTCCGGCTTCTCCCAGACCCCCGATGAATTGGTCGCTACCAAACGCGATGTGCATCTCGGTGCCGGTGGTGTAACCCTCACCTGCTGAGTCCCACGCCCACCCTTGAAGGGTCCAGCAGCGCGTGGGGGTGCCGAGTCGAGCCCACGTACGACGCACCTCCGTGATCTCCGCCCGGTACTGCGCAGCGAGTTCATCTCCTTCGGCGTCGTAATTCTTACGCCGACGCTTGTTCCTAGATATGCGCCGGTTCTGCGCCCCAACGCTCTCATTGAATCGCCAGTTTGGTCCAGGGTCCCAGCGCGGCTCCGGGATAGTGTGCTTGCCCATCACAACTGCTTCCCACCCCTCGCAGACCCAGAATCTGCCCTCGGTCGGATGAGGAATCCACCACCCGTGGTGCTGGCCGTAGCCCGAACCTACTAGTTTCTGGAACTCAGCCCACAGCACGGCCTCGCCGGGTTTTAGAATCCCGGCTCGCATACCCTTAGTAATGCGCATGCTGGCGTACCAGTCATCACGTGCCCGAGCCGCTTGTTCGTTGGCTTGCTGTTCACGCACCGCATCCTCAAGACTCCCCACAGAACATAGTGTGCATGGGCAGATCCCAGGTCCGCTGCTCGCCCCGGAGGTGATGACGGCGGTCGCCTCGCCCCCGCAGGTGAAGCGGTCGCCATGGACTATCGCTACGAGCGTCATCGGAAGATGCACCCCGTCGCTGGCGTCGCCTCAGCTCAAGTCGATGAATCGTGCCGAGTCCGTGTCGCCGTCGGCCCACTCTTTCCACCGGAGGATGCCCAACCCGCTCGGTCAGCTGGGCATTCGCAGCGAGCTGCTCAACACGGATCGTCGGGAGACGGTCCCCTTACGGTGACTCGACCGTCTTCGCGATGTTGCGGCCGGCAGTGCTGGGGTAGCTGGCGTAGTCGGCGCCAGTGTCGCATCAGATGAGAGAATCAATCATCTGATGAGAGTGGCAGCATCGTGCCAGGTCAGAGCAAGGTTGCGGAAGACCGTTGACAGCACCAGTTGCCGCTGCACCTCGGTGGGGCGGAACGAGCGCCTAGTCGGCGCCACTTATCATCAGGGTCAGAGTCTTCTCACCCGATGCAATTCGTTCTGTATTACCCGCGATAATGAACGGAATCCCATCTGATAGACGCTATGCTCACCGAGCATGGGACCGGATCTGCGCATCACGTGGGCCGAGGTCTGCGCGAACCCGGCGGACTTCGAGAAGCTCGTGAAGCTGTTGCTGCTGCGCCTCTATCCGGACGGTGAGGTGATTGACGGTCAGGGTGGCGACGGCGGCCGCGAGCTCCAAATCCGCACAGGCGGCGAGCTGGTGCTCTTCGAGGCCAAGGCTTTCACCGGCCGCGTGTCCAACAGCCGGCGCCGGCAGGTACAGCGTTCTTTAGTCTCAGCCGCCAGGAACCAGCCGGACCAGTGGAACCTCGTGGTTCCGATCGACCACAACCCGTCCGAGCTCGCCTGGTTCAACGGTCTTCGTCAGGCCGAGTACCCGTTTGTCGACCGCTGGCTCGGCCAGAGCTGGCTCGAGGAGCAGCTGACCCAGCACGACGACCTGATCCGGTACGCCACCGGCGACAAGCTGCTCCGCTACGTGCAGCAGTACAACCTGGAGACAGCGGCCCTCGCGGGTGGGACCCCCGACCTGATCCGACGCCATGACGCCCTCGAGCACCTCGCCGACGAGATCTCCCCCGACTGGCGGCCTCTGTTCGGCCGTCTTCCTGACGGCACCAGGTCCGTCACGTTCGAGCCCAAGCACCCCGGCGCCGCTGCAGACGCCCCGATCGGTATCACGTTCAAGGTCTCCGTGCCGGACGAGCCCGAGACGGCCGAGCTTCGTCACCGGCTCCGAGACAGTCAGCTGTTCGGCAGCTCAGTCGAGATCCCCGGCCAGTACGTCACTCGGTTCTCGATGACAGGACCCCCCGAGCTCGGTCTTCCCGGCGAGGACGTTGAACTCGTCCGCTTGGTGATGCTGGAAACTCCAGAGACAGGGAACCTTCCCCAGGTCTCCTTGGCTGTGCACCGTCCGACGGAGGCGTTCCCGACCGTCGCGTTACCGCTGCGTGCCGCATCTCGTATCACTGGCTCTGGTGGAGGGGTGCGGATCACAAGCCGTGACTCCGCTCAGGCCGTCGAGGTGGTCCTAGAGGCTCGATTCGATGAGGCGACCCTCAAATTGAACCTCACCTCGTTGAATCCGGAGCCGGTGCTGCCCGCCGCGGTGCTGCCTGCTCTTCGCCTGATGGCGGCCTGCCACGCGCCCAACGAGCTGGTGGTGACGCTGCGACAGGACGGGCACACAGCTCGACAGGAAATTGCCCTCCCCGCTGACCTCCCCCCGGGCCCAGATGCGGACCTCGTCACCTTCGTTGAAGACCTCACCACCATCCAGGACAAGCTGCGCCAGCCCTTTCCGCTGCCTGCAGAGTTCAGCCAGGGTGACTTGAAGCGAGCCAGCCGGCTACGTCGGCTGCTGGAGGGCGAAGTCGTGCCGTGGATGCCTGCCACCCTCACTGTGACACTCGACCCAAGCAAGATCGCCGGCTTCAAGGCGCAGTTCCCCGGGGGCGGTGGACAGTTGCAGATCAGCAGTGACGACCATGAGGTACGGCTTGGGGACGAAGTCGTACACACCGGACCGATGTACTTGACCGGCACGGTGACCGTCGACCTCGACTCCATCCCTGACCACCCCGAACACGACGCAGAAGTCACCGCCATCTTCCGGCTTGTCGACGGCGAATGGTTCCAGGCGCGGCTTGGTCACCCACCGGACGACAAGCTGTCAGACGAGGCCGGTCCCGGTGTCGACGACGACGAGCTGGCCACCGGGCGAGCCCGGGTGGCGTACCTTCCCGGCCGGGGCGAGATCGCGTGACCAGCAACCAGGCGGCGCCGAGGACCACCAACCCTGAGCCGCCAGTGATACGAGGTGCAGCGACAGATCCGGTAGCGCTGCTGGATGAAGTGCCGTTGTCGTCTGCAGAGGCCGGCTACGTCGAGGCGGCCAGGGCCGCGAACACCCTGCGCGGATACCGGTCCGACTGGCGGGAGTTCACGACCTGGTGCGTCGAGCATGGCGAGCTCGTACCAGCGCCGGCCGCGCCGGCGACCGTGACGGGTTACCTGACGGCATTGGCTCAGGCCGGCGCCAAGGTGGGCACGATGAGCCGGCGGCTGTCTGCGATCCGGTTCGTCCATCAGCTGCAGAACCATCCCGATCCGACCCGCAACGCCCGGGTGCTGGCGGTGTGGGAGGGCATCCGCCGCACGCACGGCGCCCCGCCGGACCAGGCGGCGCCGTTGATGCCACCGGAACTGTTCGACGTGCTGGACGCCTGTCCGACGACGAAAGTGTGGCGTACCTCCGGGCGACCCAACGAACCCGACTTGTCCGGCGCACGCGACCGGGCCCTGTTGCTGACCGGATTCGTCGCTGCATTGCGCCGAAGTGAGCTTGCCGCCCTCACTGTCGACCAGCTAGCCGAGCATCCCAACGGCTTGGTGCTTACACTCTCCCGCTCTAAGACCAACCAGACCGGCGAGCAAGTCGAGCTGGTAGTCCTTCCTCGCGCCGGCAATCCTGACCGTTGCCCGGTGATCGCTATCCAGCGCTGGCTTGAGCTCGCGGGCATCGTCGACGGACCTCTCCTCCGCCCGGTCAGCAAGAGCAACACGGCACTCCCCCGCCGGCTTAACCCCGAGTCGATCAACACCTTGGTACAACAAGCAGTCAGCCGAGGCGGCCTCGATCCGGCCCGGTACAGCGCCCACAGCCTTCGCGCCGGTTTCGTGACCTACGCCCATCTTCGTGGCGCCAGTGACCGCGCCATCGCGCACCAGACTCGACACCGCTCACTTGCCACCCTTGGCGCCTACGTCCGAGTGCAACAAGCTTGGACCGACAATGCCGCTACGGTCCTAGGCTTCTAGCCGGAACAGGATCGGGGGGACGCACGGCCAAGTGCGCCCCCCGTCCTACTGAGCAGCTGGCAGCCTCTCGCCATCATGCGAGTCAGCAACTCCAGTCTTCCTGGACACGTCAGCCTGTGACTTCCAACAGTGCCCGCTCAGATCCCGGCGGCCGCCACTCAACCGGGTACGATCAGGCCACCTCGCTCAAGACGAGTCCCCAACCGATCCAGCGGCGTTCCGCGACAACCAGGTAGCACTACCGTACCACAGTGGCGGGATGTGCGCAAACCGGGGGTTACCGTTAACGGTACCTCAAACACTAGACAAATGTCAAACTCGGTACGTTATTATGGATAGAAGAGGATCGCTTAGATAGATTTGAGCACTACGCTTGTGTAGAACTGAGCGGTACTCTAGCGATGAGAAGTAAGGAGGCCATGTGATACCTGTGAACCCAGAGGAGGTTTCTCTGTCCACAGGGCCGGGGGGTGACCTCACAGCTCCAGACATCTGGGCGACGGCGATAGATAGTTGGCTCGCTTCGCGAGATCCGCGGGCGACCGCGGAGTCAGTGAAAGCTGCGCAGGCAATCGTGGCCTCGTCCGGTCGACGGACGGACACGCCCGTCCGGAAGGCTTTCGTCCGTAGTGACGATGACGCAGCTCCGCCGATGGCAAAGCTCTACGCAGGAGGTCGCAGCGGCACGGTCGCCATCAAGCTCTATCTCGCTCTGATTTGGCGCTGCGCCCAGGCGCCGTTCCAGACTGCGAAGCCGACTCGAGCATGGGCAACCCTCTTGGACCTTCCAGACCCCGGGGGGAAAGGTGCGCGTCGTATCTCTGCAGCCATGAAGACGCTCGAGCAGCACCGCCTGATCCTCTCCGAACCGATGGCTGGGCAACCGAGTGTTGTGACACTCTTCGACGAAGGCGGTCAGGGTCGTCCGTACAGCCTTCCTTCAAGCAGCCACAGCCGAGCACTACATCGACGCCAATCGAAGGGACTTATCGCGAGCCACGTCTACTTCAAAGTCGCCAGCAGACTCTGGCTTGACGGCTACTTTCAGCAGCTGCGCGGCCCAGGACTCACGATGTTGCTGATCCTCCTCGCAGAACAAGGCGGCGAAGGCAAGGACGTCTGGTTCAGTACCAGTGTGTTCCACCAGCGGTACCGGATCTCTCACCAGACGCGCGCGACCGGGACCGCGGAGCTTGTCAAGAATGGCCTCTTGCGGATCGAGCGTCAGAGTGTTGCGCGAGACCAGAAGTCCGACGTATTCGACCCTCGGCGGATGCGCAACATCTACAAGTTGCAGTCACCTGCGCTCGTGCTGCCAGCTAGCCAGGCAAGGGAGACGGCTCTCTCATAGCGCTGCGAGCCCGGCTGTGCACCCGCCGTTCAGGAGCGGCGTACCCGGTGTCGACCCCCCCGGAAACGTCGATGATTACGGCAGTTCCTCGACATCGACGGCCATTCCGGGGATCACTGTGGCCAATGAGTGGGCGGAGACCTCCAACAGACTGTCGACGGGACTGGGTGAGGTCCAGCGGGGGCAGGCGTTTTGGTCGGTGTCGGTACACGGGGTGAGGGTGTCGATCGCGACGACTTTGTTGTCCGCGATCCAGGCGATGTCGAGCGGCATCGACATGCCGGCCATCCAGACCTGTTGCTCGCTTCTGCTTCCGAACTGGAACAGCATCCCGGTGCCCGTGGCCAGCTCGTCTCGGTCGCTGAGGCCGTCGCGTTGCTGGTCGGCGGTCTGGGCGACCTCGACCTGGAACTCGGCCACCGTTGGCCCGATCCGCACGGTGGCGCGGATAGGTTCACTCTCCCTACAGCCAGCCAGGGGGCCGGTGCAAAGGATCGCCAGCGCGAGGCTGAGGCCGATCAGTTTGTGTCGCACGGGTGGTCTCCGGGTGGGTTCAGGGCTCGAGCTGGTCGAAGGGGTTGCTCGGAAGCCACAGGACGCGGCAGCGGGGGCAGGAGTAACCCACGCCGGGGCTGTCGCGGCTGGTCCAGATCTGCGAGCTGCGCTGGTGGCCGCGGATCATGCACCGAAGCGAGCTGCCGCTGAGGCCCAGAGCGAGGAGGACGCCTGCAAGAAAGACGGTGACGATCAGGAGGACCAGTACGAGGACGACGGGGATGTGGGGCATGGCGTTCTATCCCGTACTGACGTTCCGCAGCCAGCGTCGTCTCATGCACGTCAGCAGCGCCATGGCACTCCCCCACCCCTGCAGTCCTGACAGGTCAGCGTCGCTTGCGGCCGGCGCCTTGGTGTCCATCGCCGGTCTGGCGGAGTTGGGCGACGATCTCGTCGGCGGTCATGGTGGCGGCGAGCCGCTCGAGGGCCAGCCGGACGATCGCGCTGCGAGAAATCGCGATGCGTGGCCGGCTGGTTTTGCCGGCGTGTGTGATCTCTTCGAGGTACAGGTCGTCGCTGGCCTCGAGGTAGATCGACATCTTGATGGTCGGCTCCTGCACAGTCGGCTCCCCCGCCGTTGGGTTCTCCTTCGGCGCGGGCGTCGGCGCCGGCACCGCTGCGGTCGTCTCCGGCTCGACGGCCGGCGCCGCGGCTTCGACCGGTGCCGACGGTACGAGCTCGGCGACCTGGACGGGGGTGGAGCGGGGTGGGTTCCGTGGTGCGGGGATGCTGCGGCTGCGGCTCTTCCTCTTCTCGTCGAGCATGCTGAGACCGTCAGGCATTGACGTACTCCTTCACGAAGGCGGCGAGTGACCGCATGGCGGTGGCGACGGGCTGGAGGGCTTTGCTGGGTGGGTCTTCGCTGGTGATGGCCATCCGCTTCTTACGGGTGCCGGGGTTGAGGAACAACGGAACAGTGGTTAGCGGTGAGAGTGATCTTGCGAGGATCCCCTTGATTGAGAGGGCGTCTCAGCTCAGAACTCGTCGTCCTCGCTGTCGGGGGCTGCGGGGTCGCGTAGCGGTCGCAGCTGGGTGAGCGGCTGACTGGTGAAGGCGTAGCGCCCGAGGCAGTTGAGGTGAGCGTGCCCGAGCGGCGAGAGCCGCGCGACGTCCTCCTCGCGCACGGGCTGGCCGCTGCTGCTGCATAGGTTCTCGACGATGGCGTCGAGGTAGCGGGTGTTCCACAAGACCACTGCGTTGAGGACCAGGCCCAGGGCGGCGAGCTGGTCTTCCTGTCCTTCGCGGTAGGCCTGCCGGATCTGACCGCGGTTGGCGTGGCAGATCTTGCGGGCCAGGCGATGCCGGGATTCCTGCACGGTCAGCTGCCGGTTCATCCGGCGTTGGTAGGTGCCGTCGACCGGGTCGACCAGCGCCAGCAGGTGCAGGGTCTTGGCGATGCGTCCGTACTCGATGAAGGCCTGACCAAGCGGAGTCGGGTGCCCGTCACGACCGAACATGCGCAGCAGGTCATAGGCGCGCACCTGGTTGGTGACCAGCGAGCCCGCGACCCGCAGCATGTCCGGCCACTGCGTAAGGATCTTGGCGACGTTGATCGTGTTGCGGGCGATCGGCTCCAGTGGCCCGTAGTCGGCGATCGCCTGCTGCTCCGCCGAGAGCGCGACACCGTTCGGCAGGGGGTCGGGCAGCGTGGCGCGCCAGTACCGCTGGTCGGGCAGGTCCGCGAAGCGCGGCGCGAACCGGTAGTTCAGCATCGCGAACACGCCGAAGACCATGTCGCTGTAGGAGGCGTTGTCGGTGGTCACCACCTCCGGCTTCGGCCCGGCGTCGAGATTGAGCAGGGCGTCCAGGATGAACAGCGAGTCCCTTGGCGTGCCGGGCACGACCATCTGCCCGATCCCGGCGACCTGGTCGTTTACCGCGTTGAGCCAGGTGATGCCACGCTTGTAGCCGAAGTACCTCGGCGACGGTCCGGCGTTGATGGTGCGCACCGGGACGACGAACCGCAGCCCGTCGACCGAGGCGAGCAGCCCACCGCCCCAGGCTCGCGTGATCGGGATTTGCGCCTGCGCGTCGACCAGCACGGCATTGGCGGCGGCGTGGTTCTCCGCCCGCACGTAGTACTGGTCCACGTGCGCCAGCCGGGCCCGGGTCAACGCCGCCTCGTTCGCCTTGATGACCGGGGTCAGCCCGACATTGCAGGCCTCGGCCACCAGCAGCGCGGCCACGCTCACCGCGAGGTCCTTGGTGCGCGACGAGACATCGCCGAGATGGGTGTAGGTGTCCAGGAACCCGGTCCAGGCGTGCACCTCCAGCAGCAGCTCCGGCAGGTCCACACGCGGCAGCATGGCCTGCGCCGTCGCCCGCAGCCAGGTCAGACTCTCCGGTTCACCGAGCGCGTCGAGGTGGTCGACGACAAGCCGAGCGCGCCCCTCCGGGCTGGCCACGACCCGCGCCCGAGCATCCTCGCCAGCTTCGGCCAGCCGCGCCGCGGTCTGCTTCCACGCGGCGTCGAGCGTGATCAACTGCCGGGCCAGGTGCGTCGGCGCCGGGTCGGTGAGGCTGAGCCCGGCCAGTACGTCTTCGCGCACCGCCTCCCACCGTGGCCCGGCCAGCAGCAGTGCCCGCGGATCGGCCCAGCGGTGCGACGGCCGTGCGTACACGTCACGCCGCCCGAGGGCTCGGTGTAGCCCCTCGAGCACACACACCACGTACGCGTCGCGGTCCACCGCGCCGGACGGCAAATCGGCGCTGGCGAACACCACCCGCCTCCAGGCCGGCGTCACCAGCTCGGGGTCAATCTCCTCGACGGTGAGTGGTTTCTGGGCCACGCGCCGTCGGGCCAGCTCGGGCAGCGCCCGCACCGCAGCCAGTACCCGCTCGCCGCCCGGCGCGGCATGCAGCGCAGTGGACGCGCCCAGCAGCTTCAGGAAGGGCCGCACCGTGTTGTACCGACCAGCCAATGCCGCGCGTATCGCCGAATCCGCAGAACCCTCATCGTCGGGCACAAGTTCCTCGACCAGATTGATCGCCTCGACGACCACAGCGCGGGGCACCACGTCCTCCACCGCCACCCATAGGGCAGCCACGTCGAGCGTGCCGCCCGCGTCCTCGACGACCGCAAGCTGGTTCAGCAGCACCCGGCCCGCGCGGGCGACCGTCCTGGATGCCTTCTCCAGCCGCGGCAGCATCGCCAGCCGCTCCTCGGCCGACGCCCGCCGAGCCGGGCCGAATAGCCTCGTCGCCATCAGCAGCGCGAACAGATCCAGCGCGTCGTCGACCGCGACCGCCTCCAGGTGGCGCAGCACCGCGACCAGCGTCGCGGTCCGCTTCGGCTCGCTCAGCCGGGCCAGCGCCGAGGCCTTGCTGCCCAGGCCCGTCCGCGCCAGCACCTGCAACCGGTTCGGTGGTATCTCACCCATCTCGACCCGGCCAGCGCCCAGGTCGGCGAGCTGCTCTGCCCGCTGCAGCGCCTTGACCATCTCCGGTCCCGAACTGCGCAGCGGCGAGCGACGGAGCCGCTCCAGCTGCGATAGCCGCGACCCGTCCGGCACCCGCAGCAGGTCCGAGAGCCGGCCCGGCAGCAGCGGGTCCACGCGTAAGGCGGCCCCGGCCAACACGTCGTGCAACCGGGTCTCCGCCGCGTCGCGCGCGGCGGCTACCTGCCTGGCCAGCACCGTGACGCCTGGCAGCAGCACCCGGTTACGGCGCAGCCAGCCGGTCGCCTGCTCGAACAGCGCCACCGGCCCCTCGGCGTGCGTCCACGCCCGGGCGTCGAGGAACCGCGCGAAGCCCTGCCCGATCGCCTCATCGTCGAAGGACCGGTACCCATAAGCGGCACGGATCTCCCAGGCGTGCTCGTACGGCGTCTGCGAACGCCGCGCATAGTTCTTCACACACGACGCGTCGCCGATCCCAAGCTGCTCGGCGAGGTACTGCACTGCCGGCCAGGGCACGTCCAGCGGGTCCTCGAGGAAGCGGCCCACCGCCCGCACGGTGCCCAGCTGCACCGCGAAGCCGAGACGATGGTGATCCGAACGCCGCCGAGCGACCAGGTTCCGATCCGAGTCATCGAGGTAGAAGAACCGCTCTACCTCGCCTGCCGCCATCGCGCCGGTGAACCGGCCGTACGCGACAACCTGATCGTCGGACAAGAACTCCACCGGCATGAACCACGACCGTAGACCCGACGTGGCCTCAGAACTCCGCAGGCAAGATCGTTCTCAGCGCTAACCACTGTTCCGTTGTTCCTCAACCCCGTGATCGTAGGGTCGTGTCGGGACCATCTGCCTCGTCATGACTCTCCGTGCAAGGTGGCGGTCACGCGTATCGACGCAGGTGCCGCGGGCCGCGGGCGCCGAGCTCCAGAGTTCCGGGCGGCGCGTAAGGCGTGTCCGCTGCCTAGCTCTTGACTACGGTCGAGCCTGTGACTGATCACGCCGAGGTACAGGCCGCAACCGCCACCTTCGGAAAAACGGCGAAAGCCAAACTCGGATCCGCTGCCATCAGCGGGCAGCCCGAGGACCAGCTCCGCGGACCGCTGGAGACCTACATACGAGCACTCGGAGCCGCAGCAGGCGTAGACCCGGCCAAGGTGGTGCTGGTAGGTGAATCCTCACTCAGCGGACTGCAGGTTCGGCCCGACTTCGCTGTCACCGTCAAGGGTGTCCTCGTCGGCTTCATCGAGGTGAAGGCTCCGGGTAAAGGCGCAGACCCTCGACGGTTTACGACAAAGCACGACAAGTCGCAATGGGCGAAACTGTCGGCGCTGCCCAACCTGATGTACACCGACGGCAACGAGTTCTCGGTCTGGAACTACGGCGAGCATCACTACGCCACCCAACGCCTGATCGGAGACGTCGAGACCTCTGGAGCTGCCCTCAAAGCTCCAGATGCGCTGGCTGGCCTCATCGGCACCTTCCTTACCTGGGATCCTCAGCCCCCGACGAGCCCGGCCCAGCTAGCGCAGACTGCGGCTCGACTCTGCCGCCTCCTCCGTGACGAGGTATCTGAGCAGCTGGTCGCCGGAGATCAGCTGTTGAAGAACCTCGCCGACGACTGGCGCCACCTGCTGTTCCCGGACGCGAGCGATGAACAGTTCGCTGACTCCTACGCCCAAGCAGTCACCTTCGGGCTACTCATGGCCCGCGTCCGCGGCATCGACCTCAACCAAGGCGTTTCGGCCGCCGCCATGAAGCTTGCCGCCCAGGAACACACACTCGTGGGCACCGCGCTGCGTATCCTCACCGACGGCCAACTCGCCGAAGACGCACTTCAAACATCGGTGGCGACCCTGACCCGAACCCTCTCGGTCGTGGATTGGCAGAAGCTGTCCAAGGGCAACCCCGACGCCTGGCTGTACTTCTACGAAGATTTCCTGGCCGAATACGACCCCGCGCTGCGCCGCAAGACTGGCTCCTACTACACACCTGTTGAAGTGGTCCGCGCCATGACCGGTCTCGTCGACGAAGCGTTGTCCACCCGCTTCGGCTTGCCCGGCGGGCTCGCCGAACCAACCGTCACTGTGTTAGACCCCGCTCTGGGCACCGGGACCTACCTGCTCGAGGTCGTCAGACGCATCGGCCAGCGAGTCACGGACGACTTAGGCCCAGGTGCAGTCCCAGGTGCTCTTGCAGACACAGTGAACCGGGTAGCCGGGTTCGAGTTGCAGATCGGCCCGTACGCCGTGGCCCAGCTGCGGCTTCTCGCTGAGTTGACCGACCTCGGTGTCCCCGCATCTGCTCAGTCCAAGTTGCGTACCTACGTCACG
Organism: Actinomycetota bacterium; assembly: GCA_020161795.1. Classification (GTDB taxonomy): domain Bacteria; phylum Actinomycetota; class Actinomycetes; order Propionibacteriales; family Propionibacteriaceae; genus Propionicimonas. Next base: position 15,327 of record JAIUOR010000039.1, on the reverse strand, counting down.
AACACCCTCGACGACCCACTCGTCGAGGAGACCAAGCTGGGAACTTGGTACGAGCCGATCGCACAGTCGCGTCGTGACGCCAACAAGATCAAGGCGTACGAGCCGGTGATGGTCGTCCTAGGCAACCCGCCGTACAAGGAGAAGAGCAAGGGACGCGGCGGCTTCGTCGAACAAGGCACACCTGATCGGCCAGCGCCACTAGCCCGATTCATCCCTGACAAGAGTCTCGGAGTCGGAACACACGTCAAGCACCTCTACAACCCGTACGTCTACTTCTGGCGATGGGCCACCGACAAGGTCTTCGACCAGCACACCAACTCTGACCGCGGCATCGTCTGCTTCATCACCGCCGCCGGATTCCTCGGCGGCGCCGGATTCTCCGAGATGCGCGCCTACCTCCGCGAGCGTGCAGACGCGGTCTACGTCATCGACTGCACCCCCGAACCAGGCATCCAGCCCCCCGTCTCGACAAGGATCTTCCAGGGCGTCCAACAGCGCATCTGCATCACCATCGCCATCCGCGACGGAAGCACCGGAACCGCCCCGGCGCCCGTGTACCACCGGGCTCTCGCCGCCGGCCCTCGCGCCGCGAAGTTCAAAGAGCTCGCGAGCATCTCATTGACCGACGACGGCTGGAAGCAAGCGGCCACCAGCCCGTACGCCCCGTTCTGGCCCGCCTCCGTCGCGGACTGGGCCGCCTACCCAGAACTCGGAGATCTTCTCCTCTACTCAGGCTCCGGAACCATGGTCGGCCGCACCTGGCCCATCGCCCCAGACCGGGAAACGCTCACACGACGCTGGGGCGCATTCATCGCCGCACCACTCGAGCGCAAGCCAGAACTCATGCAGGAGCACCCTGTCGACCGCAACGTCCAGAAGAAGCTCTCAGACAACCTCCCCGGCTTCCTACCACCCACATGCGCCCTCGCCCAGGAAACGGGGAAGCTCCCCGAGCCGGTGCGGTATCCGTTCAGGTCCTTCGACCGGCAGTGGATCATCCCGGACAAGCGACTCATCAACCGCCCGAACCCGACGCTGTGGCACGTCCGAGGCCCGAACCAGGTGTACCTCACGGCACCAGATGATCGACCCGTCGAAGACGGACCGGCGGCGACCTTCACCGCTGAAGTCCCAGATCTCCACCACTACAACAACAGAGGCGGGCGGACCTGGCCGCTCTGGCGGGACGCATCCGGAACCATCCCGAACACCACACCCAAGATCCTGACCGCCATGTCGGATCGCATCGGGCAATCTGTCCACGGCCCTGATCTGATGGCCTACATCGCCGCGGTACTAGCCCATCCTGGCTACCACACCACGTTTGCCCAACACCTCCGCACACCAGGCATTCGCATTCCTCTCACCGCAGACCCCGTCCTCTTCAACCGCGCCATCGACCTTGGGCGACGGGTCATCTGGCTACACAGCTACGGCACCAGGTTTGTCGATCCCGCAGCAAGCCGCCCGCAGGGAGCGCCACGACTTCCCGCGGATCGCGCGGCCAAAGTCCTCGCCGGTCATCCGATCCCCGCAGACGACAACAACATGCCAGACGAACTCAGTTATCACGCGGCCGACCAGATCCTCCACGTCGGAACAGGTCGCATAGGCCCAGTGCCCGAAGTTGTCTGGAACTACAGCGTGGGCAATAAACGCATCCTCACGCAGTGGTTCTCCTACCGACGCAGAAACCGCGAACGACCCACCATCGGTGACCGACGAAACAGTCCACTATCGAACCTGCAGCCAGCCACGTGGCTCCCCGAGTACACCGCTGACCTCGTCGACCTCCTGCACGTCTTGACCTTGCTCACAGACATCCACCCCGTACAAGCGCAACTACTTGACGACATCGTCGACGGGCCAGCCATCACAGTGGTCGACCTGACAGCGGCTGGAGTGCTTCCTGTGTCCGCTCACGTGCGGAAGCAGGCCTCCAAGCCAGCGAGCACATCCGAGATCCCAAGCGATCCGGACACGCTCTTTGGCTGACTTCGAGGCGACCTGTCGATCCCTTTCGAGAGTGATCACGCTGGCTCTGAGCGCGAGTTGCGGCCGCAATTGTGCGCGAGTTCTGGACGCACCAGCTCCGGAGCAAAGTCAATGTGCGCGAGATTCAGACGCACCACGCTGAGCACGCTAGGCGACCCTCCAGCGGGAACGTTCAGGCGTCGGGCCAGAGCAATCCACGTCGATCGAGTTCGGAGTCGGCGGCATCGCGCATCTGCCGGAACTGGCGACGAGCTCGGGGGTTGCGTCCCATTCCGGGCGCGTCCGACGAGCGCTGGCGCTGCTCGGCCCAGTCCCTCATCTCACGAAGGCGCGTCTCGCTCGCTCCGGGAAGGTCGGCTGTGAAGGCATCGACCGACTTCCACCACATCTTGGACACCCCGGTGATGCTTGCACGGATGCCGGATCGGGACCGTCGTGGGGCAGGGTGCTGGACGGCTCCCGGAAGGCACGGCAACTGTCTCGTTCATAATCGACCGCCGCTCGAAGCGCGAATACGAGTTCGCAACTGCGATTCAACCAGCGTCCTGGTCCGCGAGGGTATCTGACTCGTCACGAGGCGGACTCTCTCGCCGTGGTTGGCTGCCGCTCACAAAGAACGCACAAACTTCGACCGCTGCTCCTCCGAGCAGCAGGATCCAGCCCAACGCCCCTTGTTCTCCGTCGGTGAGGTAGTTGATGCCGGCAGCGACCAAAACGGTACCCACCCAAGCGATCACGACCGAGATGCGTGCTCGACGTCCCAACTCCGCCAACTCTGACTCTCGTGCGCTCAAGCGTTCCTCAAGTCTCGCAATGCTCCGCTGAGGGACTGATGTCTGCAATTGAGCTTTGGCCAACTGCTGTTGTGCCTTGGCGACCTGCTGCCGCGTTCTAGCGAGTTGACGACTCAAGTCGTCGAATCGCTCACGTTCATCGCTGAGCACCGCAGCTGCAGTCACAGTAGTGGCATGTAGAACCTCGATCATTGAGGGATTGTCTAGACAACTCTCAACAGTCACCGATTCCCAAATTGAGAACGGGTTCGTCCGCGACTCTCTCTCAGTCACGACTCACACCGGTGATCTGGTCAAGTTTCGCCCGGGCACTCACAGTGCTCGGGTGATCAGGGCCTATGACGCGGCTCAAGTCAGACACTAGGGCTTCAAGTTCCTCGGCAGCTCCTGCCGTATCACCGGCTCGCCCTTTCCATACAGCAAGATGTGCTCGTGCGTTCCCGAGGTTCGGGTGATCGGGGCCCATGGCGCGGGCTAGGTCGGACACAAGAGTCTCGAACTCTTCGGCGGCCCCTGCCGGATCACCAGCTCGACCTCTCCATTCAGCGTGGTTGGCTCGCGCGTCGAAGACGCTCGGGTGATCAGGGCCTATGACCCTCCTCATGTCTGAGACGAGGTCGTCGAACTGCGCGGCCGCCCCAGCAGGGTCACCAGCTCGGCCCCTCCACACCGCGAGATTGGAGCGGCTTGCAAACGTAGTCGGGTGCTCCGGCCCGAGTACGTTGTACTGATCGGCCACCAGCTCTTCCAATGCAGCAGCTGCCCCCGCCGGATCTCCTGCCCTACCTCTCCAGGTGGCGAGGTTGGCGCGGGTTGCAAGCGTGGCCGGATGTTCAGCTCCTAGGACGTTGAGTTGGTCGGCAAGTAGCTGCTCAAAGGTAGAAACGGCTCTGCGGGTATCGCCTGTCTGTGCGTGGAGTGCGGCAATGCTGTTCCTGACGCTGAGCGTTCGCGGATGGTTGGCTCCGAGAACCCGCTCGAGGTCGAGCAGCAGGCCTTCGAACTCGGTCCGGGCTTCGCTGTATCTACCGAGCTCTGATGACCAGTACGCAGCATTCTGCCTTGCAGACAGCGTGAGGAGGTCGTCTGATCCCAGAACCCTGCTTAGCTCCCGGCCAAGCTCTCGGAATTCATCGTGCGCAGTTGCGGCTTCGCCTTTCCGCCCGTGCCGTAGCGCTGCCTCAGTTCTTGCCAGTAGCTCGCGATACGCGGCAACAGGAATGCGTTCATGCTCAAGGACCGCTGCGGCCTGAGCAAGCGCCATCGGAAGGTGACCAAGATCGAGCGCCAGATTGTCCGCTTCGGCTAGTAGCTCGCTTGAGAGGGGTCGTGCGCCGCTGGCGCTCAGGCGTCTCCTGAGATAGTCGTGCGCTTCCGCTTGAGTGAATCCATCGACTTGCACGACAGTGCGACCATCGCTTGAGAGGCTGGCGTCGCGGCGACGAGTGGTAACCAAGAGCCTGCCGAACGGTGTGGTTGGTGGCCACAAATCCCCTATCTGGTCAGGATCCTGCAGATCATCAATAACCACGAGCCACGTCGTAGTGCTGCGCTCCAGGTACTGTAAGAAAACTTGCGCTAGCTCCTCGTTGGAGACCTTCGCACTGGCGAGGCCGAGGCGCGACGCTGCTTCGGCGTAGCCACTGATGATCAAGTTGCGCGAGTTCCCAGAGATCCATGCTCGAAGATCGCTCAACGAGCGGTCGAAAAGTTGAATTGCGATCTGGGTCTTCCCGACCCCGCCTGGGCCGCAGACCACCACCTTTGCCGGAGCGGCGTACAGCGCTCGCTCAACGACATCAAGTGCCTGGGTGGACTGGAACGCGGACGCCAATGGAGGTGGCGACCCTATCGAGTCTGGGCGTGACGGCTGCACTCTCTTACCTTCTCAGTCTGCCAACCGGCTGGGGCAACGTGGCGACACACAACGCGACTGGCCAGCCAGTGGCGACTGATATGTAGTGCCTGCTTGTCAAGTGGCAGGGTGAGGCGCCGCCGGGATGGGTTCTCGGCGGCGCCTCATCCTCTTGCCTTGTCGATCTTGGTACCTGGTTCCGGGCGGGTTCGCGACGCTGGTCAGACTGATATGCGCGGGTTGGCTACCGCAGGACGGCGCTGTTCGGCTGGGGCTTGTCCGCTTGTCTAGAAGCGAGCGTCGTCCACCTCAGGCGGTGAACGGCTCATAGTCGTAGCGCGGGTCGCTCCGGACGCGGCTCGGTCAGATCGTGGATCGACAAGGAGAATCGGTCTCGACTACCCGGCGAGAGGTTCGTCGAGGTCGAGGGTGGCCAGTGACCAGCACCAGCCGGCGACTTCGCGAGCGATCGCGACCACGGCGATGGTGGGCCGTTTCTTGCGGGCGGTGAACCGCAGCCACTGACGGTGCAGCCGTCGGTTCCCCGCATCGCCGCGGACCTGTGCGGCAATGGGGGCGAGTGCCCACCGATCCTGCATCGTCTTCCCGGGCCGATACACCTTCTGGTGGTGCCACGCGGCCTCGACCAGCAGGCGACGGGCATGGCCGTTGCCGGTCTTGGTGATCGACCCTCTACGGCGACGGCGCTGTGGCCACGCCACCGCAGAACGAGGGTCGAACGAGAGTCGGGAACGACAGGGGTCCAGCATCAATGCCACTCGCCATAGTTCCAAGTCGAGCCAGCGGCGCGAGCAGCGGCAGGCAAGACCTGTTGAAGCTGCTCTAGGAGCGCGGCTGCCTGATCACCCACGATGGGACGGCCTGAGTCCCAGCGGACGCCGGCAGCGGCTGACCGTACGCACGAGAGAAATCCCGACCTGCTCAGAGCGCGGTCCACGATGTCAGCCTCACGGGCAAGAACACCTGCCGCGGCCAGTCCCGCAAGCTCGTCGATATTGTCTTCGAGCAGTGCGAGCAAGGTGATCAGCTGGCTGCGGCGGGTGCGGACCGGAAACACCTTTGCTGGCGTGTCAAAGTCCTCAGCACGGTCTTGAACCTGCCGCAATTGCATCGGCCAGTCACGCGCCTCGGCTTGATAGTCATCGAAGATGGTGACGACCATGTCGAGCACGATCTGGTGCACTCGACCAATCCGGCGCCCGGCCATCTGGCGTACGGGTTTATCGTTGTGCGAGCGCTCGACTAACGCGATTGCGTCGACAACGGCAGCCGCCACCAGAGTCGTTACGACGCCGGCCCAGATCGACTGCCAGGTGGAGTCAGCGCCGCGGGTCGCGAGCGTCGCGCCCCCCGCCGCAATCAGAAACAAGACGGGAACTGCCCAGCGAAGCCTCACTGGAGAAGTATCGACGAAGATCTGGGGCCACCCGCGTCCGGAAGATCTCCGCCGTGCGGGACCCGGCCGAGCGACTGATCGGGTGCGCAAGCGACGCTGCTTGTCGGGACCGCTTGCGACAATCACCTCGTGAAGTTCAAGCGCCGTAACCTCGAGGCATTGGCCGACCTAGTGGTCGGCAATATCGGCCGCGACGACGCTGAAAACGAGGACGAGGCGAAGTACTTCCCCTACCGCTCCAGCATGTACATCACGGAGTTCTTTCGTGAGTTGGAGACGGAATTTGAGCATGACGGATCGACGCGACACCGCTGGGTTGCGGACGTGCTGGAGCAGATGCTGGACGAGCCTCACGACGGGCTGACCCATCCGCCGGACGTCTTCTGTCGCCTCATCGACCAACTTATGAGCCCGGCTGACCGGCACAACGAGGGATCAGACCGACCTCGTGCTCTGGCACAGCTCAACGACGTCCTCGGCCGCGAGGGCTTCGAGGCGTTCTTCGGCGATGACAAGCACTGCTATCTACGCCACGTCGGCACCAAAACGGTCACTGTCTTGGCCGCCAATCCACACCGGCCGTTCAGCAAAGCCGAGATCGAGCGACGGCAGCTTCTTGCTGCGTACCTCGACCAGTGCAGCGAGGACGACCTCATCGAAGAAGTGCTGCTGCCCCTGTTCCGGCAACTGGGGTATCACCGCATTACTGAGGCTGGGCACAGGGATAAGGCGCTGGAGTACGGCAAGGACGTCTGGATGCGCTACACGTTGCCAACACAGCACGTGCTGTACTTCGGCATCCAGGCGAAAAAGGGAAAGCTCGACGCCTCGGGCGTGACTAGGGCCGGCAACGCCAACATGGCGGAGATCTACAATCAGGCACTCATGATGCTCGCGCACGAGATCTTCGATCCCGAGGTCAACCGTCGCGTGCTGGTCGATCACGCGTTCATTGTGGCGGGCGGAGAGATCACCAAGGCGGCGCGCAACTGGCTGGGCAATGCGCTCGACGCCACAAGGCGCAGCCAGATCTTGTTCATGGACCGCGACGACATCTTGAATCTCTATGTGGTGGCGAGCCTGCCGTTACCCACGGGCGCTCTCCCTCAGACCCCAGTTGATCCTTGGGCCGGTAGCGATGAGCCGCCGTTCTGAACGGCGCCCACCGAAACGTTGCTCCTACGCAACACGAGGGCCGAGCCGCCGCGGCTCACGCCCGCAGGTTCCTCAGGCATGCACCGTGAGCGACCCTCCATCGGGCGGCCCGCAGAGGGCTCTGGGCGGGCGCCACCGTCTCACATTCCGCGCTGAACCACCCCTGGGTGATCAGTCGCGAAGGTAGCCGGTCTCCTTGTCGACCTGGGACAGGAAACTACGAATCTCCTCCGTCATCTCTGTCAGGTCGGGCCTCCACTCCGAGTTCGCTCCGACGGTGAAACCGTAAGACTCAGGATGAGAGGTCCAGTCGAAGTCATACGTGCCGGGTGAGCCGGGTCGGCGGGTGACGACGAAATGCTCTCCGTCGACCATCAGATTGACGGGATCGAGGCCGGCCGGAGGCGGCGGCGCCAGGCCGGGGGCCGCATTCTCGTTCGGCTCGACCGGACGGCTGGGGTCGCCGTCGTGGTACGCGTTCCACATAGGTGCCAGGCTGGCGCAAGTAGCGATCCCTGTCGACGGCCCACGACGTTCGGGATGCGGACCCCAGCGGCAAAGCTGTCGTTCCGGGGCGCCTGCATCGTCGCAAACGGACCGTCCACCGAGAACGAGGTGCACGGCCAGGATCACTATGAAGATCCGCGAAGTTGTCACCGAGTTCGGTCGTGGACCTGTCACCACTTGGTCCCACAAAGAGGGACCGTGAACCGGGCGCCCAGTGGTCCGGCCGGGGCGGCTGACTCCGGCCGGGCCACGTGGTGATGCCGCAGGCGATCAACTGGCGGTGAGCCTTCTAGTGGAGCGCGATGGTGCGGACGGCGGTGATCTGGTCGCGGATGTACCGGTTGGCGTGGGCAGCGAGGTGGTCCCCGTCTTCCCACAGGTTGCGCCAGATGCCAAGGGTGTTGCTGAGGGTGGCGGAGACTACGGCGGAGGAGAAGGACTCGAACACGATGGGCCCGTCGTAGTCGATGCGGTCGAGAGCGCGGAAGGTGCTGGCGAAGTCGACGGAGCCGGTGCCGAGGTAGCCGCGGTGGCTTTCGCCGATGTGGAAGTAGCCGAGGTCCTCGCCAGTGTCCAGGATGGGCTGGAAGAGGTCGGACTCCTCGATGTTCATGTGGTAAGTGTCGAGGTGGACCGAGACCTGCGACCGGCCCATGTCGGCGAGGTAGCGCAGAGCTTGGCGGCCGGTGTTGATGATGTTGGACTCGTAGCGGTTGACGACCTCCAGCGACAGCTTGATGCCGAGCGTGTCAGCTTTGTCGGCGAGCGTGGCGACCGCAGCGACGCTGTTGGCGATGCCGCTGGAGGTGGCGGGGGCCATGTGTTTGCGCATCGACCCGTACAGCACGCCGACCATCTGGAGTCCGCCCATCTCGGCGGTGCGTTCGAGGGCGGCGTCGAGGAGCCGCCGGCCGGCGTCGACGATGTCGGGGTCGTCGCTGCTGACGTCGGCTTCGGCGGGCAGACCGAGGCTGGCGGTGGCCTTCAGCCCTACAGCTTCGACCGCTTTGCGGGCGGCTGCGGCATCGAAGGTGAACGGGTCCATCAGGGGGTATTCGATCAGGTCGAACCCGGCCTGGCGGGCGCGACGGGCTGAGGATTCGATACCGGCGGCGTCGAAGTCGCCGGTGAAGACCAGGGCATGGCAGCCGATGAGTGAGGGCATGTTGAAGCGCTTTCTGGGCGTTGAGTTTCAAGGATTGGAAGGGGGTGCGGGTCGGGCAGCGGGTCTGCGTAGGTGTGGCAGGCCCTGTCAGCTCACGCCGCCGTAGCGGCGCAGCGCGAAGCCGTTGAGTAGCGCGGAGAAGACCAGCAGCAGACCGAGCGCAAGCAGCTGGTACTGCGGGCCGGCGTTGCCTTCGAAGGCGAGTCGGATGCCGGCGTTGGTCCACACGATCAGCACGGTGGCCAGCACGATGCCGGACACGCGCCCGATGCCGCCGGTGATGGCGACACCGCCGAGGACGGCGATGGTGATGGCGGGCAGCGCCATCCCGTTGCCGGACACGCCGGCATCGGGTCGGGCGGAGGCGAACTGGCCCACCGTGACGACCGCGACGAGACCGGAGATCAGTCCGCTCAGGGCGTAGGCCCCGGCGCGGGTGGCGCGGACGTCGATGGCGGACCAGCGGGCAGCGACGTCGTTGGTGCCGATGGCGTAGACCCGGCGGCCGTAGGTGGTGCGGGCCAGCAGCAGCCAGACCACGATCACGGTCGGCAGCAGGAACAAGAAGATGCCCTTGGGCACGTCGGGGATGTAGTCCCCGATGAGCGGCAGTGACACCGATTGGGCGGTCGACTCGTACAGGTCCTGGATCGGTTTCGTGCTGATTGGGCGCTGGTTGTTCACCACGACGGCCAACGACTTGTAGGCGTAGTAGGTGGCCAGGGTGGCGATGAGGGCGGGGAAGCCGATATATGCGACCAGCAGCCCGTTGAGCAGTCCGAGGACGGTGCCGACGGCGGCGGTGAGCAGGATCGCCGTCCATAGTGGCCACCCCCACTGTCCGTAGGCGAAGCCGAAGATCATGCCGGCCAGGGACACGATGGCGCCGACAGACAAGTCGATGCCGCCGCGTCCGGACAAGATCACGATCAGCTGCGCGAAGCCCAGCATGGCTAGCGGGACTGCGTTGATCAGTGCGGCTGACAGGTAGTCGAAGTCATAGCTGGCGGTCAGGTAGCCACCGGCGCCGAGGATCGAGAAGTAGGCGACGACGAGCACGATCAAGACAGCGAGCAGCACGATACGCTGGGTCAGTAGGGCTCGGATGATCCGGGCCGGGACAGACTCGGTCGCGGTTGCGGCCGGGGGCCTCGGGTTGGCTTGGCCGCTGTCGGGTTCGGCTGTGGTGGGAACGCTCATCGTTTCCTCCTTGCACGCTCGCGGATGAGGTCGGCGCCGACGGCGATGATGATCGCGACACCGACGAAGAGGTCGGACAGTTCTGATCGCCAGCCGAGCTGGGTGACCCCGGAGGCGACGGTCTGCACCAGCAGGGCACCGAGGACGGTGCCGAGCACCGATCCGCGGCCGCCGGTGATGGAGGTGCCGCCGATGACGACGGCGGCGATGACGGCCAGTTCCTTGCCGGTTCCGACGTTCTGTCCCAGGTTGGATCCCTGGGCGACGACGATGCAGGAGGCCAATCCCACCAGCAGGCCGGTCAGCAGGTAGGCGATCAGGATCCGCTGGCGGACCTTCACTCCGGCCAGTTGGGCGGCGAGCTGGTCGCCGCCGATGGCGTAGAAGTGGCGTCCGCCTGCGGTGTGGCGCAGGTACACCCAGGCGAGGGCGACCAGGACCACGGTGATCAGGAACGAGTTGGGCACCCCGGCGGTGCGGCCGGCGGACCCGTTGCCCAGGGCGGCGAGAGTGTCGGGGATGTTGTTGACGGTGCTGGAGTTGAACAGCTTTAGGCTGAGCCAGAGGAACAGGTTCGCGGTGCCGAAGGTGATGATGATGGCGTGCACCCGGCCGTAGGCGATCAGGGCCCCGTTCAGCAGGCCGAGTAGTCCACCGACGACGATGCCGGTGATCACCGCGACGGGTAGTCCCAGGCCGGCCTGGACGAGAACGAGCTTGGCGATGATCACCGAGCAGACCGCGATGGAGGCGCCGACGGAGACGTCGATCCCGCCGGTGATGATCACCACGGTCATGCCGATCCCGATCAGCGCGATCGGTGCGACCGCCCCCAGCAGCGGCTGGATCGATCCGGCCGACATGAAGGCCGGGGTGGTGAACCCGAGCACCAGCCACAGCACGGCGATCACCCCGAGGAGGACGATCTCCTGCCCGGTCACGGGCGGGGCCAGGATGCGTTGCCGCTTGGTGCTGGTGGGCGGCTGGTCGTGGACGGTGGCGGTGCTCATGAGACCTCCTTCGAATGCTCAGTGCTGCCCGACTGGGTGTCTGGGGCTGTGGGGGCGGGCGAGGGGGGATGGTCGACGTCGCCGGCGGCGGCGGCGAGCACGTCGACCTGGGTGGCGTCGGGTCCGAACTCGACGGTGGTGGTGCCGTTGCGGACCACCTGGAGCCGGTCGGAGATGCGGATGGCCTCGGGCAGGTCGGAGGTGACCACGAGCACCGCGGTGCCGGCATCGGCCAGCTCGGCGATGATGCGGTGGATCTCCTCCTTGGCGCCGACGTCGACGCCCTGGGTGGGCTCGGCCAGCACCAGCACCTGTGGCCGCTCGACCAGCTGGCGGGCTAGCACCACCTTCTGCGCGTTGCCACCCGACATGGCCCCGATGTGCTGGTTCTCACTCGGGGTCTTGACCGCGAGCCGGCGGATCATGTCCTGGGCTACGGCCCGTTCCTTGCCTCGGTCGACCCACACCTTGAGGTGGCTCAGCAGGCTGAGGTGGCCGGCGGAGATGTTGAACATGATCGACTGGAAGGAGAACATCCCCTGCTGCTTGCGGTTGGCCGGCAACAGCCCGATCCCGAGCCGCTGCGCGTGGCGCGGTGAGCGTGGCTGCACCGCTTGACCGTCGAGCAGGATGTGACCGGTGTCGGCCTGGTCGATGCCGTAGACGGAGTCGGCGATCTCTGCGACACCGGAGCCGACGAGACCGTACAGGCCGACGATCTCGCCGGGTCTGACCTGCACGTCGACGTCGTGGAACTCCCCGTGTCGACCGAGGCCGACCAGCTCCAGCCGCGGGGTCGCCGAGGCGTCGATGCGTCGCTCGTGCTTGGTCTCGGACAAGATGCCGCCGACCATCAGCTCGACGACCTTGCGGACCGACAGTTCCGTGATCGGGTACGTGTCGATGGTGCGCCCGTCGCGCATCACCAGCACGTCGTCGGAGATGCGGAACAGCTCGTCGAGCCGATGGGAGATGTAGATCACCGACACCCCGGAGGTGGTCAGCCGCCGCACGACCCGGAACAGCACCTCGATCTCGGCGTCGGTCAAGATGGCCGACGGCTCGTCGAGGATCAAGATAGTGGCGTCGCCGGCCAGGGCCTTGGCGATGGAGACTTGCTGCTGCTCGGCGATGGAGAGGTCACCGACAACCGCAGTGGCGTAGCGGGCCGGCAGGTCGAGCAGGGCCAGCAACTCGACCACTTTGGCGTTCTGGACCGACCAGTCGATCCGGCCGGCCTTGCGGATCTCCCGTCCGAGGAAGATGTTCTCCGAGACGGTGAGCTCGCTGAACAGCTGCGGCTCCTGGTAGACGGTGGCCACGCCGAGAGCCATGGCGTCGGAGGTCGAGCTGATCGACACCTCCCGGCCCTCGTAGGTGATGGTGCCGGTGTCGGCGACCACGGCACCGGACAAGATCTTGATCAGGGTCGACTTGCCGGCGCCGTTCTCCCCGACGAGGGCGAGGACCTGTCCGGGATAGACCTCCAGATCGGCGTGCCGGATGGCACGGACGGCGCCGTACCGCTTGGAGATGCCAGTCATCTGCAATCGGGGCGTGCCGGACTTCGACGTTGCGCCTGATGCGCCGGCGTCATTCGTGGGCTGTGGGGTGATCGGTCCGTCGACGGGACCGGGGGGCCGGGTTGTCCCGGCCGCCCCGCCGTCGAGGGAGTCACCAGCTGAGGTGCTCATGATGGTGTACTCCGCGGTGATCAGAAGTTGTAGTTGCCGACGGTGTCCTTGGTGAAGGTCAGCGGATCACCCATGAGCAGCACCTTGGTGGAGCTGTCGTAGGTGACCTTGTCCAAGCCGCACGCCTCGACCGGCTGGCTGGCCTGGAACTGCTTGTCCTGGGCGAGCTGCAGCCCGGCCCAGGCGGTCAGGCAGCCGAGTGCCTTGGCGTCCCAGAGCACCCCGGCCGACGCGGACCCGCTCTGCAGGTACTTCTTCATGTCGTTGGGGGTGCCCATGCCGACGGTGAAGACCTTGCCGATCTTGCCGGCGTTCTCGACGGCCTGCGCCACACCGGGTCCGGCGGTCGAGCAGACTCCGACGAACCCCTTGAGGTTGGGGTGGGCGTTCATCAGATCGGTGGCCATCTGGGTGGCCTTCGCGACGTCTTCGCCGGCGTAGACGGTGTCGACCAGCTTCGCGTCGGGGTAGTTGGCGGTCTGGTACTTCTTGATCTCGTCGATCCACTGGTTCAACTGCGAGGCGGTCTCGCCGCAGGAGACGATGGCGTACTCGCCCTTGCCACCCATCGCCTTCATCAATGCTTCGGTGTTGGCCTTGCCGATGCCTTCCGCCGAGGCCATCAGCACCATCAGTTCGCGGGCGGAGTTCGGGGCGTCGGTGTCGGAGGTGCCGACCTTCACCCCGGCGTCGATGCCCTGCTTGATCAGCGGCGCCATCGAGTCCGGATCGTTGGGGGCGATGAACAGCGCATCCACCTTCTGCTGGATGAAGCTGTTGACGATGTCGGCCTGGGCGGCGGCGTCGGCGCTGGTGGGTCCCTGGTACAGCCAGTCCACACCAAGCTCGCCGGCCGCTTCCTTCCCTCCGTCATTCATCGCCTCGAAGTAGGGGATGCCCTGCAGCTTGGGCACGAACGCCACCTTGGCGGTGCCTCCGGCGGCGTCGCCCCCGCCGGCCGCAGTGGTGTCGTTCTTCTTCGTGCAGGCGGCGCCGGTCGCGGCGACGGCCAGCGCGACAGTGACTGCCGCGGTCAGTCTCAGCTTGGAACGCATTCCTTGAGCTCCTTTGTTCGACGGTGAACACTCGCCCCGGTGGCGAGGCTCGAACTTGGCACGTGCCAAGTTCATTACAATAGGTACCATAAAGATAGTCTCGGCACGTGTCAAGTGATCGGAAGAATCTACTTGGCACGTGTTAAAATCGACCGTGGTCAACACAGCCCTCAGTCGCTGGTCGACGGACTGTTGCCGGGTGCTCCGTTCGGGACTCAGCCAGCTCGCTTGCTACGTGGTGGCTCTCACGCGGCGCGAACAGGAACTTGGGTAGGCGCGCGATGGTCAGCTCGCTCGACGTCGCCCGGCTTGCTGGGGTCTCCCGGTCGCAGGTCTCCAACTACTTCAACCGCCCCGACCTGGTCTCAGAAGACATGGGCCGTCGGATCGGGAAAGCCGTCGAGCAACTCGGCTACACACCCAACGAGACCGCCCGCCGGCTCCGACGGGGGCACAACGAGAACATCGGCGTGGTCCTAGTCGACGCGTGGGGTCCGTTCTTCGACGAGGTGTCGGTGGGAATCGAAGACGAGGCTGAGGCCAGCGGCTGGTCGGTCCAATTCAGCAACAGCCGACGCAGTGCTGAGCGGGAACGTCGCCACATCGAGTTCTATGAGGCGCAGATGACCCAGGGCGTCATCGTGTTCCCCACGGGTGACGTCTCCGAGATCGTGCGCCGCCTCGCTCGGCGAGGCATCACCGCGGTTCTTCTCGACCCGCCGCACGCCACCCGACTCGTGCCGCCGGTTCCGTCGGTCGCCGTGGATCACATCATTGGCGGCGGTCTCGCGGGCCAGCATCTCGTGGCCCGCGGCGCCCGTCGGCCGGCGTTTGTCGGCGATCCCGCTCATGAACACACTGCCGACCGCATCGAGGGTTTCCAGCAGGCTGTCCGGGAAGGCCTGCCGCGTTCCCGTCCGAGCCTGTTTCCCACTGACACGCTGTCGATTCCCGGTGGCGCCCTGGCCGCTCAGCAGATCCTCGCGCTGCCCGCGGACGAGCGACCCGATGGGTTGTTTGCCGCCAACGATCTGGTAGCCATAGGGCTGATGCAGGCCCTGACCGCGGCAGGCATCGGTGTGCCCTCCGACATCATGCTGATCGGATACGACGACATCGTGATGGCCTCACAGATCGCCACCCCGTTGACCACGGTCCGCCAGCCCGCCACGGAGCTCGGCGCCGCCGCAGTGCGGCTGGTCGTCCAGCACTCCACGAAAAGAGGAACCTCCCAAGAGCACATCGTCCTTCAGCCGGAGCTGATCGTCCGATCGACCTGACGTGTCACCAGACGTCCGTCCACCGAGAACGAGACTGCCGGACAGGACCAGGCCGAGCGCTATGGGCGGCAGCGTTTAGTGGCGGCAAACTTGCAGCGCTCGGTGGCGGGAGTCGTGCCTGCATCGGCTACGGCTGATTCATCCGGCCATAGCGGAGGCGGCGCCGATGATGTAGGGGATGAGCCAGAGGACCCATACCG
>JAIUOR010000003.1 GCA_020161795.1 Actinomycetota bacterium | reverse complement strand
CTCGGCATCCGACAGGCTGGGCTGGAACTCGGTCACAGCCATCATTTTACCTAGCCACAACACAAATCACTGGTCGCGACACCAGATGAGCCGTCCCGGGTCCCGCCGCCCCCACTCGCTCATTGATCAGCGTTTCCCTAGCGTTCGCTACGCGCGGAGCAGTCACGGCCGGAGCGATGACCCTCGCCCCAGTGCTTCGCGTGGGCGTCCCTCCGGTCGGCCTTGCCACGGTGCGATCGATTGACCTGGCGCTTCTGGGCCGCCAGCGTCTTGCCGTCGACCCCCTTGTCCGGCCGGACGCTCGGTATCGCGATCGGAGGCAACTCGTGCTTGTCGTCGTCCCGCCACGGGATGCCGGGCCGTGGCTTGGGTGTCGGCGTGGGCGTGGGGGACGGGCTCGGCTTGCTGGGCTGGGCCGGCTTCACCGTGGCGCTCGGACGCTTGGTCGTATTGGGCTTGGGTGCAGAGACGGTGGGTCGGCTGCTGGGCTTGGCGGTGCTGGGCTTGACCGTGCTCGGCTTGACGGCGCTCGGCCTCGCGGTGCTGGGCTTGCTCGTGGCCGGCTTGGTGGTGGGCTTCGGCTTGGTGGTCGGCCGCCGCGGGCTCAGCGCCTGGCTGCTCGGGCTGGGCGTGGGAGTCGGCGACGGGGTGGAGCTCACCGACGGTTCCGGCGCGGGTGCCACCAGCTCGGGCACCACCGGGCGGGGTTCGGGGAGCTCGGCTGGCGGACGCGGGTGAAGCGGCAGGGCGGGAATCCGCCCGGGAGCGGCAGGCTGTCCGACCCCGCTGCCGGCCTGTTCGGAGCCGGCGTGCGGGATGGCGCTCGGAGGGGCCAGCAGGGCGCCGGCGAACAGGCACGCCACTACCGCCGGCCAGATGCCAGGCTTCGCCATTGCGCCTCCCCCCAAAAGAAAGCCGCAGCCAGTCTAGGTTCCGCTCCCAACCCCGCGCCAGTGACCCGGCGAGATTGGGGCTGGGCGGACGGCGCCGGCATGGCCGGCTACCGGCTCGCCCAGCGCTCCACCTCCTCGGCCAGATTGCGCCGGGCGACTGCCTCCCAGGCGCTTCGGGCCGCGGCCGTTCGGTAGAGCGGGTCGAGCCCGGCCAGCCGCGCGATCACCTGCAGCCGGCCGCTGCGGAACTCGGCCTCGGGCACAGCGCGGTACTCCGCCCGGATGTCGCGGACGTAGACGTGATACCGCCCGGCCGGCTGGCCGAGGATCGACAGGTCGGCGTCCACCACCAGCGCGCCGGCGTGGTCGTCGGCGGCGGGGGAGTGGGAGGCGGTCAGCCGCACCAGCCGGGCCACCTCGTCCGCCTCGGTGGCGGGGACGACACCGGCCAGCCGATCCAGCGCCAGCTGCGCCGAGGCCTCCTCGTCCGCTCCGGGCCGCAACTCGTACACCGCGTCGTGGAACCACAGCGCCAGCCGGACGGCGCGCGGAACCCGCTGCCCGATCGCGTCGACCGCGGCCAACGCCTGGTGCAGGTGACGGACGTCGTGGTAGACCCGCTGCGGCTCCTGCCACCGCGCCAGGAGCTCCGCGCCGAGGCCCGGCGCCCGCGGCAGCAGCTCCTGCCACGCCCGGCTGAGGCCGTCGAGCACCCGGCCGGGCTTGGGCGTCCGATCGCCCGGCCGCACCCGCAGGCCGGCGTGCCGCAGCCGCCGCAGCAGTTCCTTCTCCGAGACGAGGATGGCGCCCCGCGCGATCAGATCGGCGTGACGGCGTTCCGGCACGTCGTAGTGATCGTGGTCGAAGGCGCCCAGCGGCAACTCGGCCCGGGCCGCGAACGCATGCAGTTCGTTCAGGCTGGTGTCGGAGACCAGGTGAGCGAACTGCGTCCCGTGCGCCGGCCAGCGCGGCGCGTCGATCAGGATCGCCAACCTCAGGCCGCCGGGTTGGTGAAGAGCGCGACGAACTCCGCCTCGCCGAGGGTGTGGAAGCCGGCGGTGAGCAGGGCCATGGCCCGCGGCGCATCGTCGGGCACGTCCAGCCGTTCTACATCCAGCGCCACCACGCGGAAGTGGTAGTGGTGCGCCGGATGGCCGGGCGGAGGCCAGGGGCCGCCCCAGCCGGGGACGCCGTAGTCGGTCGGCCAGTCCCGGGCACCGGGCGGCACCGCGCCCGCTTCCGGGATGGTCGTGACGTCGGCCGGAATGTCGGTCAGCACCCAGTGCCACCAGCCGCTGCCGGTGGGAGCGTCGGGGTCGTAGCAGGTGATCATGAAGCTGCGGGTGCCGGCCGGGGCATCCCCCCAGGTCAGGTCGGGAGCGACATTCGCCCCGCCCACGCCGCTGTGGGCGTGACGCAGATCGATGACGGAATCGGCCGGGATCGCAACGCTGCGCAGGTACACGGTTCTCCTCCTTCGTGCGCTCTCAGCCTAGATCCTCACGGCCGCCGCCGGTCGGCAGCGAGGATCGGCGTCCACGCTTGCGGCCCGCGGGGCAGGACGCGGCATGATGGACGCCATGCGCCGCGTCGAATTCCCGGAGCTCAGGGAGCACCAGGTGGTGCTCGGCCTCCCCGGAGCCGACGACGACGACCTGATCGCCGCCTGCGAGGTGCTGTGGCAGGAGGGCCACCGGGTGTGGTCGCTGCCGGTCGATCGCATCGACGAACTGGCCCTGCTGCGCTCGGTCTTCGGGCGCCGCGCGCTGCTCGGCGTCCACGGGCTCACCGCTGCCACGCAGGCGAAGGCGGCGGTGGCGGCCGGGGCGGGCCTGCTGGCCAGCACCTACTGCCTGCCGGAGGTCGTGGCTGCCGCGCCGGGGGTGCCGGTGTTGCTGGGCGGATTGACCCCCCAGGAGTTGCACACCGCCTACCTGGCCGGAGCGAGCGCCGTCCAGGTCGTGCCCTGTGAGGCCTTCGGCACGGCCTACGCGCGCGGGCTGCCCGAGCTGGTGGCGGAGATCCCGCTGGTGGCGACCGGCCGGCTGGAGTACTACCAGGCCGAGACCTGGCTCTCCAGCGGTGCGCTGGGCGTCTGGCCGACGCACCTGATCACCGCCGAACTGGTGGCCGACGACAACCTGGCCGAATTGCGTGCCCTGGGCCAGCGCTGGCAGTTGGGCGGCTAGGCGACTCCGCTCGACTGCCTACTCAGCGGCGGTAGCGACGGCGCCGGTTGCGCAGGCGGATCAGCCCGCCGATCAGCATGAACAGCACCACCGCGCCCAGGAGGCTGCCGCCGCCGATGATCGCGAGCCGCACCCAGCGGTCGCCCTCGGGGTCGGGCCGGGGAGTCGTCGGTGGTGTGCTCTGCGTCGGCGTCGCCGACGTGGCCTCGGGGTCGGGCGCGGGGGAGTCGGTGCCCTGTGGCGCCGGGGACTCGGTGGCCAGCGGAGCCGGTGCGCGCGGTCCGGGATCCGCTGCCGCCGGCAGGCTGGCAGCGGTCAGCGCGACGACCATCAGCGCGATCGCCAGTACGCCGCGCAGCCACCCGCCGGGCGGGCGGTGGCTGGTGGAACGGCCGGTCGGCTCGATGGCCAATCGCGATGTCATCCGGGCCTCCTGCTCCCTCGCACTGTGTTAGGGAGTATTGAGGGCCTTCGCTGCCGATGCAAACGCGGAGGGTGGTTCGCTGCGCTCCTTCTGAGGGGCCTGACGGACGGTGGTCGGCCGTCCGCGCGAGGCCGGTCGGAAGCGCATCACCGGGGTGGCTAGCGGGCCACGTCGGCTCGCCGGAACCTGGCGAGGAGGTGTGCCGAAGCTTCCGAGACGTTGCATCCTGAGGATTTCTTAGGATATTTTGGGTGACTGTTAGCTTTTGTTCGTCGTCTGAGGTGGGTATGTACCAACCGCGCCGCGCGCTCGCTCCGATGGAGCCGGCGGCGCCGACGACCCCGCAGCCCCGGGTTTCGACCGGGCCGCGCCGTGCCGCGCCGACCTGGCGGGATCACGTCGGCCAGCGGGTGGGCATCGGTCTGGTGGGCATCGCGGCGATGGCGACGACCGGCGCGATCGTGCTGGGCGGTTCCCCCGCTGCGGCCGGGCCCACACCGGCGGCGGCACAGAACCCCGAGTTCGCCGCGCTGGCCGAGATCCCGAGCCAGCGGGATGCGATCGAAACCGCGCGCAGCGCCGCCCGTCCGACACTGCAACTGCGGGCGCTG
Source organism: Actinomycetota bacterium (assembly GCA_020161795.1). Taxonomy (GTDB): domain Bacteria; phylum Actinomycetota; class Actinomycetes; order Propionibacteriales; family Propionibacteriaceae; genus Propionicimonas. The sequence continues at coordinate 56,186 of JAIUOR010000003.1, read as the reverse complement.
ACGACGGCCACCCTCGCCGAATCCGCCGAGGACATGATCGCTGTCACCCCGCTCTACACCACGGCGGGCCTCAACCTGCGCGCGGAGGCATCCCAGGAATCCGAGTTGCTCGGACGGGTCGAGGCCGGCACCGTGGTGACCGCCACGACCGCCATCGAGGGCAAGTACCGCAAGGTGACCGCCGGCAAGCAGGAGGGCTGGGTGCTCGCGGCCAACCTCACCGACGAGGTGCCCGTGCTGCCCGAGGGCATCACGATGGCCAAGTGCTCCCGCGGCACCGCCGTCGAGGCCAAGCTGCGACCGGACACGATCAAGATCTACCGCTCGGTCTGCGCCCTCTTCCCGGGCGTCAACTCCTACGGCGGCTGGCGGGCCGGTGGGCGGCAGTTCCACAAGAACGGCCGTGCGCTGGACATCATGCTCACCCCCAAGAAGGAGAGCGCGCTGGGCTGGAAGATCGCCAAGTACCTGGTGGCCAACGCCAAGGCCTTCAACATCGACCACATCATCTTCGAACAGCAGATCTGGACGCCGGGCAATCCGCGCTGGCGCGGCATGTCGGATCGCGGCAGCATCACCCAGAACCACTTCGACCACGTCCACGTCGCCATCAAGGCATAGCCCCGGCCGAGGACGCCCAGCCCGTAGGGTGGGCCCATGAATCTCGGACGCCGGCTGTCGCGGCTGGGGCGAGCGCCGCTGCCGGAGTGGCAGGAGTTGGCGTGGGCCGGTGGAACCCGATCGTGGCTCTCCCCGGGGCTCACCCGCTGGCTGGCCGACAACCTCTACCTGCTCGCGGTGCCCTATCTGGGGCTGGTGATCGCTCTGCTCACCGGCCAGCCGGCGTGGGCCCTGGGGTTCGCGCTGGTGGCGTCGGTGGGGGAGTGGGCGGCCAGCCGAGCGGATTCGCGACTGGCCCGGGTACTCGACACCGCCGGCCTCACGCCGCCCCTGCGCGCCGCCGGACGAGCCCTGCTGGTCGCCGGCACCGTTCCCGCGCCGGGGAGGTTCGTGGCCGCCAGCCTGGTCGTCCTACTGGCCTGGCTGGGGCTGCTCGGCCTGCTGGCCGGCTTCTCCCGCAACCTGCCGCCGCTGCGCTACGCCCCCGGCGTCGACCAGCAGCCAGAGCCGCTGGCCGGGTACCTGCGCTGCTACCGCCGCGCCCTGGGAACGCCCGGCTGGGTGGTTGCGGCGGAGGCCCTCGCGCTGGCCGGGGCCTATCTGGTCGGCCAGACCTTCGGCCTCCCGCTGCCCTTCCTGGCGGGCCTGCTCGCGCTCGGCGTCGCCGCGGCGACCGCGCGATCCTTCCGGGGGCTGCTGGCGTGCGCCCGCGCCGACGCCGACCGGCTGGTGGCCGAACTGGCCGCCGCCGACCCGCGCTACCTGGTGCATGTCTCGCTGGGCGCCGAGCAGTCCCGCTACATCGTCAACCAGTGGCTCCCGGTGCTCGATGCCACCGGCATCAACGGCCTGCTGGCGGTCCGCGAGGCCAGCCAGTTGCGGCCGCTGCGCGCCACCCGGGTGCCGGTGGTCTATGCCCCCAGCCCGCGGCAGCTGGAACAGGTGACGCTGCCCGGCGTCCGGGTCGGGTTCTACCTGGCTTTCGGCGAGAAGAACGCCCACCTGTTGCGCGAGCCGGGGCTGGCCCACGTCATGCTGCTGCACGGCGACTCGGACAAGGCCACCTCGACCAATGCCCAGGTGACCGGTTTCGGCGAGATCTGGGTGGCCGGCCAGGCGGGCATCGATCGCTACCGTGCGGCCGGCATCGACCTGCCCGACGAGCGGTTCGTCGTGATCGGACGCCCGCAGGTCGAGCCGCTGCTGGGCAGTCGTCCCGAGCCGGGAGGGCGGCCGGTGCTGCTCTATGCGCCCACCTTCGAGGGCTACTACGCCGAGACCGCCCACAGCTCGCTGGACACCATGGGTCCGGGGATGATCCGGCGGCTGCTGGCCGACTTTCCCCAGCTCCAGGTCTGGTTCAAGCCGCACCCGGCCAGCGGCGTCGTCCGGGCGTCCATGCTGGCGGCGATCGCCGAGATCGAGGGCCTGCTGGCCGGCGGTGACCACGTGATCGTCGACCGGAACCCCGAACTCACCCTCACCGACTGCCTGGCGCGGGCCGACGTCCTGCTGAGCGATGTCTCCAGCGTGGTGAGCGACTTCCTGGCCACCGGACGCCCGGTGATCGTCACCAACCCCGACGGACTGACCCGGGAGGACTATCGCAGCGCCTACCCCAGCCAGCGCGGCTCCTACGTCGTCGATCCCGACCTGGCCGGCTTCGACGCGGCCGTCGCCGATGCGCTCGGCCCAGACCCGTTACGCGACGAACGCGAGGCGCTGGTCGGCTACCTGCTGGGCACTCCCCATCCGCAGGCCGCCTTCGACGCTGCGTTGGCCCGCCTGGCGCAGTAGGGTGCTCTCGGTTCGTCCGAGGAAGCACCGATTCCCGGTGACCGGCAGGACGCGAAGGCTGGGGCACAGGATGGGATTGACGAGCACGGCCGCCGCTGCCGGGCGCAAGGCGAAGGCGGGGTGGCGGCGGATCCGCGGCGCCGCCCGTCCCACGACCGGGTCGCAGCAGCCGATCGACCCCGCCGTGACCTATACCGGCTACTACCGAACGCTGCCCCTCGACCCCGACCTGGTGCTCTACCAGGCGCACTCCGGCGCGGCGATGGCCTGTAATCCCTACGCCATCTTCACCGAACTGCTCGCCGATCCGGAGTTCGCGCGGCTCAAGCATGTCTGGGTCCTCGATAGCAGGGCCGAGCTCCGGCGCCGGAAGCGCGAGTACGCCGGCCACGCAGGCGTCCGGTTCGTGGCCGACGGCAGCCCGGCCTATCTCAAAGCCCTGGCCACAGCCACGTACCTGATCCAGAACACGTCGTTCTCGGCCTACTTCGTCAAGCGCCCCGGTCAGGTGTACGTCAACACCTGGCACAGCATCACGGTGAAGACCCTCGGCTACGACGTACCCGGCGGTAACCACGGCTCCCGCAACATGGTCCGCAATCTGCTGATGGCCGACTACGTGGTGTCGCCCAACCCGTTCATGACGGGCATCTTCGCCCACTCCTACCGGCTGCAGGGGCTCTTCCCCGGCCGGATCCTGGAGTTCGGCTACCCCCGCAACGACGTGACGATGCACACCCCGCGCGCCGAGGTGATCGAGGAACTGCGGCAGCGCGGCATCGAGGTCGACCCGGCCAAGCGGATCGTGCTGTATGCCCCCACCTGGCGCGGGACGCTGGGCGACATCCGCGGCGGCACCGAGGAGTTGGAGGAGGTCCGCTCGCGACTCGCCGCCGGCATCGACACCGACGCGTACCAGATCCTGATCAAGCCGCACCAGTTCCACTACGGGCGGCTCACCGCCGAGGAACGGCGGAGCGGACGCTTCATCCCGCGGCAATTCAATGCCAACCGGCTGCTGGCCGCCGTCGACATCCTGATCTCGGACTACTCCAGCATCGCCTTCGACTTCATGGTGACCGATCGTCCGGTGTTGTTCTACATCCCCGACCTGGCCGACTACACCGCCGAACGCGGGCTGTACTTCACGACCGACGAGCTGCCCGGGCCGGTGACCGCCGATCTCGACGACCTCGCGGGCTGGATCAACGAGCTGGACGCAACCACGGCCGCCAGCGCCGCTCGCTACGCCGCGATGAAGGATCGGCTGTGCGCCCGGGAGGATGGCAAGGCCGCCCGTCGGGTGGTCGACGCGGTCTTCCGCGGCAGCGAACACCCCGGCGTGATCGAAGGCCTGATCGATCCCGGGCGCACGCGGGTGCTGCTGCACGTCGACAACCTGGAGTCCGGCCCGGCGACCGAGGCCGTGCTGGCCCTGGCGGCCGGCCTGGACCGGACGAAGTACGACATCACCGTCGCCGGCATCGGCCACGGCGAGCAGAGCCGCGAGAACGCCGGCCGGCTCTCCAGCCGGGTACTGGTGCGGGCCGGGCAGCCGGCCTACACAGCCCAGGAGCAGCGGGCGCTGGCGGCGGTCTGCCGCCACGGCCTGACGAATCCGCTGGCCCGGCTACGACGGCCCGAGCCGGTGCTGCGCCGGGAGTGGCGCCGCCGCTTCGGCGACGCCGCCTTCGACGTTGTCGTGGAGTGTTCCCCCAACCCGGGCGTGGTCGGGTGGCTGGCCAAGCAGGACGGGCGGGCGAGGCTGGTGGTCTGGCAGCAGGCCGGCGCCGCTCCGACCCCGTTGTACCGGGCGGCCGACGCCGTGATCCCGTCCGGTGCCACGCCGGCCGAGGTGGAACGCCTCCTCGATTCCCGGTAGCCGCCGCGCGGTCGATCGGACGGGCGCCGGACGGAGCGCGCGGGTGTCTCGACCGGTTCGGACCGCCACCGCTAGGGTGACCCCATGACCGCACCCGTGGATGCCACCACCACTGCCGCCTGGGCGCAGCTGACCGCCCTGCACGCCGCTCTCGTCCCCGATCTGCGGGGCTGGTTCGCCGCCGATCCGGCCCGCGCCGAACGCTTCAGCCGTACCGCCGGCGACCTGTTCGTCGACCTGTCGAAGAACCTGATCACCGACGAGGTGCTGGCGGCGCTGGTCGCCCTCGGACGCGAGGTGGGCCTGGAGGTCCGTCGCGACGCGATGTACGCCGGCGAGCGGATCAACACCACCGAGAACCGCTCGGTGCTGCACACCGCGCTGCGCCGGCCCCGCACCGACTCCCTGGTGGTCGACGGCACCGACGTGATCCCCGGCGTCCACGAGGTGCTCGACCGGGTCTACGCCTTCGCCGAGCAGGTCCGCTCCGGGGAGTGGAAGGGCGTCACCGGCAAGCGGATCGAGACCGTGGTCAACATCGGCATCGGCGGCTCCGATCTCGGCCCGGTCATGGTCTACGAGGCGCTCAAGCCCTACGTGCAGCCCGGCCTGACCTGCCGGTTCGTCTCCAACATCGACCCCGCCGACGTCGCGGAGAAGACAGCCGACCTCGACCCCGAGACCACGCTGTTCATCGTGGCCTCCAAGACCTTCACCACCCTGGAGACCCTGACCAATGCCCGGCTGGCACGGGATTGGCTGCTGGCCAAGCTCGCCGCGCAGGGGGCGGTCGACGGCGGCGAAGCGGGCAACCGTGAGGCGATCGCCAAGCACTTCGTCGCGGTCTCCACCGCCCTGGACAAGGTGGCAGCCTTCGGCATCGACCCAGCCAACGCCTTCGGCTTCTGGGATTGGGTCGGCGGACGGTACTCGGTCGACTCCGCGGTCGGCACCAGCCTGGCGGTGGCCCTCGGTCCGGACGCCTTCGCCGACTTCCTGGCCGGCTTCCACGCCATCGACACCCACTTCGCCACCGAGCCCCTGGAGAACAACGTCCCGGCGCTGATGGGCCTGCTGAACGTCTGGTACGTCAACTTCTTCGGGGCGTCCAGCCACGCCGTGCTCCCGTACGCCCAGTACCTGCACCGGTTCGCGGCCTACCTGCAGCAGCTCACCATGGAATCCAACGGCAAGGGCGTCCGCTGGGACGGCACACCGGTCACCACCGCCACCGGCGAGGTGTTCTGGGGCGAGCCCGGCACCAACGGCCAGCACGCCTTCTACCAGCTGATCCACCAGGGGACGCAGCTGATCCCGGCCGACTTCATCGCGGTCGCCACCCCGGCGCACCCGCTGAAGGACGGCGACGCGGACGTCCACGAGCTCTTCCTGGCGAACTTCTTCGCCCAGACCAAGGCGCTGGCCTTCGGCAAGACCGCCGACGAGGTCCGCGCCGAGGGCACCGCGGAGGCGATCGTCCCGGCCCGGGTCTTCTCGGGCAACCGGCCCACGACGTCCATCATGGCGGCGGCGCTGACCCCGTCCGTGGTCGGCCAGCTGATCGCGCTCTACGAGCACATCACGTTCACCCAGGGCGTGGTGTGGGGGATCAACCCCTTCGACCAATGGGGGGTCGAGCTCGGCAAGCAGCTCGCCCTGCAGATCGCGCCGGCGGTCGCCGGGGACGCCGATGCGCTGGCCGCGCAGGATCCGTCCACCCAGGCCCTGGTCGGCTACTACCTCGCCCACCGGAACTGATTTCCTCCGCAACCGGATCCCTGGCTGCGCAGTGTTTCGCACAAACCGGGCAATCCTGCCCTGCTGCCGCCATAGTGCGGGCAGACCACCTGGATTGCCCGGCTTGTGCGTGGCTCGTTCCGGGTCAGGATCGCGGGGCATGTGCCGTGGCGGGAGCTGGACGGATAGACTCGCCGAGGAATCGCGGCCGGAGGCGGCTGCTTCACGCACGATAGGGATCCGAGGCGGATGAGTCTGGCCGAACTGGCAGCTCACAGCGGGCTGCACCGGGTGGGCGCGCGACCCAGGTTCTGGTCGTACCTGAAGCAGACCTGGGAGCGCCGCGACTTCATCGTCACGATGGCGGAGTACCGGCTGCGCGCCTCCGTGGAGGGCAACCGGCTGGGCGTTCTCTGGCTGGTGCTGCAGCCCGCGATCAACGCGGCCATCTACGGCGCGATCTTCGGAATGCTGCAGCAGGATCGGGGCGGGCCGGATTTCGCCCAGCGTGTGGTGATCGGCGTCTTCCTGTTCCAGTTCTTCTCCAACAGCCTCTCCAAGGGCGCCAAGTCGATTACCGGCAATCAGTCGCTGGTGCAGTCGCTGGCCTTCCCGCGGTTGACGCTGCCGCTGGCGGAGACGATCCAGAACTTCCTGGCGCTGCTGCCGTCGATGGCGCTCCTGGTGGTCGTACTGCCGATCATGGGCCACCCGCCGACCTGGAGTTGGCTGTTGATGATCCCGATCCTGGTGCTGTTCTCGCTCTTCAACGCCGGGGTGGCGATGATCGCCGCTCGACTGACCGTTCATGTCCGGGATCTGACCCAGCTGCTGCCGTACATCTCGCGGATTCTCTTCTACACCTCCGGTGTGCTGTTCGACGTCAGCAGGATCTTCAAGACTTACCCCTGGGTGGTGCGGCTGTTCGACTTCCACCCGATCTATCAGGTGCTGCAGTTGGCCCGGCACTCACTGATGGGCATCGAGCTCACCAGCACCATGTACTGGGCCTGGTTCTCGATCTGGGCCGTGGCGACCTTCGTGGTCGGGCTGCTGTTCTTCTGGGTGGCCGAGGAGCGCTATGGCCGAGATTGATGCCACCGAACCGCGTCCCGCGACCGGCGATGAAGCGACCGGGAGCCAGCCACCCGTACCGGCGAGCGAGGACGGCCGCCGTCCGGTCGTGGTGGTCGACGACCTGCATGTGAAGTACCGGATCTGGGCCAGCGGCAAGGCTGTCAGGTCGGGCACCAAATCCAGCCTGCTGCGCAGCGCGAAGCGGGGGATGCGGGTGGTCCACGCCCTCAAGGGCGTCTCCTTCGTGGCCTACGAGAACGAGTCGATCGGCGTGATCGGCTCCAACGGCTCGGGCAAGTCCACCCTGATGCGCGCCATCACCGGGCTGACGCCGCCGGAATCCGGCGCTGTCTACGCCTCCTCCCGTCCCAATATGCTGGGCGTGGGCGCGGCGCTGATCCCCGATCTTTCGGGGGAGCGGAACATCCGGCTGGGCGGGCTGGCGATGGGCATCGCCCGCAAGGACATCGAAGCGATGCGCGACGAGATCGTGGAGTTCGCCGAGTTGCAGGACTTCATCGACCTGCCGATGCGCACCTACTCCTCGGGCATGCAGGCCCGGCTGAAGTTCTCGATCGCCACCGTCCGCGATCACGAGATCCTGATCGTCGACGAGGCCCTGGCGGTCGGCGACCGGCGGTTCCGCAAGCGTAGCGAGGATCGCATCCGTGCCATCCGAGACAACGCCGGCACGGTCTTCCTGGTGTCCCACAGCATGGGCTCGATCCGTGACACCTGCAGCCGCGTGATCTGGCTGAACAAGGGTGAGTTGGTGATGGACGGCCCCACAGATGAGGTGGTCTCGGCCTACGAGGAATCCCGGAAGTAGCCACCCGCCGGGCTCGATAGGCTGACTCGGCCGAACAGAGAGGATGCGGATGAGCGACGACGAGTTGGCGGAGGTCGAAGAGAACAGCATCGACGAGAACGCCGCGCAGAACGCGAGTGCCGCCCAGGCCGTACGGATGGGCAACTCCTTCGAGTTCGCCCGCGCCGTGGTCGGGCCCCGGTACACCCCGGGCTGGCTGGGCTGGGTGGACGCCTTCGCCGCCCGTGCCTACCTGCCGGTGACCATCGCGGCTTGGCTGGGCGTGGTGGTCTGCATCCTGGCCGGCTGGGTACTGCCCGGGATCGTGCTGGTGGCGTTGTCCGGGCTCTTCGACTGGGCCGCCAGCCGGCAGTACGTCCGCGAGACCCTGCTGCTGCGCCGGTTGGGGTTCCCGCCGCACGTCCGGCTCGGGATCCGCGCCGTCCTGCTGCTGGCGCTGCTGGCCAGCCGGGGCTGGGGCACCGCCGCCGTCGGGTTCGCCGCGGTGGCGCTCAGCCTGATCCTGCTCGAGGGCGTCCAGTGGGCGGCGACGGCCTGGCTGGCCTCCCGCCAGCCGGCGCTGTCCTATCACCCCGAGGGCCCGCAGCCGCCGGCGAGCGTCGCCTACGCCCGGGCCTACGGCAAGTCCTCCTTCCAGGCCACCGAGTCGGTGGTGGTGGAGGTGTTGGCGGAGTTGGCTGTGGCAGCGATGGTGCTGGGCGTGCTCGGCGGACGGTACGCGGTGGTGTTGTGGGCGACCCTGCTCGGCCTGGCCGCGCTCGCCTTCGTGGCGCGGCATGTGCTGCGGGTCCGCGCCCTGGGCTCGCCGGCGGCGGTCACGGCGCTGCAGCGGTCGGTGCAGGACGAACTGGACGCGTTCGGCCCCCGGGCCGTGATCTACATGTCCGCCGATGCCGGCCAGTCGCTGTACATCCTGAACCAGTGGGTGCCGGCCCTGGAGCAACTGCCGCATCCCGCCTTCATCATGGTGCGCGAGGCCAGCCACCTGGCGCCGATCATGCCCACCTCGCTGCCGGTGCTCTACGCCCCCAGCACGCGGCACGTCGAGGAGCTGTGCCGGCCCAGCCTGCTGGTGGCCTACTACCTGGCCAATGCCGGCAAGAACGTCCATCTGCTGCGTGAGGCCCGGATCCGCCACGTCTTCCTCAACCACGGCGACTCCGACAAGTCAACCTCGGCCAACCCGGTCGCCCGGGTCTACGACGGCGTCTGGGTGGCGGGTCAGGCCGCGATCGACCGCTACGAGGCCGCCGGCATCTCGATGCCCCGCTCCCAGTACGCGATCATCGGACGCCCCCAGGTGGAGGGCCTGCGCGTCGGCACCTCCGGCAATGCCGACCCGGTCACGATCCTCTACGCGCCCACCTTCGAGGGCTACTACGAGGAGTCGAACTACTCCTCGCTGGAGCGGATGGGGCCTGCGATGATCCGGCAGATCCTGGAAACCCACCCCGAGGTGCGGATCATCTTCAAGCCGCACCCGGCCAGCGGCGTCCAGCGGCCCGGGATGATCCAGGCCCGGATCGAGATCGTGGCGATGCTGGCCGAGGCGCCGGGCGATCACCTGTACGTCGGACCGGATTCGAGCCTGACCCTGTACGAGTGCTTCGATTCCGCGCACGTGCTGATCTCCGACATCTCCAGCGTGGTGACGGACTTCCTCTACAGCGAGCGTCCGCTCATCACCTCCAACCCCCGCCGGCTGGATCGCGAGACCTTCCTGCGGACCTTCCCCACCCAGGGAGCCTCCTACATCGTGGAGCGGGATCTGTCGAACCTGGCCGCCCTCCTCGACGACGCGCTCGGCGACGACAGCCTGCGGGAGCAGCGCCAGGCCATGAAGAAGTACGTGCTGGGCGATCTGCCCGAGGGCCCGACGGCCGCCTTCGTCGCCGAAGCTGCCCGGACGGCGGCGGAGGCCGAGCAGCACGCTGCGTCCATCGTCAACGAGTTCCGCGTCAAGGTGTAGTCGAACGCGAACGGCCCCGGACGAAAGTCCGGGGCCGTTCGCGTTGTGTCGGGCTGGATCAGCCGATCCGGTACGCCTTGGAGGTGACCGTGTCCTTGACGAAGCCGACGCGATCGTAGGTGATCCGGACCCGGATCGACTTGCCGCGATCGGCGCTGGTCAGCTTGTAGCTGCGCTTGGTCGCACCGCTGATCTTGGCGTCGCCGCGGTACCACTGGAAGCTGATCTTGTCGGCGCGCCGCACCGGCAGTTCCGAGGCCAGCCAGTCCTTGTTGGTGACCTTCAGGGTGCTGCCGGCCCGCTTGGAGCCGGTGACCTTGACCTTGTAGGTCCGGATCCAGTCCCGCTCGACCAGGGTGGTGTTCCTGGTCTCGTTCTTGTTCGTGATCTGGACGCCGACGGTCTTGGTCTTGAACCGCGGCTCGGCGTGGCTGATCCGCAGCGTGTAGGTGCCGGCCGGCAGGCCCTTGATCTGGTACTTGCCGTTGGAATCGGAGCGATCCTGCTCGACCACCTTGCTGCCGATCATCGCCGCGACGTCGACATCGCACCTCGACTCACCGTCGGGGCAGTCGACATCGCCGCTGATGACGTAGCTGGCGGTGCTCTGCGGATTGATGTCCTTGGCCTTGGTCTGCTTGGCGACCTCCACCGTTACCTTGCTGGCGCCGTCGCTACGCGTGCGACCGGCCTTGGGGTTGGCGGCGGCGAACCGGGTGTTGTAGTTGCCGGAGCCGATGTAGATCGCCTGCACGTAGTAGCTGCCCGGCCGCACCTCCAGGACGTACTCGCCCTTGCTGTTCAGGTCCGCCTGGGCGTGCAGGTCCTTGCTCTTGTAGGCCGCGACCACGTACTGGCTGGCGCTGACGCCCTTGGGAAGGATCACCCTGCCGGTGATGTAGCCCTTGGGCGACAGGGTCTTGGCCATCAACGCGGTGGTGCGCTCGGACTTGACCGTGCCGTCGGCGCTGATCACCTTGATGCGCAGGTACAGGTTCTTGTTCGAGTTCAGGTTGAAGATGCGTGCCCAGTAGCGCTGAGCCGTCCGGTTGGGAGCCGCCGGCAGGCTCAACTGCTCCGCCTCGGGCGGTTCGGTGGAAGCCGTCGGATCGCCGGTGCTCTCGGCGGCCGGCGTGGTCTCGGCGGGAACCGAGGGCTCGGTCGGAGCCGGCGTCTCGGGTGCGGTGGTCTCCGGCGCCGGAGCGCTTTCCGTCGGGACCGTCGGGCTGGGCGTGGCCGGTGTCTCGGGAGCCGGCGTGGACGTGGGCGGAACGCTGGGCGTGGTGCTCGGCGCGAGCGGGGCCTCAGAAGCCTCGTCGACCGCCGTGACGGTCGGGACCTTCTCCTGAGCGCTGGCGATCATCGGGGCCATGACGGTCGCCTGGCTGTCGGTGACGAAGTAGCCCCAACCGGTCTTGCTGGGGACCCTGCCCACCGCGGTGCCGGACTGGAGCCGGAAGCTCCCGGCGCCGCTCTTCATGTCCTGCGTGGTGGCGTAGTCGACCTGGAAGCGGTCCTTCGTCGGGTCGAACCCGATCGGGGCCAGCCAGCTGAGGTCGATGGTGTAGGGACGCTGGCCGTCCTTGTCCGTGCTGGACTTCGGATCGTCGCGGGTGGTCAGCCCGGTGGGCGCGTCGAGCAGGCTGGCCGACAGCGTGGTCTTGCTGGCCTTGGCCTTGGATTCCTTGCTCATCTTGACGTAGCCGGGCGTTCCGGAGACCGGCGGCTGCTCGACCGACACCGTGAAGGTGTACTTGGTCTTGGGCTTGAGGCCCTGCACCACCATCGTCCCCTCGGCGCCGGAGTGGGCGTAGAGGGTCTGGCCGCCGCCGACCGCCTTGACCCGGTAGGTCGGGGCGCCGGTCACGGTGCGCCAGGAGAGTTCGACGAAGTCCTTGCCGGCGTTGACGGCGGTGATCGAGGGCGGCGCGGAGTAGGAGAAGCCCGAGGTCTTCTTCTTGGCGGACGAGCTCAGGTCACCGACGGCCTTGCCGTTCCAGGCCTGCACCCACACGTAGTAGGTCTTCTTGGTCGACAGGTTGTTCAGCACGTAGACCGGGTTGGCGGTCGAGCGGTTGTGGTTGCCCGCCTTGGTCAGGTTGACGTCGACCGACTTGGCCTTGCTCTTGCTCGAACTGGTGCCGTAGAACACCCGGTAGGTGGTGGCGTAGCTGCCCTTGGAGTTCTTCTGGCCGTTCCAGCTCACCTTGAGGGCGGCGGCCCCGGAGACCGCGGAGACGGTGACCTTCGGCTTGCCGAATTCGGCGGCCTGAGCCTGGACGACGGGCACCAGCAGGCCGGTGACCATGGCGAGCACGCCCGCCATGGCGAACAGGAGGGTGCGGCGGCGCGACCGCGGCTGGTTCTCGGGTGCGGTCACTTGCATGCCTTACTCCCCTGATTGAGCTCGTTCCAGCCGGCCAGGTACACCCCGTAGGCGTGCCGGAAGTCTTCGGCCACGTCGGCCTTGGTGATCCGGCGGGAGTCCATCGTGATGACGTGCTCCTCGCTGTAGCGCAGCCCGGAGGTGGTCATGTTCGCGGTGCCCATCATCACCCGGCCGGTGTTGTTGTCCGCCGGGCCGATCAGGATCAGCTTGGTGTGGATCGGGGTGGCCGTGCAGCGCACCTGCTTGCCCAGCTTCGCGGTCTTGATCGCCTTGGAGACCACCTTGGAGATGGTCTGGGCGCCGCCGGTCTGCGACAGCAGCACCTGGACGTCACAGCCCTTCTTCTTCAGCTTGCCGATGACCTCGATGAACTTCGCCGAGCGAGTCTCGGTCAGCCGGTACATCGCGATCCGGATCTTGTTGTCGACCTTGCAGTCGACGTTGCCCATCTGCGAGGTGTAGTAGTCGGTGACGAAGTTGTCCTGCGGGCTGAACGAGACCGTCGTCCCGCGACCGGCATCGGTGTAGTGCCGGTAGGTCTTGTCGACCCAGATGCCGCGTTCCTTCTTCAGGGTGAAGGTGGTCTTGGCCGCCTTGGCGGCGGCCTTCAGCTTCGACTTCGTGCAGTTCTTGCCGCCGGTGCTCTTGCCGGTGCACAGCTGCATCATCTCGAAGCGGGCGTTGAACTGGTTGAACAGCTCCCGGTCCCCGTAGAAGAGCGTTGCCTCCTGCCAGTAGGTGCGCACCTGGGAGCGGGCGAACTGACCGGACGAGGAGTAGACCGCCGGGCCGCCGTCGGCCACATTGGCGTCCTTCGACTTGGTGCCCCAGTTGGTCTTGCTGATCGCCACGAACTTCTCGTGGTTGATCGCCCACGGGAACTTGCTCGACTTGTTGACGTTGAAGCAGCCGTTGTAGCACCACTTGATGTTGACGATGTCGGAGAGTTCCTTGCGGATGCTCGCCTTGCCGGCCGCGGAGGTGATGCCGCCGCCGTCGAGCACCATCTCGATCTTGACCCCGCGCTTCTTGTTCACGTAGCGCAGCGCGTTCCACACCATCTGCGAGTCGGTCTCGGGGCGCTCCTCGGTGCCGATGGCCCGGATGAAGTACATGCCGATCTGGATCGTCGAGCCCTTCGCCGCCCCGCAGATCACCTGCGCGGTCTTGTTGGCGAAGCTCCACGGCCGCTGGTTCTTCGGATCCATGTAGCCGCGGTAGTCCATGTCGTCGGTGTTGAACCAGGCCTCGATGGCGCGCGGCTCCGAGGTGAACGTCGGGCAGCTGGCCGGCACCTTCTTGGTGGGGTTCGTGATGTCGCCCACCTGGGCCGCTTCGCCGGTCTTCGGATCGATGGTGAAGTCCGCCGCCGAGGCCGGTGGGACGGCCAAGGCACCCAGGAGCCCCAGCGCGCCGAGCGTTACGAGTATTCGTCGTCCAACCGTCACGCGGCTGTGCGTTCCCTGCATTCAGATCTCCCTGCCATCATGCGCGGCGCCAGGCACAACACATGCGCGGTCTTCTTAGGTTCCGTTCAGGTCAGTATAACTGAGGCCGGAAGCGCCGTTGACGGCCGGAAATGCCTCGCGGCCGATGTGCGCGGTAGGGCGCCTGGTCCGCTGAGCTACGCTGGCAAGGATCCCGACGAAGGAGGCTGCGGTGACGAGACGGATGGTGGCGGCTCTGGCAGCGACCCTGCTGCTGTGGGCGCCGGCGACCACGGCCCAGGCGGCGGACGACTACCTGGTACTGAGCACCCCGGAGGCGCACGAGGAGCTCGACAGCGCGCCGGGGTGGGTGACGCTGGTGTTCAAGACCGAGGCCAGCGCGACCTACGCTGCGATCGTCGTCCACAACAGCGCGGGCGAGAATGTCGCCACCGGGCCGCTGATCCCCGAGGGAACCAACGTCACCACCCAGCTGATCGACAATCTGCCGCGCGACACCTACACCGTCATCTACCGCACCGAGGACGCCGATGGCGAACCCCGCGGCGGCGCCTTCCAGTTCGCCTACGGGCCCGGCACCTGGACCGAGGTGGACGACTCCTGGGTGGGCAGCGAGGAACAGCCGCCCGAGATCGACGACCCGGGCCCGGCCCCCTCGGTGACCGCCGAGCCGGAGGAGACCGTGGATCCGGGGGAGACCACCAGCCCGGAGCCGTCGATCACCGAACCAACCACCGAGTCGCCCACGCAGGCACCCGTCGAGTCGCCGACGGCGACCCAGCCGCCCGGCGGGAACGAACTGCCCGGCGAGGCCCAGAACCCGACCGGCTGGCTGGTCGCGATCGGCGCCGGGCTGGCTGCCGTCGCGGTGGGCGCTCTCGTGGTGGCCCGCCGCCGCAGCACCGACCAGCCCAGGCACGCGGCCGGGTCCGACGACTCCGACCCGCCCCATCAGGGCTGAGCCCGTCGGTCAGCCGGGCTCGTTCTCGGCTGCGGCCAGTTCGTTGAACAGGGCAGACCAGCGGTCGGCGAAGACCGCCTCGCTGAAGTCGTGCGCCCGTCGTTCGGCCGCCCGGGATGCCCGCTCCAGCAGCGGAGGGTCGGTGAGCAGCGCGGACACCCGCTCACCCATCGCCGTCCGGTCGCCGTAGGGCACCAGGAAGCCGTCCACCCCGTCGGTGATCATGTCGGCCGGTCCGTAGCGCAGGTCGTAGCTCACCACGGGACAGCCGTAGGTCATCGCCTCCTGCACGATCATGCCCAGGCCCTCGAACCGGCTGGTCAGCAGGCACAGCGAGGCGCGCTGATAGGCCAGCTCCGGCTGCCGGGTGAAGCCCATCAGCTTCACCCGCTTGGTGAGGCCGAGATCGGCGATCAGGTCGCGCAGCATCGCCTGATCGGGGCCGCGTCCGTAGATCTCCAGCCGAGCGCCGGGCACCCGCTTGGCCACGATCGCGAACGCCCTGATCGCGTGATCGACCTGCTTCTGGTGCTCCAGCCGGGCCATCATGATCACCAACAACGGGTCGCGGACGACGCCGGGATCGGGCACCGCCGGCGAGGCCGCGTGCGGGATCACCTTGAAGGAGTCGGCCCGGCCGTACTTCGCCTCCGCCTCGGCCCGCTGGGTCGCGGTGAGGAAGACCACCGCGTCGACCCGGTCGCGCGCCTCCAGCACCGGACGGTAGCCCGGACGGATCTCCCGGGGATCGTCGTAGGGCTCCTTGAGGTGGGCGTTGTGCAGTACGTAGATCGTCTTGGCGCGGGGATTGGCGTAATTCAGCAGCCCCCGGTCGAGGTAGCGGTCCTCGCACATCAGGAAGGCCTGGTCGTCGCCGATCAGACGATCCAGGCAGAGGTGGTTGATGGGATCGAGGCTGTCGTGAACCTCCGCCGGGCGACCGTCGGCGTCGAAGACCGTCACCCGCTCGACGCTGCGCTGCTGGGTGCGCGGGTCGATCACCCACCACACGTTGAACGACGGGCTCTGATCGGCCCGGTAGTGGATCTCCTGCCGGGGCAGGTTGTAGTGCAGATCCATGTGGACGCGGCGGCGCAGCGTTCCGTTGAGCCGGAACTCCTCGCGTAGCGTGCGCCCGCGGTTGGGGTTGAAGAAGTCCCGCACGATCAGCCGTCCGGCATGGTCGTAGCGCTTGTAGAACCGGTAGACCCCGTCACCGTCGAAGAAGCGGTAGATCTCGTGGTCGGGATCCTTCACCCAGCTCATGCCGGGTTCCTCCAGCGGATAGCTGATGTCCGGTCCGGAGTAGACGGTGTCGTCGGGGTAGTAGTCGTGCAGGCAGACGAACCGCACCTTGTCGCCGATCACCCCGCGTTCGGCCAGGCCGTGCTCGATGTCGGCCAACTCGCTGGAATGCAGGAAGGTCACCAGGGTCGATTCGACGCCGGCCTGGTCGGCGAAGATCCGGGCCTTGGCCAGTATGGACGCGCTCCGGCCCGCGTAGTTGCGAGGGATCGCGTTGACGGCATAGAGGTACTTCCCGGGCGGGAAGGGCTGCCGGGCGGGCACCGGCTCGAGCGGCCTCACCGTCGCGCGGGGTGCCGTTCCGGCGGGTGCGGGCGCCGGTCGCAGCCTGCGGACGACGCGTCGGACGAGATCGGGCATCCGCATCTGCTGTCCCCTTCCGTCGGATCTGCGACAATCTAACCACCACCGCGTCGGGCGCAGCAGCCGGCGCGGCGAGCCCTTGGAAGGAAGAGAATGCGCGTCATCACCTATGGCACCTTCGATCTGTTCCACGACGGACACCGTCGTCTGCTGGAGCGGGCGAAGGCACTGGGAGACCACCTGACGGTGGGGGTGACGACGGAGAACTACGACGACTCCCGGGGCAAGCTCAATGTCCGCCAGAGCCTGATGGAGCGGATCCGCAACGTGCAGGATTCCGGTCTGGCCGACGAGGTGATCATCGAGGAGTACGAGGGCCAGAAGGTCCAGGACATCCAGAAGCACGGCATCGACATCTTCGCGATCGGCTCCGACTGGCTCGGCAAGTTCGACTACCTCTCCGACTACTGCGAGGTCGTCTACCTGGAACGCACCAAGGGCGTCTCCTCCACCCAGTTGCGCAATGAGACCAGCGGGGTGATCCGGCTGGGCGTGATCGGCGCCGGACGGATCGCCGCCCGCTTCGTCGCCGAGGCCCGCTACGTCTCCGGGATCTCGGTGGAGGCCGTCTACAGCCGCCGGTTCGCCAGCGCGCAGGCCTTCGCCGACCGGCTGGAACTGCAGCGTGCCACGCCGGAGCTGTCGGAACTGCTCGGCAGCGTGGACGCGATCTACATCGCCTCCCCGCACGGCAGCCACTACGACTACGCCTGCCAGGCCATCGAGGCCGGCGTCCACGTGCTGTGCGAGAAGCCGATGTCGCTCACCCGCGCGCAGACCGCCGACCTGTTCGACCGCGCCGCCGCCAAGGGCGTCGTGCTGCTGGAGGCCATCAAGACCGCCTTCGCGCCCGGCTTCCAGCGGATGGTGGCGATCGCGCGGTCGGGCTCGATCGGCCAGATCCGCTCCGTGGACGCCACCTTCACCAAGCTCGTCGACTCCGGACGGGAGCTCGAGGGCCCGGACGGCGGGAGCATCTCCGAGCTGGCGACCTACCCGCTGCTGGCGGTGGTCAAGCTGCTCGGCACCGACTTCACCGGCGTGCGCACCCAGTCGCTGCGGCCCGAGGGCAGCGAGGTCGAGGTGTTCAGCCGGATCGACCTGACCTACCCGCAGGCGATCGCGTCGGCACGCACCGGAATCGGCGTCAAGGCCGAGGGCGAGCTGATCGTCGCCGGCAGCCACGGCTACGTCCACGTGCCGGCGCCGTGGTGGCTCACGGAGTACTTCGAGACCCGGTTCGAGAACTCCTCGCAGAACAAGAAGTACTACTACAAGTTCGACGGCGACGGGCTGCGCTACGAGCTGGCCGAGTTCGCCCAGCTGATCCGCAGCGAGAACCGCGAGTCGTTCAAGCTGCGCGCAGCGGAGTCGATCGCCATCGCCGAGATCATCGAGCGCGCCCGCGCCGACGCCGAGCACTTCGGCTGACCCTGCGATGGCACAGAAATTCAACCGCGTCGAGACCCTCGCCCGTAAGGCACTGCGGGCCAGATCCGGCCTGTTCTATTCCGGTTACCTGGCCGGTCGCCGGGTCACCCGGTCGGTGGTACGGGTCGTCACCGGACGGCGGCTGGGCTGGGTGGCCTGGCTGCAGGCGGCCCGCTGGGTCGGGCCGGCCACGCTGGAGATCGCCGGCTGGGCCTACGAACGGGGCAGCGGCAGCAACCAGGCCCGGCCCCAGATCTCGGTGATCCTCACCCGGCGCCGGCCGCGCCGCCGGATCGCGACCCAGGCCCGCCATCGCTACGAGAGCCAGGCCAATGTCCGTGCCCGGCTGATGCCGGTCGACTACGGGCACTTCGGCTTCGTCGCCACCCTCGACCTGGCCCCGGTGCTCGCCGAGCCGGGCGAGTGGCAGGTGATGGTGCGGGTCGACTCCGGAGACCGGGTGGTGACCGGCCCGTTCACCCAGTTGGTGCGGACGGCATCGGCAGCCCACCTCACCACGCACACCGTCGAGGAGCGCCAGCTGCGGCCGCGCTGGGAGCCGCAGCGCGGCCTGGTGATCGCCGCCGTGCGCCCCCGCGTCCGGGAGGTCGCGACCGAGATCGACGGCCGGCGGCTGGCGATCACGGTGGCGACCAAGGACTTCCCGATCGCGCATGCGGCGCTGACCTCGCCACGTGGAAAGGTCGCGCTGGAGGTCGCCTCGATCGCACCGGGACGGTACCGGCTGAGCGGCGAGGTGCCGGAGTGCGGGCCGGACGGTCCGACCAGCATCGGCGAGCCGGGGGAGCGGGAGGGCGCCACCTCGCCCGAGCACCTGGGCCAGGTGCTGCCCCTGCTGAACCATCGCGTGGAGGCCACCGACACCGCCGGCAACCTCACCACGGTGCGTTCGACGCTGGACGACGGCGACGGGCCGGTCGAGGCCCCCGAGGGCCTGTACGCCTACGCCGGCCCGGGCGCGGCGCTGTTGGTGCGGGACACCCCGGCGATGCTGCTGGCCGAGACCGTCGCCCTGGAGACCGGCGATCGGGTCGGGCTGCGGATCACCGGCCGGGTGCTGGGCGACCTGACCGGCGCGCGGTTGATGCTGACCGGGCCGCGGATCGACATCGGCGCCGAGCTCACCTTCACCGGCACCGGATTCGATGCCTTCGTGCCCATGCTGGTCAGCGCCTGGGGCGGGCCGCCGCTGGCGCCGGCCTCGGGCCGCTACGTGCTGCGCGGCCAGACCGCCGACGGAGCCTGGTTCCGGGTGGCCGCGACCAGCGCGGTGATCCGGCAGACCCCGAAGAAGCTCTCCTGCGCCTGGTTCAAGCTGCGCACCGGCGTGACCGCCGGCCGGCGGCTGGCCTTCCAGCTCCGGCCGCCGCTGGGCGACAAGGAGATCGGCGACTACCAACAGGCCGCGCTGAAGCTGAAGTACCACAAGGCCAGCCACGCCCCGGTCGAGGCGGTCTACTTCGAGAGCTTCAACGGCCGGGCGGCGACCTGCAATCCCTATGCGCTGGATCGGGAGGTGGCCCGCCGGTTCCCCGACCTGCCGCGGTACTGGGGCGTCCTCGACCTGTCGGTGCCAGTACCCGAGGGCTCGATCCCGGTGCTGAAGGGCACCAAGGCGTGGTGGGACGCCCGCTTCACCAGCCGGTACGTGATCACCAACGAGTGGCTGCGGCAGAAGTTCAAGCACCAGCCCTTCCAGGTGGTGCTGCAGACCTGGCACGGGTCGATGTTCAAGCGGATCGGGCTGGACCGCACCGCGTTCAGCAAGGACGAGGAGCACTTCCTCGCGCTGGAGCGCGCGAAGTGGGACATTCTGCTGGCGCAGAACCAGCACTCCGCGGAGATCTTCCGTTCCGCCTACGCCTGGGAGAAGCCGCTCTGGACCGAGGGCTACCCGCGCAACGACGTACTGGTCACCGGGGCCCGCGAGCCGATCCGAGAACTGCTGGGAATCCGTCCGGACCAGACCGCGATCCTGTACGCGCCCACCTGGCGGGAAGAGAACGAGGAGTTGCTGGTCGACTTCCTCGACCTGCCCGAGATGGCGCGCGCGCTGGGGGACGACTACGTCATCCTGCTGCGCGGTCATTCCCGCACCCTGCGCGGCGGCGACAACGTCCGGGTTCCGGGGGTGATCGACGTCACCAGCTATCCGCACACCGCGGACATCTTCCTGGCCGCCGATGCGATGATCACCGACTACTCCTCGGTGATGTTCGACTTCTCGGTGACCGGCCGGCCGATGATCTTCTTCACCCCCGACCTGGAGGCCTACCGGGACCAGACGCGCGGGGTGTACTTCGACCTCGCCGAACTGGCGCCCGGGCCGGTGGCCTTCACCCA
Organism: Actinomycetota bacterium; assembly: GCA_020161795.1. Lineage (GTDB taxonomy): Bacteria > Actinomycetota > Actinomycetes > Propionibacteriales > Propionibacteriaceae > Propionicimonas. Next base: position 36,013 of record JAIUOR010000003.1, on the reverse strand, counting down.
AGCCGAGGTGCTGACCGCCATCGGCGCGATGGCCGGCGACGCCGAGCGGTACGCCGCCCGGTACGCGGCCTGGCAGGAGCGTTTCAATGCCCACGACGACGGGCACAGCTCCGAGCGGGTGATCGAGAGGCTGTTCTCGCTGCCCAAGCTGGCCGCTACGGAGCCCGTCGGCGAGGACGACCTCGCCCGGACGGCCAAGCAGGCCGTCCGCGTGCAGCGTCGCAACTGAGGCCGGTCAGCGCCGCTCAGCCGGCCGGCAGCCAGACCGTCGCCTTCAGCAGGTTGTGGTCGGAGGGGATGGTGCCGACGAACAACCCGTCGGCATCCACGTTGACCGACATCTCCCACTCGGAGACGCGCATCGGCGTGGTCAGGATCGCGTCGACGTGCACCCCGTTCACCTGCGTCGTGGTGCGCCGGGCCCGCCGCGCCCAGCCGTTGAAGCTGTAGTAGTTGGTGTTGATCCGCTTCTCGACGGTCGGCTTCACGGGCGTCGTGGAGCCCTTGACATTGCCGAGCGGATCGATCAGGCCGCCTGCCGTGAGCACGTCGTAGGGCGCGTTGCTGGGATTGTCGGCCCGGCTGGAAGCCAGGTCGCCGGCCAGCACCACCGGCAGGTTCGCGGTGTTCTTCGCCTTGATGGCGGCCAGGACGTCCCGGGCCTGCCGGGCGCGGTGGTCGTGGTAGACGGTCTGGCCGGCGGTGTCGTTGTCGGGCTCCAGGTGGATGTCGCCGAAGAAGAAGCGCTGGCCGGTCGCGCGCTGCTCGAAGGTCGCCCAAGCCAGGTAGCGCTCGTAGGCGCCCGAGGTGAGCCGGGAAAGCTCGACGCTGCCGCTGGCGATCAGCTTCAGCCGGTCGGAGCGATAGATGATCTTGGTGCCCTTGGAGGCGCCCTGGTCGGCGTAGACGCAGTTGGTCGGGGTGGTCGACTTGACGCAGTTGTTGCGCGCCGGGCTGGTGAGCGTCCAGGGCGTCCCCAGCTGCTCGACCAGATCCTCGAATTGCGACTTGTTCTGCGTACTGCCGTCCGGCTTGATCAGCCACGACTGCTGCGCTTCCTGCAGACCCACCACGTCGAGATCCTCGGCCTTGATGGTGCTGACGACCGCGGCGCGGCGGGTCGTCCACGGCTTCTCCTCGGCCAGGCCCGAATTGCAGTTGTGGCAACGGACGTTGTACGAACCGGCGACCAGCGGAACCGGCTTCGCCGGGGTGGTGGCCTTGGCCGTGGTGCCGTAGTCGGTGAGGAAGTTGCCGGCGGTGTCCATCACCCGCACCTTGAACGAGTAAGTGGTGCGCGGGGTGAGGCCGGTCAGCGTGAGCGAGGTCTCGGTCGTGTGGGCGTAGAGGGAGCTCTTCCACGGATCCACGTCGTACTTGACGCGGTAGCGGGGGGCCCCGGCGATCGCCTTCCAGGTGAGCTTCACCGAGGTGGCGTCGATCGGGGTCGCCACCAGCCCGGTCGGAGCCGGTCCACCCGGGGTGAGCACCGGCGGCGCGGTGGTGGGGGAGACGGTGGGCACACTCCCGGTCGGCGTCGGCGTCGGCGTCGGCGTCGGCGTGGGTTTCGGGGTCGGTGACGGGGAGGGTGAGGCCGACGGGGAGGGAGTCGGCTTCGGGGTCGGGGTGGGCGAGGCCGTCGGGCGGGGGGACGGAGCCGGCGCCAGCGGGTTGCCGGCGGTGGTGACCGCGGTCTTGGCGCCATAGGCCGTCAGGAAGGATCCCTTGGCGGTCGCGATCCGCAGCTTCACCCAGTACCGGGTGCCGGGGGTGAGCTTCTTCAGCGTGATCGTGTTGCCGGTGGTGTAGGCGTACTGGGATTTCTTCCACGGCGTGGCGTCGTACTTCACCCGGTAGCCCGGTGCGCCCGCGACCGCCGGCCAGGTCAGGGTGACCGAGGTCGTGGTGTTCGACGAGACGGTGATGCCGCCCGGTGCGCCGGCGAACTTCTTCGTGGTGAGCTTGGCCGCCGGGCTGTACTGGCTGAGGTTGCGTCCCTTGGAGTCGATCACCCGCACCCGGACGTAGTAGGTGGTACCTGGTTTGAGGCCGGCGAGAGTGCCTGAGGTACCGGTGACCCTGGTGTAGCTCGGCTTCTTCATGCTCGACGAGGTCGAGTACTGCAGGCGGTACCGCTTGGTGGAACCGCGGGCCTTCCAGCTCAGCTTTGCCGTGGTCGGCGTGAGGGTGCCGGCCGTGAGCCCGACCGGGGAGAGCAGGGAGTAGCTGCCCTTCTTCCGGGTCTTGACCTTGATCGACTTGGAGTAGGAGGTGAGGGTCTTGCCCTTGGCGTCCAGGGCACGAACCCGGATCCAGTAGGTCGTCTTCGCCTTCAAGCCGGTCAGTTCCAGCGCGTCGGCCGTCGTCGTCTTGGTCTTGGCCCCGGAGAAGCTGGACTTCTTGGCGTAGCTGACCCGGTACTTGGCGGCCTTGGCGACCGGCTTCCAGGTCACCCGGATCGAGGTGGTCGCGGTGGCGACCTTGGTCAGCCCCGCCGGCGGCTTGGGGCTGGCGGCGACCGCCTCGGGCGCGAGCAGGGTCACGCCGAGCAGCCATGCGGTCAGGAGCGCCAGCGCGCGTAGCCAGACACGATGACCGTGCCGGTGTGACATATGAGACTCCTGAGCCAGGTGAGGTGCGACTTCGTGGACGCTAGCAATGAAGCTGAGGAACCTCTGAGTTACAACCGTGGAACTCTCAAGCCGGGCTCAAGGCGTCGGTAGGTGGGAATACCCACAGCCCACCCATAGTTGAGTCTGGTGTACTCAACCCTGTGATTGAGCGTGCTAGGCTCAATCGCGAACCACGAACTCACTGGAGGTATCCACCATGGCACGTGCTGTCGGCATCGACCTCGGCACCACCAACTCCGTCGTCGCCGTCCTCGAAGGCGGCGAACCGACGGTCATCCCCAACGCCGAGGGCGCTCGCACGACGCCGTCGGTCGTCGCATTCGCGAAGGGCGGTGAGGTGCTGGTCGGCGAGGTCGCCAAGCGCCAGGCCGTCACCAACGTCGATCGCACCATCCGTTCCGTCAAGCGCCACATGGGCACTGACTGGAAGGTCGACATCGACGGCAAGACCTACCGTCCCCAGCAGATCAGCGCCTTCGTGCTGCAGAAGCTGAAGCGGGACGCCGAGGCCTATCTGGGCGAGCCGGTCACCAACGCGGTGATCACCGTTCCGGCGTACTTCGGCGACGCCGAGCGGCAGGCCACCAAGGAGGCCGGCGAGATCGCCGGCCTGGTGGTCGACCGGATCATCAACGAGCCCACCGCCGCGGCCCTGGCCTACGGTCTGGACAAGGGCGACCACGAGCAGACCATCCTGGTCTTCGACCTGGGCGGCGGCACCTTCGACGTCTCCCTGCTGGAGATCGCCGACGGCGTCTTCGAGGTGAAGGCGACCAAGGGCGACAACCGGCTGGGCGGCGACGACTGGGATCAGCGGATCGTCGACTGGCTGGTGACGCAGTTCAAGAACGCCTACGGCGTCGACCTCTCCAAGGACAAGATGGCCCGCCAGCGGCTGCAGGAGGCCGCCGAGCGTGCCAAGATCGAGCTGTCGGCCACCCAGGAGACCTCGATCAACCTGCCGTACATCACGGCCGGAGCCGACGGCCCGCTGCACCTGGACGAGAAGCTCACCCGGGCCGAGTTCCAGCGCATGACGCAGGATCTGCTCGACCGCTGCCGCTCGCCGTTCAACTCCGTCATCAAGGATGCGAACACCTCGGTCGCCAAGATCGACCACGTCATCCTCGTCGGTGGCTCCACCCGGATGCCGGCCGTCGTCGACCTGGTCAAGGAGCTGACCGGCGGCAAGGAGCCCAACAAGGGCGTCAACCCCGATGAGGTCGTGGCCCTGGGCGCCTCCCTGCAGGCCGGTGTGCTGAAGGGCGAGGTGAAGGACGTCCTGCTGCTGGACGTGACCCCGCTGAGCCTCGGCATCGAGACCAAGGGTGGCGTGATGACCAAGATCATCGAGCGCAACACCACCATCCCGACCAAGCGCTCGGAGGTGTTCACCACCGCCGAGGACAACCAGCCGTCGGTGATGATCCAGGTCTACCAGGGCGAGCGTGACTTCGCCCGGGACAACAAGTCGCTGGGCAACTTCGAGCTGACCGGCCTGATGCCCGCCCCGCGCGGCGTCCCGCAGATCGAGGTCGCCTTCGACATCGATGCCAACGGCATCGTCCACGTCCACGCCAAGGACATGGCCACCGGCAAGGAGCAGTCGATGACTGTCACCGGCGGCTCGGCCCTGGGCAAGGACGACATCGACCGGATGGTCCGTGAGGCCGAGGCGCACGCCGAGGAGGACCGCAAGCGGCGCGAGGCCGTCGAACTGCGCAACGAGGCGGACGCGCTGGCGTTCCGTACCGAGAAGCTGCTGGCCGACAACGCCGAGACCCTGACCGACGAGGTCAAGACGCCGGTGGTCGAGGCGGTCGCCACGCTCAAGGAGGCCCTGGCGGGCACCGATGACGACGCGGTGAAGACCGCGATGGACGATCTCAACACCAAGGCGTCCGCGATGGGCCAGGCGATGTACGCCGCCGCCCAGGCTGCGCAGCAGTCGGAGGCCGGAGCCGCCGAGGGCGATCAGCAGTGGACCCAGCCGCCGTCCGACGACGACGTGGTGGATGCCGAGATCGTGGACGAGGACGGTAAGGAAGACAAGTGAGCGAACCCACGCCCCAGGAGACCCCTGAGGTGCCGGAGGCGGAGGGCGGGGACCGGGCTGAGGAGTCCGGTCCCACCATCCGCGACCGGCGGCGGATCGATCCGGTGACCGGCCAGCCGCGGACCCCGTCCGCCGGGCCGGTGCCGGGCGAGTCCCCGGTGGGGGCCGACCCCATCGCGACCGCGAAGGCTGTCGAACTGGAAGAGATGGTGGCTGAGCGCACTGCCGATCTGCAGCGCCTGCAGGCCGAATACGCCAACTACAAGAAGCGCGTGGATCGCGACCGGGGCCTGGCGCGGGCCGGCGGAGTCGAAGCCGTCGTGCTCGATCTGCTGCCGGTGCTGGACAGCATCGAGGCCGCGCGCGAGCACGACGAGTTGGTCGGCGGCTTCAAGCTGGTCGCCGACGAGTTGGAGAAGCTGACGGCCAAGTACGGCCTGGAGGTGTACGGCGAGGTCGGCGACGTCTTCGACCCGCAGGTGCACGAAGCCCTGATGCACATGCCCTACCCGGGCGAGGAGGAGATCACCGAGACGGTGGTCTCAGCCGTGATGCAGAAGGGCGTGAAGCTGAACGATCGGGTACTGCGCCCCGCGCGAGTGGGGGTGGCAGATCCAGCCTGACCAGACAACTCCTGTCATCCCGGCCCACGTCGGGATGACGATCGAGGGACCGCAAGCCGGCGCCGTGGGCGAGCAACGAAAGGAGGCGCGATGAGCACCAAAGACTGGCTCGAGAAGGACTACTACAAGATCCTCGGCGTCTCCTCGGACGCCAAGCCGGAGGAGATCAAGAAGGCCTTCCGCAAGCTGGCCCGGGAGAACCACCCGGACGCGAACCAGCACAATCCCGAGGCGGAGCGGAAGTTCAAGGAGATCTCCGAGGCCAACGACGTGCTGTCGGATCCGGCCAAGCGCAAGGAGTACGACGAGGCCCGGCGACTGCTGGGGGTCGGCTTCCGGTTCCCCGGCTCGGGCTCGGGCGGCGGCGGTCCGTCCATGGACGACCTCTTCCGCAATGTCGGCGACAGCAACCTCGGCGACATCTTCGGCGGCCTGTTCGGTGGCGGCGGACGGCGGGCCTCACAGGCCCGCGGCCCGCGCCGCGGCCACGACATCGAGGGCGAGGTCACGATCGACTTCGTCCAGGCGGTCGAGGGCGCCACGGTGAGCATGCAGACGGTCTCCGAGACCGCCTGCCCCACCTGTCACGGAACCGGTGCCCGTCCGGGCACCGCGCCCCAGGTCTGCCGCGCCTGCCAGGGCAGCGGCATGCAGACCTCCACCTCGGGTGGCATGTTCTCGATCAGTGAGCCCTGCGAGGTCTGCCACGGCCGTGGCCTGGTGATCGAGGACCCGTGCCCCACCTGCGGCGGTTCCGGACGGGGACGCTCGACCCGCACCATGCAGGTCCGGATTCCCGTCGGGGTGACCGACGGTCAGCGGATCCGGCTGACCGGCAAGGGGTCGCCGGGTGAGAACTCCGGCGCCGCCGGTGACCTGTACGTCACCGTGCACGTCCGTCCGCATCCGGTCTTCGCGCGCAAGGGCAAGCAGCTCACCGTCAAGGTCCCGGTCACCTTCGCCGAAGCCGCGCTGGGCGCGGAGATCGACGTCCCGACGCTCGGCGGGCAGAAGGTGCGCCTGCGGATTCCGGCCGGGACGCCCAGCGGTCGCACCCTGCGGGTGCGCGGGAAGGGCGCGCCGACCGCCAAGGGCGAGCCCGGCGACCTGCTGGTCACCGTCGAGGTCGAGGTGCCCAAGGCGCTGAACTCCGAGGCGTCGGACGCGCTGCGCGCCTACGCCGAGCTGGCCGGCGGCGGAGACCCCCGCGCCAAGCTCTTCGAGGATGCCCGATGAGCGCCCAGCTGCCCGACCGGATCGACCCGGACGCCCCGATCTTCGTGATCTCGGTGGCGGCCCAACTGGCCGAGATGCACCCCCAGACCCTGCGCGGCTACGACCGCCTGGGTCTGGTGGTGCCCGGACGGACCCGCGGCCGGGGCCGCCGCTACTCGCTGCGGGACATCGCCAAGCTGCGCCACATCCAGCACCTCTCGCAGACCGAGGGCATCAACCTGGAGGGCATCCGCCGCATCCTCGCGCTGGAAGCCGAGTTGGAGGATCTGCAGCAGCAGGTCGCCCAGCTCACCTCCCTGGTCAAGCATCTTCACCTGACCGGCGGCGACACCCGCCTGTTCACCGCCGCCCAGACCGGCGAAGTGCACCTCGGCCGTCCCCGGGTGCACACCCCCCGCGCACTGACCCGTTGATCGCGGACCGGAAGGTCATGGCAGCTGGCCTTCGTGTTCCGGGCAGAAGTGCCGGATGCCGACCGCCGCGGCGATTGCCAGTGCTGTCTGCGAATCGGTGTTATCGGTTGAAGCGACGATATTCGTGAGGATCTCCTCAACGGTCGAACCCTGATCGAGCGTGCTGCAGGTCTCCTCAGCGAAATCTGTCGCGATGTCGATGATCTGCTGGTCCGGCGGGTAGCCGAAGATCCCCTCGAACTCGTCGGTGAAGTCCTCCTCGAAAGTCATCGCGGACTCAGCCCGATCGTCCCGGTCCTCATCGGTCGAGTCGTCTTCGTCGTCATCGGATGCCGATGCCTCCTCGGACGGCTCCGCACTGGCTTCAGGTGCGGCCGGCGTGTCGCTTGGCTCGGGTGCGGCCGGCGTCTCGCTCGGCTCGGGCTCTTCGTCGCCACAGGAGCGATCGACTACCAGTCGGGGGTTGTCCGCTATGACGTCTCCCGCCGAGGGTGTCTGTTCGCAGACCATCCAGTTCTTCTCATCGAGGATGCCGAAGAGGCCTCCGCCCAGCACCTCGACCGTGTCCTTGAAGCCCACGCGCTTGATGTCGCTCTTGGCAACATCGAGGGTCTTGCCCAGCACATCGGGCATCACGGGGGCAGCGGGTGATCCGCAGCCCGCAAGACCAAGACCAAGAACGAGGACCAGCGCGATCGTCAAGCGAAGCCTTCGCATCTCCAACCTCCCACGACACCGTGCGATTAACGTGGGATGTATCCCACCTTCGGCAGCATAGTCAGGGCGAGCCCGCCCCGTGGCGGGTATGCCCCAATCGGTCGTTGCCGGCGTCGACCTGGATCTCCTGAGAGGTGCCGCCGGTCTCGGAGTTCGGGTGCCAGCCCTTGCCGGTAGGAACGGGACCAGTCATCTCAGCCCTCCCCAGGTGGGATGCATCCCACTCTCACCGAGAGCCCAACCGTAGTCAGCTTGTCGCATGGCGGATATATCCCACCGATGGAGCAGCGGCGAGGTGGCCGCAGTTCCGCCTGGGTTGATCCCGCCGCCGAGCTTGGATTGGGACGGCTGGCGAAGGCAGGTCCGTCAACTCAAGGAAGAGCGCGGGCTCTCCATCAACGACCTGACCATGAGATCGGGACTCGATCGTTCCACGGTCATCGAGATCCTGAACGGGCGACGCGGTGTCAACGACATCCGGATGACGACGCTGTGGGCGTTGGCCTGGGCCCTTCAGGTGGAGGATGTCGGTGCGTTCATCCGTCCATTGTTCGAACCGGTCATGGACGCGGATCAGGCCGCTCTGTCCAGCCGGACGGGCGATCCGGGGCTACGCGGCCCCGTTGCGCGGTTGTGATCCGGTCCTTCGTGGAGAACCCGCCCGGGGCGCTGGTGCCCCGGAGAGCTGTGGGTATTTGACAACTTTCACACAGTTCCGTGTGAATCTGTTGACAGTTCACGAAGCCTGTCAGTAATTTTCATGGTGTGCTGACGGGTGAGAGGCGACGCGAGACCCAGCGGCTGCTGCGCGCCCGGGGCGAGTTGGAGTACGTGTGGCTCGCCGAGCACTTCGGGGTCTCGGAGATGACGGCCCGACGCGACATCGACGCCCTGGAGGCCGCCGGCGAAGCCCGCCGCGTGTTGGGCGGAGCGATCTCGGTCGTCTCGCGCCGGCATGAGCCGCCGGTCGGGGAGCGGGAGCTCGCCGGCCGGGAGGCGAAGGAGCAGATCAGCGCCGCCGCAGCCGCCCTGGTGCGGCCAGGGGACAGCATCTTCCTGGACGCCGGCACCACCGCCACCGCGTTCGCCGGCCGGCTGGCGATGCTCGACATCGATCTGCTGGTGGTCACGCCGAATCTCCGCGCCGCGATCGCCCTGAGCGAGAGCGACTCCATCCGCGTGATCGTCACCGGTGGGTTGATCCGCCGGCAGGAGCATTCCCTGGTCGGCGCCGACGCGGAGCGCACCGTCCGTGGCTACAACGTCGACACCGCCTTCGTCGGCGCCGCGGGGGTCCACCTCGAGCGTGGCCTGACCGACTACGGCCTGGAAGAGGCCGAGGTCAAGCGGCTGGCGATCGCGCGGGCCAGCCGGGTGGTCGCGCTGGCCGACTCGTCCAAGATCGGGCACGTCAGCCTGTGCGAGATCTGCCCCGCCAGCGACATCGACGTCCTGGTCACCGACGCTCCGGAGGACGACCCCGTTCTTCAGGCGATGCGGCAGGCGGGCACCGAGGTCATCTGCACCGAGCCGGAGCAGGCGACGTGATGCTCCCGCCACGACTTTCCCGATGGGTGACCCGCCCATCGGTCGTCAACGAAAGGGAAGAAGGCCATGACCTGGCTTGAAGACACATTCGGCAAATCGAAGCCCATCATCGCGATGCTGCACATGCGTCCGATGCCCGGCGATCCGAGCTACGACTCGGCAGCCGGCGTCCGCGCGATCACCGATGCCGCCCGGCGCGAGTTGGTCGCGCTGCAGGAGGGCGGCGTCGACGCGGTGATGTTCTCCAATGAGTTCTCGCTGCCCTACCTGACCAAGACGGAGCCGATCACCGCGATCACCATGGCGCGGGTCATCGGCGAGCTGCTGGGCGAGATCGCCGTGCCCCACGGTGTCAATGTGCTGTGGGACGGCCTGGCGACCATCGACCTGGCTGCCGCGACCGGGGCCAGCTTCGTCCGGGAGATCTACAGCGGGGTCTACGCCAGTGACTTCGGCCTGTGGAACACCGATGTCGGCGTGGCAGCCCGCCACCGCCGGCGGGTGGACGCTCAGAACGTCAAGATGATCTACAACATCGTGCCAGAGGCCGCGGCCTACCTGGCCGATCGCGAGATCGAGAGCATCGCGAAGACGACGGTCTTCAACTGCCAGCCCGACGCCCTCGCCGTCTCCGGCGCCACCGCCGGCTCCGCCACCGACCCGGAGATCCTCCGGCGCGCGAAGTCCGCCGCCGGCGACGTCCCGGTGCTGGCGAACACCGGCGTCCGGGTCGACACCGCAGCCAACCTGCTCGGCATCGCCGACGGCGCGGTGGTGGGGACGGCCTTCAAGGTCGACGGCATCTTCGAGAACGCCACCGACGTGGCCCGGGTGCGCGAGTTCATGGCCGAGGTCAACAGGTTCCGCGGAGCCTGACCACACCGAGGTCTGCCGGTTGGGGTCGGCGCGCCCGTCCGACCCCAACCGAGGCAAGTCGAGTGGATACAGACGGTTCGCAGCCTGCGGGACGTCGCGCTCAAGCGGGCGTCAATGGGGAAGGAGAGAAGATGAAGAAGGTCTATGTCGTCTGTGCCGCAGGCGTGGCGACATCCACGATGGTCCGAATGAAGGTCGAGGATTTCCTCCGCGAGCGGGGAATCGACGCCCACGTCACCCAGTACCGGGTTTCGGAGCTGTCCGTCGACCGCGTCGACGCCGACGCGATCGTATCCACCACCGGTATGCCGGATGAGTTCGCCGAAGTGGTGCCAGTGCTCAACGGCGTGGCGCTGCTCACCGGAATAGGTCAGCAGGCCGTGCTCGAAGAGCTGGCCGAAGTCTTGGCTCGCTCATAAGAGTTTCATTTCACTTATTGGAAAGGAGATCTCTCGATGAAGTTCGACGAGATCCTGGCGGGCGTTGGGAATATCCTCAATGGCCTGGGGGCGACCATTGTGCTGCCCTTCATCATCATCATTGTCGGCCTGGTATTCGGGCTCAAATTCTCCCGTGCCGCGCGTAGCGGCCTGACCATTGCGATCGCATTCGTGGGCATCGGGCTGACGGTCGGCCTGCTCGGCTCCACGGTGTCCGCGATCGGCGAGGCCTTCGCTGACGCCTCCGGCACCGGGCTGCGGGTCATGGACATCGGCTGGCCGGCGGCCTCGGCGCTGGCCTTCGGCAGCTCGGTCGGCTACATCATCATCCCGGTCGGGATCGTGCTCAACCTGGTGCTGGTCGCGGTCAGCGTGACCAACACGCTGAACATCGACCTGTGGAACTACTGGCATATGGCGTTCGTCGGTGCGCTGGTGCTGTTCGTCACCGAGAACTTCTGGATGGCGCTCTTCGCGGCGCTGATCTGTTTCGTGATCGCCCTCTTCCTCGCCGACTGGTCGGTGCCGCTGGTTCGCCGGTTCTTCAAGCTGCCCGGCATCTCCATCCCTCACCTGCAGTCGGCCGGCTACATGCTGTTGGCCGTCCCGTTCGCGTGGGTGCTGCGGAAGATCCCGGGTCTGTCCAAGCTCCGTCTCGATCCCGACACCACCCGGCGCCGGCTCGGCCTGCTGGGTGAGCCGATGGTGCTGGGCTTCCTCATCGGTCTCGCCCTGGCGCTGGCCGCGCGGCAGGACACGGTGGCGGCGCTCACCACGGCCGTCAACATCGCCGCGACCATGCTGCTCATCCCCCGGATGGTCGGCATCCTGGTCGAGGGCCTGGCGCCCCTGGCCGACGCCGCGTCCACCTTCATGTCCAAGCGGTTCGCCGGACGCGAGATCAACATCGGCCTGGACGCCGCCGTGCTGATCGGCAACCCGGCCGTCATCGCCGGCGGGCTGCTGATGGTGCCGGTGGAGATCGCGCTGGCGCTGGCGCTCGCGCCCCTGGGCAACGGGACGCTGCCGTTCGTCGACCTGGCGGACGGGCCGTTCGTGGCGGCGCTGCTGGCACCGCTGGTCGCCGGCGATCTGCTGATGATCGTGATCCTGGGCGCGATCGTGATGGGCATCGGCCTGATGTTCGCCACCCAGCTCGCCCCCGCGATCACGGACATGGTGCGGAACTCGGCGGCGGTCGATCTGCCGGAGGGATACAGCCAGTTCACGGTGATGAGCGACGGTGCGAACCCGATCTCCTACCTGTTCTACTACCTGTACCAGACCCCGGCGGTGGTGGCGATCATCGTCAGCCTGCTCTTCGTCGGCGGCCTGTACATCCTCAAGGAGAAGTTCCCGCTCGGTGAGCGGCTGTTGCCGATCGCGGATCCCGACGCCAAGCCCGTCTCCGCGTAGGCAACGCCATGCTGGTCACGGCCTCGATCATCTCCGCGCCCCTGCTCGAACTGGGCGATGTGCTGGAAAGGCTCCGCGAGAGCGGCGTCGACGCCCTGCACATCGACGTGGAGGACGGCCACTTCGTCCCCGAGTTGGGGCTGGGGTTGCGGGTGGTCGAGGACGTGGCGGCATGGGGCGGGCTCCCGGTGGACGTTCACCTGATGGTGGCAGACCCGGAGTTCGCCATCGCCCGACTGCGGGGGCTGCCCCTGCGGAGCGTGGCGATTCACCTGGAGGCCACCCGGTATCCGCGCCGGGTGCTCCGCCAGATCAGGGAGGCGGGCTGGCGGGCGGGCCTCGCGGTGAACCCGGTGACGAGCCTGCCGGAGTTGGGACGGCTCGCGCCGCACCTCGACTACGTGCTGCAGCTCACCACCGAACCTGAGCCGGATCCGGACTTCCTCACCGGCATGCTCGCCACGTTGCCGGCCTCCGCCGCGGCCGCGCGGGCCGTTGGGGTCGAGCTCTGGGTCGACGGCGGCGTGAGCGAGGACAATGCCGAATCCCTGGCCGCGATGGGGGTCGACTCGGTGGTGGTCGGCCGGGCGCTGATCGACAGCGCCGACCCTGGTGGCCTGGTTCAGCTCTTCACCGGGGGCTCCGGAAAGGAAGACGAATGACCATGTCGGTTGACCTGCCTGAGTCGCGTCGAGACCGTGGGCGGTTGGACTCGTGAGCGAGTGGCTGGTCGAGAAGATACTGGGCGACTGGGGCCAGGGTCTGCTCGCGGTCTACCAGGCGAATGCCGTGCTGATCAATCTGGTGATTCTGGCCTACGGCGCGCTGCTGCTGTTCGGCTACTGGCGCCTGGGCCGCTACCGGGCCGAGGTGGTGCGGCAGGTCGAGCACTACTACGACACCTACCGCAAGCGGCGCAGTATCAACGATGCCGAGGCGCTGGAGCGTCTCGTGGTGAAGTCGATCGACTGGGCGGCCGTCGCCGGCGTCGGCCCGGGAAAGCTGGTCGTGGGCAAGTGGCGGCTATGGCCGAACCGGGCCACCGCGGAACGGCTGCCCCGACTGATTCCCCTGGCAGAGGTGAGCCGGGACGTGATCGACGGCTGGCGACCTCGTGGGGAACGGCGAGCCACGTAGACGCCCGGCCGGGGCTAGGATCCGGCTGCTTCGCCAGCGAGCACTGCCTCCAGCACCTGGGCGACGCCGTCCTGCTCCGCCGGCGGCGCCAGGAAGGGCGCCGCTGCGGTGGCGTCGGGATGGGCGCCGGTCATCGCGTAGCCGCGTCCGGCCCAGCGGAGCATCTCGACATCGTTGGGCATGTCGCCGAAGGCGATCACCTCGTCCGCCGTGATTCCCAGCGAAGCCGCGTAGTCCGACAGCGCCGTGGCCTTCGTCACGCCATCCGGGCCGAACTCGATGAGAGCCTGCCCGGTGACCGATCGGGTGACCGAGACCAGGTGGCCGACCGCGTCCCGGGTCTGGTCGAGCAGCCGGTCCGGATCCGCGTGGGGATCGAGGGCGACGAGTTTGGTGAGCGTGTCGGTGGCGAGCATCGCCTCGTCGGAGTCGGTGTGGATCACCGCGCGCTGCGTGGGGACGAGCCCGCCGGACGGAGCGGGTCGATGGCGCCGGGCGTTCTCGTAGCCGGGCCCGGCCCGCAGGACGTCCACGGTCTCGGCCGCGAAGGCCGCCTGCGGGGCTACCTCCCGCACGATCCGCACGACTTCGGCAGCCACCCCGGCCGCGATGGTCGCCACCCGCAGCGGCGCGAGAGAGCGTGAGTCGAGCAGGATCGACCCGTTCGAGGCGATGATCGCGCCCGGCAGGTCGATCGCCTCCGCGACGGGCCCGAGCCAGCGGGGCGGTCGTCCAGTCACCAGTACCACCGACATCCCGTTGTCGACGCACTGCTCCAGCGCCGCGCGGGTCCGACGGCTGAGCGTGCCGCCGGCGGGCACGATCGTGCCGTCGATGTCGGTCGCCACCAGGCGTGGACGGGATTCGGGCGGGTTCACGTGGATCCTTCGTGATCGGGAGCTGTCCGTCGAAGGTAACACTCCCCGCCGTCCGGGACGATCAGGGTCTCGGGGTGAGGCGGACGGCCTGCCCGGGTTTCCGGCCAATCCCCTGGTACTGGGACCAATCCCCTAGTACTGGGGATGACGCGGCGACGGACCGTCCATCTAGCGTTGACAGCGGTCGGCGCGAGCCTCCCCTGCAAAGGCGAGCGCCGGCCACCACCATGTTTGAAGCACTCCCTTTCGCCGAGGGCCGGCCCTCGACGTCGAATCCGGCGATCTTCGCGAATGGATTCAAGCCGTCGACGAGTATGCGGACGGTGGGCCAATCCGGATCGTTGGGGGCGTGGACCTCCAGAGGGACATTGAGAGGACGTTCGCGGTACGCCCGAGCCATCGCCAGACCGGCCCGACGGCCGTTCTGGCGCTCAGCCCACGCCGGGATCCCCGGTTGCTGGCTCGTCCGCATCGGTCGAAAGCGCTCAGTCTGCCGGCGTGGGCTTCGATGGGGTCCGGACGCGGCCAAGGGTGGATTCCCAGGGCGTCATGACCGAGCCGCGGGAAGGGCCGAGAACGGGTTCTGCCACTAGTCCATGGCGGGGACGGCGCAGCGGCCGGTCGGAGAGGTTCGCCTCGATCAGCCAACGCTCGCCGTCCAGTTCGCGAAGGTAGCCCAGGTAGTCCTTGGATCCGGGGGCTACCGGAGTGAAGGAGCCGCGGGTCAGCGCGGGGTGCTCCCGGCGGAGCGCTATGAGCCGGCGGTACCAGTGCCAGACCGAATCCGGATCCGCCTGCTGCTCGGTGGCGGTGAAGCCAGGGGTCTCGTCCTTGCCGGGAAGCCAGGCGGCAGGCCCGAAGTCGCTGGCATCTCCCCAGCGCATGGGTACCCGGGCATGGTCGCGGGAGCCGGCCATGATCTCGTTCCAGGCCGCCTCCGGCGTGGTGCCCGCGTCCAGCAACTCCCGGTAGCGGTTCAGCGATTCGACGTCGCGCAGGTCGTCCAGGCCGGCGAAGGACTGGTTCACCGCGGCCAGTTCCTGGCCCTGGAAGAGGAAGGGCGTGCCGCGCATGGTGAGCTGCAGGGTGGCCAGCAGCTTGGCGATCGCGGCGCGGACGGCCGGATCCCGCTCCGCGCCGTGGGCCACCTTGCTGAGCATCCGCGGGTTGTCGTGGTTGTCGAGGAAGAGCGCGATCCAGTCGCCCGGACGGAGCCGCTCCTGCCAGCCCAGCCAGAACCGCTTGAGGTAGTTCAGGTCGTAGCGATAGTCGTGCCAGCGGGTGCGGCCCGGCAGGTCGAGCACGTCGAAGTTGAACACGAGATCCATCTCCGCCCGGCTGGTGTTGCTCAGCAGGCGCGCCCCCTCGATGCCGATGCCGGGGGTCTCGCCGACCATCACCGCGACGCTGCCGTCCGGGCGGGTGAACCCCTCCCGGCGCAGTTCGCGCAGGTGATCGTCCAGGTGGGGGCCGTAGAAGTAGTGCTCGACGCCGGTGAACTCCATCAACTCCCCGACGAACCGGTTGCCGTCCGGCAGGCCGTCGGCCTTGGAGATGTAGTTGATGACGTCCAGCCGGAAGCCGTCGACGCCGCGGTCGAGCCACCAGCGCACGATGTCGGAGACCTCGGCTCGCAGGGCCGGGTTCGCCCAGTTGAGATCCATCTGGTGATCGGCGAACAGGTGCAGCGCCCAGCGCTCCGCCTCGGGAACCCAGCGCCAGGCCGGGCCGGAGAAGAAGGAATCCCAGTTGTTCGGCGGCTGGTCGGGTGAGCCCTCGCGCAGGATGTAGTAGTCGCCGTAGGGGCCGTCCGGATCGGCGACCGCCTGCTGGAACCAGGTGTGCTGGGCTGAGGTGTGGTTGACCACCAGGTCGAGGATGATCCGCATCCCGCGCCGGTGGCAGCCTTCGATCAACTCATCGACGTCGGTCAGCGTGCCCATCTCGGCCATCACGTCGCGGTAGTCGCTGATGTCGTAGCCCATGTCCTGGTTGGGGGAGGCGAAGATCGGGGAGAGCCACAGGCAGTCGACCCCGAGGTCGGCCAGGTAGTCGAGCCGCGAGATGATGCCGCGCAGGTCGCCGATGCCGTCCTCGTCGGAGTCGCAGAAGGAGCGTGGGTAGACCTGGTAGAAGACGGCCTCCCGCCACCAGGCATCGGCCGGCTCGCCATCCGGCACCGGCGCGGCGTGGGCGTTGACCAGGCCGAGCAGGGCGTCCATCAGGCCGGGCCCGGTGAACCGCTGCGCCAACCGTCCCAGGGTCGACAGCCGCAGCCCGCCGGCCAGCCGGGTCACGGACGGGGAGACGCCGCTCTGCAGCAGGATCTTGTCGACGATGTCACGCCCCAGCGGGGTGGCGTAGAGGTCTCGCACGCGCTGCCGCGCCGTCAGAGAACTCCGTTGACCCGCCGCGCTCATGCGCTCACTGTAGTGACCCGACAGCCGCCCGCCCGGCGCACGCGGGTGGCCGTCCTGGATCGACGGGACAAAACGCCCTGAAGATGCCGCGAACAGGCCGAATTCCGGCGCTGCAGGCCATCCAGCGTGCAAATCCTCCCAGGGTCGGCGCGGGTGAGAGTCCTCTCATGGTGGTCGGCCAGAGCGCGAGCGTCCGGCACACTGGGACGGTGACCGCGACGCGAACCGCCTGGAGCATCCGGGCCCGGGTGATCGCGGCCGTCATGATCCTGACCGGGCTGGCGCTGGTGCTCTCCGGCGCGGTGATCTACATCCAGGGCGAGGCCAGCACCCGGCAACGCGTGACGAGCGACCTGGCCCAGGCCGCCGACGAGGTGGCGCAGCTCGCCCAAGGCAACGATCCCGAAACGGGCGAACCGTTCACCGGGGTCGAGGCGCTGCTGCGGGCCAGCATGCAACGCGCCGTTCATCCCCCGGCCGAGGGCTCCTTCGCCGTTCTGGGCAATCGGATCCGCTGGACCGCACCGGACGGAGTGGTGCTGCGCCCCGAGGACGACCCGGAACTGGTGGCGGCGGTACTGCCACTGGCCGCCGGCGACCAGGTGGTGCAGGGCGACCTGACCACCGCGCTCCGGGAGTACCGCTACATCGTGGTGCCGGTCCGCGGCCTGGCAGGCGACCCGTCCGGCGCGCTGGTGCGGGTCGCGGACATGGGTCTGGAGCGGGCCGTCCTGCAGCCGGTCTACATCACCTATTCGCTGATCGCGATCGGTGCGCTGTTGCTGGTGGCGATGCTGATCTGGCTGGTCGTGGGACGGCTGCTGCGTCCGATCAGCTGGATGCGGCAGACCGCCGAGCGGATCACCGAGACCGACATCTCGCAGCGGATCCCGGTGCGCGGCAACGACGACCTGTCGGCGCTCGCCGGCACCGTCAACGGCATGCTCGACCGGCTGGAATCGGCGGTCAGCGCGCAGCGTGAACTGCTGGACGACGTCGGCCACGAACTCCGGACGCCGTTGACCATCGTCCGCGGCCACCTGGAGCTGATGGACGCCGCCGACCCCGGCGACGTCACAGCCACCCGCACCCTGGTGCTCGACGAACTGGACCGCATGCGCCGGCTGGTGGACGATCTGCTCACCCTGGCTAAGGCCGAACAGCCCGACTTCGTGGTGACCGAGCCGGTGGACGTCGCCAGGCTCACCGACGAGACCCTGGCCAAGGCGAGCAGCCTGGGGGATCGGCACTGGGTGCTCGACCAGCTCGCCGACGCCGAGGTGGCGCTCGACCCGCAGCGGATAGCGCAGGCCTGGCTGCAACTGGCGGCCAACGCCGTGCAGTACTCCGAGCCGGGCTCGACGGTGGGGATGGGCAGCCGGCTGGCCGAGGGCGAACTGTGGCTCTGGGTGCGCGACGAAGGCGTCGGCATCCCCGAGGACGAACGGCTGCGCATCCTGAGCCGCAAGGTGCTGGGACGAGGCGGCACCGGCACCGGCCTGGGGCTGGCGATCGTGGCATCCATCGCCAACGCCCACGGCGGCCGGATCGACGTGCAGTCGATGACGGACGTCGGCAGCCGCATCTCCATCGTGATCCCGACCGAAGCCGCGCCCCACCAGGAGGAGGACGATGAGCCAGATTCTGATCGTTGAGGACGAACCGCGGATCGCCGCGTTCATCGCCAAGGGCCTGAAAGCCGCCGGGTTCGCGACCATCGTCGAGGATTCGGGCTACAACGCGGTCAGCCTGGCGATCGGCGGCGAGGCCGACCTGATCGTGCTGGATGTCGGGCTGCCCGACATGGACGGCTTCGAGGTGCTCTCGCGGATCCGCGGCCAGGGCGTCACCACTCCGGTGATCATGCTCACCGCGCGTTCGTCGGTCGCGGACACCGTGGCCGGGCTGCAATCCGGCGCCGACGACTACATGCCCAAGCCCTTCAGCTTCGAGGAGCTGCTGGCTCGCATCCAGCTGCGGCTGCGGACCGACGGCGGCGAGGCCGCCGAATCGGCGATGGTGCTCACCCACGGTGAGTGGAGCCTCGACCTGCGTACCCGCCGGGCGACCGTGGCCGGTCGCAGCGTCGATCTCACCGCCCGGGAGTTCACCCTGGCGGAGATGTTCCTGCGCAATCCGGGGCACGTCCTCAGCCGGGAGCAGCTGCTCTCCGGGGCCTGGGGCTACGACTTCGATCCGGGCTCGAACGTGGTCGACGTCTACGTCCGCTACCTGCGCCGCAAGCTCGGCGCGGAGTACTTCGAGACTGTGCGCGGCATGGGCTACCGCCTCGTCTGATTCCGGCTGACCGTTCCGTGGACACTCTTGCTTCCTACTAATCCTACTGATCTAATAGAGTTCATCGGATTCATAGGGAACTTGGGGGGAATATGCATATCCGGATGAGCAGGATCGTCGCGTTGGCGGCAGCGCTGTCGTTGGGTCTGGCGAGTGGGTGCAGTAGTGGTGCCGCCGATGGTGGCGAGCCAGGCGGCCAGGCGGCCTCGCTGACGCTGGGCTACTTCCCGAACCTCACGCACGCGCCGGCGCTGGTCGGCGTCGACAAGGGCTACTTCGCCGATGCGCTGGGGGAGGGGACCGAGCTGAAGACCGTCACCTTCAACGCCGGCCCGGCCGCGATCGAGGCGTTGAACGCCGGATCGGTCGACATCACCTTCATCGGGCCGAACCCGACCATCACCGGCTACACCCAGTCGAAGGGCCAGTCGCTGCGGGTGATCGCCGGCGCCGCGGCCAATGGTGCGGCGCTGGTGGTGCGGGAGGGCATCACCGAGCCCTCGCAGTTGGCGGGGACCAAGCTGGCCACGCCCCAGCTGGGCAACACCCAGGACGTCGCCCTGCGGTACTGGCTGAAGCAGCAGGGTTTCGAGACCACCCCCGAGGGCGGCGGCGACGTGAGCATCATGCCGCAGGACAATGCCACGGCGTTGCAGGCCTTCTCCGCCGGGGAGATCGACGGGGCCTGGGTGCCCGAGCCGTGGGCGACCCGGCTGGTGCGCGAGGCCGGGGGCCATGTCCTGGTCGACGAGCCGGATCTCTGGCCGAACGGACGGTTCATCGTCACCAACGTGATCGTGCGTACCGCGTTCCTGGAGCAGCATCCCGATCAGGTCAAGGCATTCCTCTCCGGGCTGCTGGACTCGCTGGAGTACATCGCCGAGGATCCGGAGGATTCCAAGAAGATCGTCAACGATTCGATCGCCGAGATCTCGGGCAAGCCGATGAACGCCGAGGTGCTGGATCAGGCCTGGGGCAACGTGGTGTTCACCGCCGATCCGTTGGCCAGCACGCTCCGGGAGGGCGCGGCCCACGCCAGCGAGGTGGGGCTGCTGGATTCCGCCGACCTGTCCGGCCTGTACTCCCTCGACCTCCTCAACGGGCTGCTGAAGGAGCGCGGCGAGGCGGAGGTGAGCGACGCATGAGCGCCGGGGTCGCCTTGACGGTGGAGAACGTCACCAAGGTGTTCGGGGGTCACGGGCAGCGCACCACCGCGCTGAGCCAGGTCAGCCTGAAGGTGGCCGACGGGGACTTCGTCTGCCTGCTGGGGCGGTCGGGTTGCGGCAAGAGCACGCTGTTGTCGCTGCTCGCCGGCCTGACGCAGCCCACCTCCGGCAGCGTCGACACCCACGGCCATCGGGTCGGCATGATGTTCCAGGATGCCAACCTGTTCCCGTGGCTGACGGTGAGCGGCAATATCGAGCTGGCGTTGCGCCTTTCCGGAGTGCCGAGGCAGAGCTGGCGTGACCGGGTCGCCGAGTTGCTGGAGATCGTCCAGCTCCCGCAGGCCGGCGACAAGCGTCCCCATGAGCTCTCCGGCGGCATGCGGCAGCGCGTCGCGCTGGCCCGGTCGCTGGCGCAGGATTGCCGGATCCTGCTGATGGACGAGCCGTTCGCGGCGCTCGACGCGATCACTCGCGACGGCATGCACGAGCACATCGAACGGATCTGGATAGAGCGGGGGATCACGGTGGTCTTCGTGACCCACAACGTGCGGGAGGCGGCGCGGCTGAGCAACCGGGTGGTCGTGATGAGCCCGTCGCCCGGCCGGATCGTCGATGACGTGGCCATCGCGCTGCCTCGTCCGCGCCGCATGGAGGACGCGGCCGTGGCGGAGCAGTCGGGAATTCTGCACCAGCTGATGGACCTGCACGACACCGCCTCCGCGCTGGAGAGGCTGGCGTCATGACCCTCGTATCGCACACCGCGGAACTGGCGACGCCCCGGACGCCGCTGCCGACCCCGGCGCCGGAACCCGCCGAGGCTCCGTCGCGGCAGCCGCGGCGGGTCTGGGCGAAGGTCTGGCCCGGCCTGCTGGCCGTGGCCCTGGCCGTCGCCGCGTGGCAGATCGTGTTCTGGACGGGCTGGAAGCCCGACTACGTCCTGCCCTCGCCCGGCGAGGTGGGCGCCGAGCTGCTCGCCTTCCTCGGCGAGCCGAAGTTCTGGCAGGCACTCGGCAACACGCTGGCGCGGGCCGTGCTCGGCTTCGCGCTGGCCCTGCTGATCGGGACGGTGCTGGGAATCGCCGTGTCGGCGTCCGGGGTGCTGCGGGCCGCGATCGGCTCCATGCTGACCGGCCTGCAGACCATGCCGTCGATCGCCTGGTTCCCGTTCGCCATCCTGCTGTTCGGGCTGACCGAGAACGCGATCACCTTCGTGGTCGTGCTGGGGGCGGCGCCGTCCATCGCGAACGGGCTGATCTCGGGCATCGACGACGTCCCGCCGCCGCTGCTTCAGACCGCCAAGGTGCTGGGCGCCAAGGGGTTCACGATCTACCGCTATGTCATCCTGCCCTCCGCGCTGCTCACCTACGTCGCCGGGCTCAAGCAGGGCTGGGCCTTCGCCTGGCGGTCGCTGATGGCCGGTGAGCTGCTGGTGATCATCGCCAGCAAGCCCTCGCTGGGCGTGCAGCTGCAGTACTACCGCGAGTTCGCCAATGCTCCGGCGCTGCTGGCTATCATGATCGTGGTCCTGGTGCTGGGCACGGTGTTCGACGGGCTGTTCAGCAAGCTCACCGAGATCGTTCGTAGGAACCGCGGGCTGGGAGCGACGCGGCTGTAGAAGGGGCAAGGATGCAGGTCACGGCGCGCGCCGAGTACGCACTCCGTGCCGTGGCCGAGTTGGCGGCCGAGCCGGAACGGCCGCTCTCCCGCAACGACCTGGCCGAGGCCCAGGGCCTGCCGGGCAAGTTCCTGGAGTCGATCCTGCGCGACCTGGTCCGGGACGGGATTCTCACCTCGCGGCGCGGCGCCGGCGGCGGCTTCCAGCTGGCCCGCTCGCCGGGCGAGATCACCCTGGCCGACGTGATGCGGGCCGTCGACGGGCCGCTGGCCGCCGTCCGGGGAGTCGCTCCGGAGGGGGTGTCCTACCCCGGGGCGGCGCAGGCGCTGACCGATGTCTGGGTCGCGGTGCGCGCCGCGGTGCGCGAGATTCTCGAATCGACCACGGTGGCCGACCTGGTGGCCGGACGCCTGCCGGAGAGCGTCCAGCGGCTGATCTCGTCCGAAGACGCCTGGCATCGCCGCTGACCGGCGCGTGTTCAGTCGCCGGAGTTCGCGCTGATCGGGGATGCCGGGCTGACCGGGGAGGGGGCCGTCTGCGGCGAACGCGGAGTCTTGGGGGAAGCCGGCGTCTTCGGTGAGACCGCCTGCTTGGTGACCTTCTTCTTGGGGGTGGCCGGGGTCTTGGCCGAGACCGGGGTCTTCGCCGTGACCGCGGTGGGCGCGGTCGCAGCGGTGAGGATCGGTGCGGTGGGGCTGGGCTTGGCCGGCGACGCGCTCGGCGTCGCGGTGGGCGAGGCCGGCGCGGTGGCGCCGATCACGATCGCGGGCTGCGGATCGGCCCCGGCCGGTACGCCGGAGTTCATCGCCATGATGCCCAGGGTGCAGGTGCCGACCCCGAGGGTGCCGGAGACCGCCCAGGCGATCGCGGATTTCGACAGCGGCATGAGCTTTCCCTTCGACCCTTCCAGGCTAATAGCGCCGGATGAGGGCAACCGCTGCATCCGGATGAGACTTCTCTCATGAACCGGGACCCGGCGTCGCTCAGCGCTCGTGCATCGAGACGGCGTAGTGCTCGGCGATCTCGAGGCGGCGCAGCGCCTGATCCGGCTCGGCTCCGGCGACCAGGCTGAGCAGCACCCCGGCGATCCGCGCGCGCAGGTCGACCGGGTCGACCCGCTGCTCGAAGGCGTGCTGCCAGGCATCCAGCACCTCGGGGACGCGGGGGTAGGCGTTCGGATCGAGGCTGGGCAGCACCGCGAGGTGGGCCAGGCAGCAGGCCAGGTCGTCCTCGCGCAGCCCGGGGCCCACCGAGTCGACGTCGATGAAGCGAAGCGTGTCGTCCTCGACGAAGACGTTGGCCTCGTAGAAGTCGCCGTGGGTGGGTACCACCGGACCGTGCCGGCCCTGGCCGGCCACCGCTGCGACCCGCGCGGCGAGCGCGTCGATGCGCGCCGTCTCGGCGGGGAGTTGCTGGCGGGCGGTGGCGGCGTGGAACTCGACGTTCTCGCTCCACGAAGAACGCCGGGGGAGATCGAGCGCGCCGGCGGGAAGCCGGTCCAGCAGGGCGAGGAGTTCCCCGGGCTGGGGTAGCGGAGCCCTGCCACGTTGCCATTCCACGAGCCGGTGCGCCAGCGACCGGCCGGGGACACTCGGAGAGATCAGCACCCCGGGCACCGGCCGTGCCAGCAGCGGCACGGTCAGGTCGACGGCGGCCAGGAGGTTCTGCCTGGCAGCCAGCCGATCGTCGTAGCCGGGTCGCATCACCTTGAGGTAGAAGTGCTCGCCGTCCGCGCTCGCGCGCAGCACCGCCCGGCGCAGCGGGCGGTAGGCGAGAAGTTCGAGGTGGAGCGCGGCCGCCTCCCGCAGGCGCGGCTCGGCGTCGCCGAGCCAGCCGAGCACGGTGGCGGGATCGCAGGCGGGTGCCAGCCCGGGCAGGCGCGGATCGGCGGGATGCCGCCACACCCGCAGGGTGATGTCCTGCCGGGTCAGGGTGGCGACCTCTCCGGACACGGCCGCGGTCGTGGCCAGGAGGTGTTCGGTGGTCTGTCCGTCCGGGGTGTCGAAACTCACCGTGTAGATCGCCGTGACCTCAGAGCCCGGACGATAGTGAAGGTCGTCCAGCCGGGCGGTGAAGCCCGGCAGGACGACCTCTGGATCGCCGGTGAGCGCCGTCTGAAGTAGATCCGCTGCCTCGGGGGACGTCAGCAGCTCGGTCTCCTCAGCGAACGCACTCACAAGGTCAGTCTCCCGAAGCCGCGCTCCGGGCGCTACGGGGGCTCGCCGGGCTCTTCGGCGAAACGGGGGACTTGGCCGATACCGGCGACTTGGGGGAGACCGGGGACTTGGCCGACACCGGCGACTTGGGGGACACCGGCGACTTGGCGCTCACCGGTGACTTGGGGCTGACCGGGGACTTCGCACTCACCGGGGACTTCGGCGACCGCGGGGTCTTGGCCGACGGCGCCGTCCGGATGGTCTGGGCGCTGACCGCCGTACGCGCAGAGGGAGCGGTGTTGGCGGTGTAGGTGGGCGTCGCGCCCGGGCTGGTGGACGGAGTCGCGCTCGGAGTACCCGACGGGGTGGCGCTCGGGGTGCCGGACGGGGTCGCGCTCGGGGTGGTGGTCTGGCTCGGGGTCGCGCTCGCGGTGGCGGACGGTTCCGGCGTCGGGGTGTCTGCCCAGGCCAGGCCCATGCCGCCGGCGATGCTCAGTCCGATGGCGCCGGTGACGGCCCAGGCTGCGGTGGAACGGGTGATCTTCATGGTGCCTCCTTCAGGGTTAGCTCCAGCCAATCCCACCTCCATGAGCCGACCAGGAAGCCAGCATGAGAGTCCTCTCACGGCCACCGGCGCCGATCCGCCGGTCGCTCGGGAGCCGGGAGGGCGCTGCCGGGACGACGTGGGACGGGCGACCGGCTTCGCCGGTACACCCGTATCGTCGGGGCGTGAATTCGGTGCTGGCCGGCCTGGGGCTGGGCTTCTCGTTGATCGTGGCGATCGGCGCCCAGAACCTGTTCGTGCTGCGGCAGGGGATCCGGCGCGAGCACGTCGGCCTGGTGGCCACGATCTGCGCGGTCTCGGATGCGGCCTTGATTCTGCTCGGCGTCTCCGGCCTCGGCGCCGCGACCCAGGCGCTGCCGTGGCTGGTCGATGTGGTGCGCTGGGCGGGAGCGATCTTCCTGGTGGGCTACGGCGTGCTGGCCGGCCGGCGAGCGCTGTTCCCGTCCGGGCAGACGCTGCACGCCGAGGCGTCCGAACCCGCTCCGGCATCGCTGGACGAGCGGCGCGCGGGCCCTCGCGGGGGCGCGTGGCCGGTGGCCCTGACCTGCCTGGCCCTCACCTGGCTCAACCCCCACGTCTACCTGGACACGGTCTTCCTGCTGGGCTCGGTCGGCGCCACGCACGGCGAACAGCGCTGGTTGTTCGCCGGCGGCGCGATGGCCGCCAGCGTGATCTGGTTCTTCTCGCTGGCCTACGGTGCCCGCTTCCTCGGACGCTGGCTGTCGACAGTGGTGGCCTGGCGGATCCTGGACGGCGTGATCGCGCTGGTCATGATCGGATTGGGCACCTCGCTGGTGCTGTGACGGTAGCGGGCTTCGGCACGCCGGTAGGCTGAACCTCGGTCGAAAGGAGGCGTGGTGAGCCGGCTGACGCAGAAGCTGGGCTGGGTCGGCTGGACGATCCCGCCGCTGCTCGCCGCGCTCTACGTGGCCGGAACCCAGATCCCGGGATCGACGTTGTGGCCCTGGCGGCCGGGGATGATCGACCTGGATGTCTATCGCCGCACCGGACAGTTGCTCCTGGCCGGGAAGGACTTCTTCAACGCCGACGGCCTGCCGTGGATCTATCCGCCCTTCGCCGCCCTGCTCACCGTCCCGTTCGCGGTGGTGGGCGTGGAGGCCGCCGCGATCGGCTGGCTCGTGCTCTGCGTGGGGGCCCTGGCTGCCATGCTGTACCGGCTCGGCTTCTCGGGCTGGCGGCTCAGCCTGGCGGCCACGGTCTGCGTGCTCTTCGTCGAGCCGGTGACCGAGACGCTGGGCTTCGGCCAGCTGGGGATCCTGCTGGTGGCGGCAGCCGTCCTGGATTCCATGCCCGGCCCGCGACTGCTCAGCCGCCGGATCGCTCCCGAAGGCTGGCTGACCGGTCTGGCCACCGCCGTGAAGCTCACCCCCGCGGTGGTCGCGGCCTACAACTTCTTCGCCGGGCGCCGCAAGCCCGGCCTGGTCGCCTTCGCCGCCTTCGTGGCGGCTACCGGGCTGGGGTTCCTGCTGTTGCCCGCGGCCTCGCTGCACTACTGGGGCGGTCTGCTGGCCGGGGAGACGGGGCTGAACTCCGGCATCGTCTATGCCACCAACCAGTCGGTGCTGGGGGCCTGGACGCGGTTGCTGGGGGAGACCAGTCGCGGCGGCCTGGTGCTCAGCGCGCTGGTGGTGGTGCTGGGAGTGGCGGCCGCGGTCGTGGTGCACCGGGCCGGTGAGGTGGGGCTGGCGATCTGCCTGGCCGGCATCACCAGCCTGCTGGCATCGCCGATCTCGTGGTCGCACCACTACGTCTGGATCGTGCCGCTCGGCATCGTGCTCTGGCAGGCCCGGCGGCTGCCGGGCTGGTACCGCTGGTTCGGCCTGGCCTACGTGGCGTGGGGAGTGCTCGCCCCCTTCAAGTGGCTGCCCCGGGGGGACGACGTCGAACTCGGCTATGCGCCCTGGCAGCAACTGGTGGTGAACATCGGGGTTCTCGCCGGTGTCGCCCTGCTCACCCTCGCGCTGTTCCTCCCGCGTCTGCGGCCCGAGCGTCCGCGCGGGTGATCGTCCCCGGGCTCAGCTGCCGCGCAGGGCGCTGACCGGCTCGATCCGGGAGGCGCGGCGGGCGGGGAACCAGCCGGCGGCCAGGCCGACCAGGGCGCCGAGGACGGCGGCTCCTCCGGCCAGCAGCGGATCGATGATCGGCGTCCACTGCTGTACCAGCGAGACGCCGACCACGGCGAAGACGCCGAGACTGGCGCCGATGAGCCCGCCGAGGAGCCCGATCACCACCGATTCGAGGATGAACTGGGCGGCGATCTGACGCCGGGTCGCGCCCAGCGCCCGCCGCAGACCGATCTCGCCGACCCGCTCCATCACGCCGAGCATGGTCACGTTCGCGATGCCGAGCCCGCCGGCGAGCAGGGCGACCACGCCGAGCACCAGGAAGACGACGCTGATGTCAGCCTGCACGTTCTCGCTGAGTTCGCTGCGGCCGGACGGCGCGGAGACCTTGATGTTCTCCGGAGAGCCGGGGGAGAGCGCGATCGCCGCCTGCTCGGCGACCTGCGGTCCTGCCCCCACCACGATCTGCACCTGCAGTTCGCTGGCAGCGGTGACGCCGAAGTCCGCCCGGCCCGCGCCCATCGGGATGATCACCGCGTCCTTCAGATCGGCGCGCCGAGCCATGTCGTCCGTGATCCCGATCACCGAGTAGGCCAGGCCCGAGATGAAGATGGAGGGCTGCCGGTCCACCCGGTTGATGCCCAGCCGTTCGGCGAGCCGTGCGCCGAGTATCGCAACCCGATCGCCGCGCTGGTCGTGCCCCTCGTCGAAGGCGCGTCCGGTGACCAGCCGGCCGCGGATCGCGTCCAGCACACCGGCCGAGGCCGCGACCACCGGTGGCGGCGCGGTCGCCGGAGCCGACGGATCGTTGACCGGCACCGCCGTCACCGTGCCGTCGCCCAGGTTGACCTCGGTCAGCAGGGCGGCGTACTCCACCCCGGCGAGCCGTTCGACCCGTTCCGGGGAATCCCAGGGCAGCCGCGTGGTCGCGACGGTGCTGCCGCCGCCGGTCTGCGCGGTCGCCGGGGTGATGACCACCTGGGTGGCGGCCACGGCGTCGAACTGCCGGGCGATCTGGCCGGCGGTGGTCTGGGCGAAGCCGATGGTGGCGATCAGCGAACCGATGCCGAGGACGGTGCCCAGGATGGTCATCACGAGCCGCCCGGGGCGCGAGCCGATGCCGCTGGTCGCCTCGACCAGCAGGTCGGTGGCATTGAAGCGGTCGGCTCTGTCCACCGGTGGAACCAGGGTCGAGATGTCGAGGGGCTCCGGCTTCTGCCGCTTGCGCTTGCGACGGGAGAGCTTCTCTACGCCTGTAGCGGACTCGGTTTCGGAGGCCTCGGATCGGCGCCGTCTGCGTCGCCGGCCACGGGCAGGAGGTTCGGCAGGAGGCTCCTCGGCGCTGGCCTCGGGCACACCCGCTATGAAGTCGGGACCGGCGGTGGTGAGGCCGATCTCGTCGGAGATGTCGACCTCGGGTAGCGAACCCTCGACCGGCTCGGGGATCGTCGTGGTGAACTCAGGGGCCGGGTCGGCGGGCTCGAGGGCCGCGCCGTCGGGGCCCCATGCCGCGTCATCCCGGACGGGATCCGGGGCCTCGGAGCCGGGCTTCCCGCCCGGAGCCGGGTCGACCGGCTCGGTGTTGCGACGCCACCACATCAGGCGGCCTCTGAGAGCCGGCCGTCGAGGATCCGGATCCGGCGCGAGGCGCGCTGGGCGATCTGCGGATCGTGGGTGATGACCACCAGGGTCAGCCCGTCGGCCTGGAGTTCCTCGAACAGGGCCATCACCTCGCCGGAGGTCGCTTGGTCGAGGTTGCCGGTGGGCTCGTCGGCCAACAGCAACCGCGGGCCGCTGACCACAGCGCGGGCCACCGCCACCCGCTGCCGCTCACCGCCCGACATGGTGCCGGGCATGAAGTCGATCCGATGTCCCAGCCCCACCCGCTCCAGCGCCGCGCGGGCGCGGGATTCGCGTTCGTCGCGGGAGACGCCGCTGTACAGCATCGGCATCAGCACATTGTCGAGCGCGCTGCGATGAGGCATCAGGTGGAAGGCCTGGAAGACGAAGCCGATCACCCGGGCGCGAACGGCCGCGCGCTGGTCTTCGGCCAGATCGGCCGTCTGGGTGCCGGCCAGCCGGTACTGACCGACGCTGGGACGATCCAGCAGGCCGAGGATGTTGAGCATGGTGGACTTGCCGGAACCGCTGGGGCCGACGATCGAGGCATAGTCGCCCTGGCCGAGCGTCAGGCTGACGTCCTTCAGCGCCTGCACCTCCGGGGGACCCGGAAACGCGCGGGTGACGTCGATCAGTTCGACCAGCGGGTCGCTCACGCTCCGACCACCACCAGGTCGCCCTCTTTCAGCTGGCCTTCGGTGGGAGTGACCTCGACGTAGCCGCCGGCTGCCAGGCCGGGGGTCACCACGACCAGCCGGGTCGTGGCGTTCTCGTCGCGGGGATCGCCCTCGACGACCTCGACCCGCGATTCCCCGCCGGGGCCGGCAGTGAGCGCCGCGAAGGGCACCGACAGCACCTTGCCCTCGGTAGCGCCGACGGCCACCTTCACCCGGACATTGCTGCCCTGGATCTGCTGGATCATCTCGGTCTCCAGCGGGTCGGGGGCGAAGGTGATGGTCGCCCGTCCGCCGCCCGGATCGGGCTCGATCTTGGAGATCACCGCGCGGTGCTCGGTGCCGTCCGGCAGTTCGAAGAAGGCCTCGTCGCCGATCGTGAGCAGCTTGGCGTCGGAGTTGGCGGCCGAACCGCTCAGCTCGACGGTGGCGCCCGAGACGCTCATCACCGGGCCGGAGATGACGCCGCCGCGTTCGATGAGCACCTGGTCCACCCGGCGCGGCAGTTCGGTGAGGTAGAGCACCTCGGCTGCCGGCAGGAAGGGCAGGGCAGCCTTCTTGGCCTTGGTCAGTTCCTTGCCGGCATCCGTACGGCGCTGCTCGGCGGCCTTCAGCGCGGCCTTCTGGTCGGAGGTGTCCGGCTTCTTCAGAGCCTCCTTGCGCTGGGCCTTGACCAGCGCCACGTTGTCCTTCGCGTTCTCCCAGGCCGCCTTGGCGGAGGCGATGGCGACCGGGTCGGCGGGCTCGGCGTCCCTGGCCGCGTCCCATGCCTTCTTGGCCACCGTCACTTCGCGATTGGCGGCGTTGACCTGGTTGTTCCACTGCTTCTTCACCGCGCTGGACGGCGCGCCGGCATCCCGCAGTGCCTTCCGGGCGGCGGTGATCCCCTCGTCGGCCTGCCGGACGCTTTCGCGGGCGGCGCGAACGCCGGCCGCGGCATCGGCGTCAACCGCGGCGGTGTAGCCGGAGTCGGTGTAGAGCTGGCGAATCGCCTCGGCGAGTGTCTCGTCGAAGGTGTCGCCCTTGCCCGCCTTGATGTCCAGCGCGTTGAGCGCCTTCTTCAACTGGGAGACGTCCGGCCCGGACATCCCCATTCGCAGCGTCCGGTAGGCCGGCAACTGGCCGGGCAGGACGAAGACCGGTCGGCCGGCGATCTCCAGCGCGATGTCTCCGGCGTCCAGTTCGTCGCCCACGTCCGGCACGTGGCCGGTGGCCACGGAGGCATCGGCGAGCTCGCTCGCGGCGAGCTTGACCTCGACGGCGTCCGCGTAGCCGACCTGGCCACGCAGCGTCACATCATTGCTCAACTCGCCGTATTCGACCGCGACCGTGATGTAGCCGGGGTTGGGAGCCGATGCCCGCGCCGCGGCGTCGGCGGGAGAGAGCACGAACCGTCCGACGAGCAGCCCGCCCACCAGGCAGATCGCGGCGACCAGCGCGGTGATCCAGACCGCCCGGTTGCCCCGGAACACCCGCCCCAGACCCTTGACTCGGCCGGAGGGCGGCGTCGGCTCAGGCTCGGGCCCGAGCTCCACGGTCTCCTCCGGCTCGGCCAGCAGGGAGTCGGCCAGCGTGTGGTCCTCCGGCGCCGAGGGGTCGTGCTCCCGTGCCACTACTTCTGTCCTTGCTCAACTCGCGCCTTGAGCGCGTCGAGATCCGCCTGATGATCGGCGATGAACTGCTCCTCCATGTCGAACTGGATGCGCAGCTGCTGCTGGCGGTAGTCCGTCTTCTCACGGCACTCGAGGTCGGCCATGGCCAGCGGGATCTCCGTCTCGGCGATCTTGGCGTACTCCGGATCCTTCGGGGTGCCGAAGTTCGGATCCATCTCGCCCTCGCCCTGCGGTGCGTTCTCCCAGTACTTGTTGGTCAGCTCGTAGATCGAGTTCTGGGCGTCGGGCTGGGTCTTGAACCCGTCGTGACCGGCCTCGGCCATGCAGGTGGACCAGGCGGCATCCAGCTTCGCGAAGTCGGGGTTGGACTGCAGCGACTCGTAGAAGGTCTGGATGGCCTCGATGATCGGCTTGTTGTCCTCCTGCTCCCAGGGGTTGTCGCCTTCCACCTCGTGCTGTGCCCAGCCCCAGCAGCCACTGTTCTCCCAGTTGTACTCCTGGGGCTCGTCCTCTGTGCCGCCCTCCATCGGCTTGCCCCACAGCGCCTCGTTGTAGGCCTGCTGTTCGGCTTCGGGCAGGCTCTCGATGTACTGCTGGTTGGGGTCGACGTACTCGGTGGGTTCCGGTTCGGGGGCCTCCTCCTGCCACGGGGAGTTGATGGCGCCGTAGCCGTACTTCTCGACCCAGTCGCGGTCGTCCGGGCGCCACTTGTTGTCGCCCTCGGAGTCGATGACGACGCCGCCGTTGTTGACGTTCGGGACGTACTCGAAGCCCTCCTTGGACATGCACTCGGCGACCAGTTCCTCGGTCTTGCGCTGCCGCTCGTTGTAGAAGTCCTGCTGCTCCTGCGGCGTGGCGTCCGGCGACAGGCCGTTGCTGAAGACCGCCATGAGGTACTTCGACAGCGGCGAATCCTCGTAGTCGAGTTTCCCGCCGCCACCGCCGTTGCCGCCGTCACCGCTGCACCCGGTGAGCGCGAGCGTTGCGGCCGCGAAAATGGCGACGAGGGAGCGAGTTCTGGCCATGGCGTCTTCCTTGGTCGGTGGGTGCGCTATCAACTTACTGTGAGCCGGGTAAATCCCGCCTCGTCCGCAGGGACGAGGGCGTATCCTCCCCTGGGCCGAACGCACGAGTGGTCGGTCACCTGCCCGGGGGACCCGCCCGTCGGACCGGCTTCCATCATGCTCCGACCTCACCACAACAGCCTTAACTCGGAGCGCTTCCAGCCTGAAGAACCGATAAAGAAGTGCGCCCCAGCGCTGTTTCCGGAGGGTGAGGGCGTCGGGCACGGCCATCACCGTGATTGCCCGGCTTGGGCGACGAGGGCTTCGAGCTCCTCGCGGTGATCGGCGATGAACCGCTCCTCCAGATCGAACTGGATCCTGGTGTGGCGGGTGCGGTAGTCGGTCTGCTCGCGACAGTCGAGATCGGCCAGCGCCAGCGGGATCTCCACGGTCCGGGCCAGCTTGACGTACTCGGAATCCCTGGGGGTGCCGAAATCGGGGTCCGAGTCGTCGGTGGGATAGTTCTGGTAGTACGTGTCCATCACCGCGAAGATCGACTCCCTGGCCTCCTGCTGCTTCTGGAAGCCGCCGTAGCCGGCCTCGGCCATGCAGGAGGACCACTCGGCGTCGAGGGCTGCGTAGCCGGGATCGGACGAGGAGGTCTCCTCGAAGCGGTTGATCGCGTCGGCCAGCTGCGCGAACTCGCCGCTCTCCTGCGGGCTGTCGCCGTCGAGTTCGTGCTGGGCCCAGCCCCGGCAGCCAGCGGTCTGCCAGGTGGACTCGTATTCCCCGTCCTCGTTCAGCTGCGGCATGCCCCACATCGCCTGGTCGTAGGCATCCCGCTCGGCCTGGGACAGTGAGGAGAGATAGGGCTCGTTCGGGTCGGGCCCGACCGGCCGTACCTCGACCGGCTCGCTCGGGCCGGCGATCATGCCGTAGCCGTATGCCGCCACCCAGTCCCGGTTGTCGGGCTCGTAGTCGACGGTGTCCGACCCACCCACCTCCTGGGTGGTACGGACGTCCGGGGTGTAGTCGAAGCCCGCCTCTGCCATGCACCGGGCGACCAGTTCCTCGGCCTCGCGGTGGACCTGCTCGTTGTAGGCCTTCTGCTCGGCCGGTGTGCCGTCCTGCGGAAAGGCCGCGAAGCTTCCGTGCCCCAGGAGCTGCATCGCCGTCAGGTACTTCTCCAGCGGGGAATCCTTGGCGGCGAGTTCCTCCTCGGCCTGCCCCGAGCAACCTGCCAGGGTGGAGATCCCGAGCGCCAGCGCGGCGAGCAGCGCCGCCAGGCGACGCGCTCTGGGCGCAGGCTGTCTCGTGATCACCGGCTGAACTGCTTCCTCGGGCTATCTACCCGCTTCGAGCCTGGCCAGGGCGGCGTCGAGTTCGGCCTTGTGGTCGTCGACGAACTGTTGCTCCAGGGCGAACTGGATCTGCAGGCGACGCTGTGCGTAGTCGGTCTGCTCGCGGCATTCGAGATCGACCACGGCCAGCGCCACCTCCTGCTCGGCGATCTCGGCATAGGCCGGATCGTCCAGGGTCGCGAAGCGCGGATCCTTGGTGCGCGGATCCGGCTCGTCGCTGTCCTCGTCGGCGGGGAAGTAGTCGTCGAGCAGCGCCTGGATCGAGGCCGGAGCCTCCTGCTGCGCCGTGAACTCCGGGTGATTCCGCTCGGCCATGCAGGCCGCCCATTCGGTGTCCAGCGGCACGAAGTCGGGATGGGAGGCCACCTCCTGGGGGAAGGCCATGATCGCCTCGAGGATCGGCTGGTTCTCGGCCTCCCGCCAAGCCTGGTCGCCCATCACCTCATGCTCGGCGGCACCGTGGCAGCCGCCGTTGCGCCAGTCGTACTCTTCGCCCTCGGCGAGTTCGGGTCCGAAGAGGGCTTCCTGCCAGGCAGCCTCCTCGGCTTCGGACATCGGCGGCGGGCCCTCGTCCGGATCGTCCTCGGGTTCGGCGTTCGGTGGGACGCGTCCCGGGTAGTCCAGCAGGCCGTAGCCGTAGCGGGCGGCCCAGTCGCGGTTCTCCGGCTCCCAATCCGATCCGCTCAGGTTCGGCGGCATGGCCTCTTCGTTCACGCGCCGGACGGGATAGTCGAAGCCCTCCTTGGCCATGCAGGCGGAGACAAGCTCGCTCATCCGATTCTGCTGCTCGGCGTAGAGCCGCCAGCGCTCCTGCTCGCTGGCGTTCGCCGGGGCGCCGTCACCGAAGACCAGGTCGCGGTACTTCTGCAGTGGGGAGTCGGCCGCGCTGAGCTTGCCACCGGGCTCCCCGGCGGTGCCCGAGTTGGCGGTCGGCCCGTTGTCAGGTGGTTCGATGGGGTCGGACGAGCCGGTGCATCCGGTGAGGGCGAGCGCGGCGATGGCTGTGCTCACGGTGAGGGCGAGCCAGGCTCGAAGGTGGGACAAGACGGCTTCCTTGCGACGATCTGCGCCCAGCGCGTCTGTCCTAGCGCCGTCCGAACGGCTGGATTCTGATCAGAGCACGTTCTACTCGGGATGCTGCTCTGCGTAGCGGTCGATGATCGCCTTGCTGCCTTCAGGAGAGCCATCGCTGACGACGACGATCTCGATGCCATCGAGGTCTGGTGAGCCAGCTTGTCAAGGCATAACTCGGTGAAACAACTGAAGGAAGCGGCATCAGTTGAATGTCATCCTTCCAGTTTCGAGATGGAACCCCGAGAGCATGAAGTTCAGCACGGAGGTCTGCATGTGCACCGTGCGCGCGCCAACGTCGGGATGGTGCGCGATGGAGGGGTTCTTCGAGATCAACAGCGTACTGGTTGGTCCCAGACGATCAGCGAAGTCGCGTACAGAGGAGAACTGCTCAGAGTTGGGCGACGAGATGAACACAGGTACATGCTGATACCCGCCGCTACTATCGAGTAGTCGACTGAAATATGTCTCTTTTGTGGAAGGGAAGATCCCGCCTGTCGTGAAGTGGAGATCATTTCGCTGCTCCTCGTAGAACCGATCACTCAAGATTGGATCCACTGCCAAGAAGCTGAGGTTGCCAGACAAACCGAGGGCTACGGCTCCCGTGGCACCCTTTGATGCGCCGTATAGAACGATACGTGACGCGGGAATACCGCGTTCGTTAGCAGTGTCCCGGATGAGTCGTGCGGTCGCCGCTGGGCGTGAGGGCTTGAATGCCGTTGGGAGATAGAACGCTCCTTTGACTCCTCCGAGGTCGCCGATGCGCAGGATGGTTGTGTTTTCAGGAAGATACTTCGCGATCGTTGGAAAGTTCGGATGGAAATATCGTGAGATGTCTGTTTGGTACAGTCCGCCGGCCATCGATGAGAGCACCACGAGTAGGCTCTCGGAGTTGCCCGACTTTGCTTCCTCGATCCTAAACAGCACGCCTTCATCAGTCCGTTGGATCTTCTTGGTGGCAACGTCCGGCCACACATCGTCGATTCGTGAGTCGTGTACGAAGGAAGTCGTGTACTGGTTGACGCCATAGATGTAGTAGCCGGCTTGTGTCAGAATGTCGAGAAGGGGCCGAGTGGTGGGGTTGTCACGGGTCACGACCATGAAGTTGTAGTTCTCGTTCGAGAGTTGGTCATGCCGAACATGGATGATCGGTTCGACGTGGTCCGCGAGAAACTCCGCGGCGAGGGCATGATCGTAGAGACGATCAGATATGTCGATCAGACTCCGTCTAGTGTCAACCTTCATGCCCTGATCCTAGTGACGTCGCGTCGGTGGGCCGCTGGCGGGTTCAGTGAGCTCATCACCCAAAGTCCGACCATTCCGGCCAGCACGAACTGGAAGAACGCTTCATCGGCGACAAATATCGAACCCCAGGTGCTGCCACGACGAGGCGCCCGCGTCCGAGCCTGTGGTTGTTGTGCGCGCTCGTTGTGGAACGCCTGCTGCTCCTCTGGGGAAGCGGTCGGCGAGTCCCTTCTCGGTGAGAGCCTGAAGCGGATGGTGCGCGCGGTCGTCCTTCGGGTCGTTCTGTGACGGCCGGCGGGGGCCAGAAGCAACTCGAGCACGTTGACCTCGGGTCGCCGTGCGAAAAACTGAAGAGCCGTTGAAGACCGTGGAATAGCACGTCGCGTAGACTAGTTGAGTCTAGTGGACTCAATCTTGATTACTTCCGGCCCAAAGAGGCCAATGACAAGGAGAAATACACCAGATGGATACTTCCAGGCTCACGGCGCGATCTCGGGACGCGGTGTCGGCCGCGGTCCGGATCGCGCTGACCGCAGGTAACCCCAATACCGAACCCGTGCACCTGCTGTACGCGCTGCTGATGGTTCCGGAGAACACCGTCGGGCCGCTGCTGGCCTCGATCGGCGTCGATCCGGCCGTGGTGGACGCCGCCGCGCAGGGTGCGATCAAGAAGCTGCCGAGCGCCCAGGGCTCCTCGGTCAGCCAGCCCGGCATGTCCGGGCCGCTGGCCCGCGTCCTGGCCGACGCCGAGAACCGCGCCGAACAGCTGGGCGACGACTTCGTCGCCACCGAGCACCTGCTGCTCGGGCTGGCGTCCGTCCCCTCGGACGCGCAGAGGATCCTGGCCGACCTCGGCGTCAAGGTGAAGGCGCTGGAGCAGGCCTTCAACGAGGCCCGGGGCGGCAAACGGGTCACCTCGGCCGAATCCGAGGGCGGTGAATCCGCGCTGGCCAAGTACTCCGTCGACCTCACCGAGCGCGCCCGCGAGGGCCGGCTCGACCCGGTGATCGGACGCGACTCCGAGATCCGCCGGGTCGTCCAGGTGCTGGCCCGGCGTACCAAGAACAACCCGGTGCTGATCGGCGAGCCCGGCGTCGGCAAGACCGCCGTCGTCGAGGGCCTGGCCCAGCGGGTGGTGGCCGGCGACG
>JAIUOR010000038.1 GCA_020161795.1 Actinomycetota bacterium | reverse complement strand
GTGTACGGCGAGGAGATCGACACCGTCCCGGCCGAGATCGGCGGCTACTTCGGCCGGATCATGGAGTGGGCCGACGGCATCCGCACCCTCAAGGTCCGCACCAACGCCGACTCCCCGGCCGACGCCGAGCAGGCGCGCGAGTTCGGGGCCGAGGGCATCGGCCTGTGCCGCACCGAGCACATGTTCTTCGAGCCGGATCGGATCGCGGCCATCCGCGAGATGATCGTCTCCAAGACCGTGGAGCAGCGCGAGGCCGCCCTGGCCAAGCTGCTGCCGATGCAGCGCGGTGACTTCGAGGGCATCTTCACCGCGATGGAGGGCCTGCCGGTCACCATCCGGCTGCTCGACCCGCCGCTGCACGAGTTCCTGCCGACCGAGGAGGACGACATCGTCGCCCTCGCCAACGAGATGAACCTCAGCGTGGACGAGCTGAAGAACATCATCGCCTCGCTGCACGAGTTCAACCCGATGATGGGCCACCGCGGCTGCCGGCTCGACGTCACCTACCCCGAGATCGGCGCCATGCAGACCCGCGCCATCATCGAGGCGGCGATCAACGTCTCCAAGGCGCATCCGGAGTGGGATCTCGTTCCCGAGATCATGATTCCGCTGGTCGGTGAGGTGAAGGAGCTGGCCTTCGTCAAGAAGATCGTCACCGAGACCGCCGATGCGATCATCGCCGAATCCGGTATCGACCTGAAGTACCTGGTCGGCACCATGATCGAGATCCCGCGGGCGGCCATCACCGCCGACGAGATCGCGAAGGAAGCGGAGTTCTTCTCCTTCGGCACCAACGACCTGACCCAGATGACCTTCGGCTTCAGCCGGGACGACGCTGGCAAGTTCCTGGATGCCTACTACGAGAAGAAGATCTACGAGAACGACCCGTTCGCTCGTCTCGACCAGGTCGGCGTCGGCCAGCTGGTCAAGACGGCCGTCGAGCTCGGTCAGAAGACCCGCCCCGACATCAAGCTCGGCATCTGTGGCGAGCACGGCGGTGACCCGTCCTCGGTCGAGTTCTGCCACAACGTCGGCCTCGCCTACGTCTCCTGCTCGCCGTTCCGCGTGCCGATCGCACGCCTCGCGGCGGCTCAGGCGGCGCTGAAGAGCGCCTGACCAAGGCTCCAGCAAGGGGGTCCGGCTTGGGCCGGGCCCCCTTCTGCGTGCCTGAGGGAATGAGCGTGCTGGGCGTGTGTGCGCTGACTTCTGAAGATTTGCTGAGAAACTGGAGGGGTGCGTTCCAGGTGGAGTCGAGTTCTTCTAGCGGCGTCGGCGGCTGTGTTGGTGGGGTGCGGCCAGGTCTCACCGATTCCGCCGGACGATCCGGCCGAGCCTCTGCCGACCATCGAGATCGGTTCGGACGGCACCGCGGCCTCCGACCTGCTGGCCGCCCTCTACGTGGCGGCGCTGCAGGCGAGCGACGATCCGGCGGTGACGACGGAGGTCGTGGCCGGAACCGAGACGCTGGCGCTGGGGGACAACTCGCCGATGGCCATGCCGGCCTTCGCCGGCACGCTGCTGCAGGAGTTCAGCAATCAGCCGCTGCCGGCCGAGCCGGCCGAGACGATCGCCTACCTGGCCACCGAGGTGGCACCCGAGGTCGGTGTGCTGGAGACCAGCTGGGTGGACGGCGGCCTGGTCTGGGCAGCCACCCCCGACTCGGGTCTCGCCTCGCTGAGCGACCTCGCGGTGCTGCCGCAGGTGGTGGCGGCGGTGCCGTCGTTCGCGGTGGACAGCTCGGTCGGGGTACCCGTCCTGCAGGCCGCCTACAACGCCAAGGCGACCGCGGAGCAGCTCGACGATCCGGCCGAACGCGCGGCGGCCCTGGCCGACGGCAGCGCCACCATCGCGGCCTTCCGGCGCACCGAGAGCATCGATCTCGAAGGGCTGGTCGAGCTGGAGGATCCGGTCGGGGTCGGGGTCCCCGACCCACTGGTGGTGGTCGTGTCGGCGGAGTTCGCCGATCAGCGCCCGGACGCGGTACTCGTCCTGGATGCCGTCCAGCAGGCACTCACCAACGACTCCTTCGCGGAACTCACCGCCGCTGCCGCGGCGGACGGGCTGGACACAGCCATCGCCGCCTGGCTGGGCGACCACGGGCTCGCCGGCTGACCCGGCAAGCCTCGGCTCAGTAGGAGCTGTCGGCGGTCGTGCCGTCGAGCACCGCGCGGCTGGCGGAGAGGCCCAGGCGAGTGGCGCCGGCCTCGATCATGGCCAGCGCGGTGGCGTGATCGCGGATGCCGCCGGAGGCCTTGATCCCCAGCCGTCCGCCCACCGTCCGCGCCATCAGGGCGATCGCATGGAGGGAGGCGCCGCCGGCAGGATGGAAGCCGGTCGAGGTCTTCACGAAGTCGGCCCCGGCCGCCTCGGCGCACTGGCAGGCCAGCACGATCTCGTCGTCGGTGAGGGCTGCTGATTCGACGATCACCTTCAGCACCTTGGGGGCTGGGATGCCGTCCCGGACGGCGGCGATCTCGGCTGTCAGCGCCGCGGCGTCGCCGGTCCTGGCCAGGCCGAGATCGATCACCATGTCCACCTCGTCGGCGCCGAGGGCGATCGCCTCCGCCGCCTCGGCCGCCTTGACCGCCAGGCTGTGCTTACCGGAGGGGAATCCGCAGGTGGTGCCGATCTTCACCGTCCCGTTGCCGGTGAGCGGCAGGAACGAGGAAGGCATGCAGAACGCATAGGTTCCCAGCTCCTCGGCCTCGGCGAGGGCCGCGGCCACATCGGCCGGGGTGGCGGTCGGCGCAAGCAGGGTGTGGTCGATGTAACGGGCCAATTCGGCGCGGCTGAGCTGCATGACCCGACGCTACCGCAGCGGGCATCCGGCCGCGGCCGGTTCGCCGGAGGTACCGTCCGTCCCAGGTCAGTCGTTGTGGCGTTCGTGGGTGGCCAGGACGCGGGTCTGCAGGGGGCCGCACGCGGCCAGGGCCGCGATCGCCAGACCGATTCCGGCGAGCAGCACGCAACCCATGATCGGCAGACCGGTCCAGAGCTCCATGCCGAGCCGGGAGGCCGCGTTGGACATCGGCAGCGCGAGCAGCATGCCGAGCCCGGCGCCCAGCGTGATCGCCAGCACCAGCGGGGCCAGCGTCTCCCACCAGGTGACCCGGGTCAGGAAGCGAGCGGAGGCGCCCATGTTCGCCAGCGCCAGGCTCTGCTCGGCGCGTTCCAGGATCGCCGAAGCCTGTGCGATGAAGATCGACATGGCGGTCAGCGCGAACCCGACGCCCAGCGTGATGATCGCGCCCTTGGTGAAGTCCCACTGCGCGGCGGAGGCGAAGCTCTGCTGAGCCGCGTCGTCCCCTGCGGTCAGCGAGACCGGCATCACCGCGATGTAGGCGCCGATGAGCGAGAGCAGCCCAAGCCCGGAGACCCGCCGCCAGGTGGTGCGCGCATCGGCCTGCACCCGGCGTGCCGCCCACATGCCGGTGGCGGTCGGCAGATGCGACAGCGAGCGTGCGAGCAATTGCAGCAGCCAGGCGGCGGCGAGGTTGAAGCCCTGGATCACCGCCACCATGATCGCGGCGAAGATCAGGAAGGGCACCACCCCGTCGCCGAGGCGGAGCACCTGGGAGGCCAGGCCGAAGACGATCAGCAGCAGGACGAACAACACCACCCGCCAGGCCCGAAGCGCCGGGCTGACCGAACGCCGGGAGACGCCCAGCGGAGAGATCCGGACCTGGCGCAGCCCCCACCAGGCCGCGGTGATCCCGGTGACGAAGGTGGCGGCGGCAACGATCAGCGCCAGCCACCACGGCAGCAGCATCTCCGCGGGGTCGACCGGCATCGCCTGCATGGTGAGCAGGCTCCACGCGGGCAGCGTCAGGAGGTAGGCCACCAGGCCCACCGCGATGCCGGCCACCGCCTGAATGGCGGTGTCGATCAACGACATCCGAGTGACATCAGACGAGGACAACCCGACCAGGCGCAGCACGGCCAGCCGGCGATCCCGTCCCCGCGCGCCCAATACCGCTGCGCCCGAGGCCAGCCCGGCCATGCTCGGCACCAGCAGCGCGCACGCGGTCACCGCCAGCAGGAAGTACATCGACAGCATGGTCTCGAAGCTGGGGTCGCTCGCCAGCAGTTCGGCATGGACGCCGGTCGGCGTGCGCCAGCGGTGGTAGAACATCCAGGTGCCGCCGGCCACGGTGAGGGCCAGCGCGGAGCTGAGCGCGAAGGCGGCCACCGACGCGAGGTAGAGCACGCCCTCGCCCTGCCGGGTGGCCAGCCGGGCCCGGGTCAGCCGGAGTGCCAGGGACGGCAGTGCGGCGGCGCGCGCCGGTGCGAGGGTGGCCGTCATCGCGCTGCCTCCGTCCCGGCGGCCAGCGGCTCCAGTCGGCGGTCGGAGTGCACCAGACCGTCCCGGATCTCGATCAGCCGGCTGCACCAGCGGGCGACGTTGAGGTCGTGGGTGACCAGCACCAGGCTGGCGCCCGACATGGCGACGGTGGTGGTCAGCAGCTGCATCGTCTCATGGCCGGTCGCCTGATCGAGAGCGCCGCTGGGCTCGTCGGCGAAGACCACATCCGGCTGCGCAGCCAGGGCGCGGGCGATCGCCGTCCGCTGCGCCTGACCGCCCGACATGTCGCCGGGGCGGCGGTGACGCAGATCGGCCAGGCCGAGCCGTTCCAGCATGCCGTCCGCGGTGCCCAGTGCCCGGCTGCGGGAGGTGCCGGTGAGCATCAACGGCAGCCCGACGTTCTCCCGGGCGGAGAGCTCGGGGATCAGCTGCCCGTCCTGGAAGACGAAGCCGAACCGGGTCAGCCGCAGGTGGGAGCGCTCGCGGTCCCGCAGCGACGAGACCGGCTGGCCGTCGAAGGTGACCGTGCCCTGATCGGGCACCAGCACGCCGGAGAGGCAGTGCAGCAGGGTGGACTTGCCCGAGCCCGAGGGGCCCATGATGGCGAGCGTCTCGCCGCGGGCGATGCGCACCGAGACCCCGGCCAGCGCCTGGACCTGGCCGAAGTTCTTGGTGATCCCCTGGGTGTGCAGCAGGGGCGTGGATGCGTCTGGTTCGATCATGACTCCATTCCAGCCGGGCTTCACCGTCCATTCCATGGTGCCCAGGCTGCTTCCGGGGTAGTGCCAGCACTACTTCCGTCCTCTCCCCGGTCAACCGGCCAGCAGAAACCGGGTGATCCAGGCGAGCTGTCTGGATAATCCGGGCAGATGGCCTGGATTGCCCGGTTTCTGCAGGAGAGCGGACGGGAGGGTGGCCTTGGTGACGGCCACTGGGGGTCGTCCGCTAGGTTCGAGGGCGTGAGATTCGGACGGTCCCGCGATCACGAGGCGGACGCGGTGCGCGCGGTCGAGGAGCTGACCGCCTCCCGGCGGGTGATCGTGGACGCCTACGAGATCGAGCGGCGCCGGATCGAACGCGACCTGCACGACGGCACCCAGCAGTACCTGGTGGCTGCCGCGATGATGCTCGGTGAGGCCCGTACCTCACCCAGCGTCCTGGCGGACGCGGAACTGCGCGCGCTGCTCGACCAGGCCCAGGACGCCCTGGCCAAGGGGCTGGACGCGCTGCGGACGACCGTTCGCGGGATCCATCCGCAGGTGCTCGTCGAGCAGGGGCTGGCTGCCGCGCTGACCGATGTCGC
Source organism: Actinomycetota bacterium (assembly GCA_020161795.1). Taxonomy (GTDB): domain Bacteria; phylum Actinomycetota; class Actinomycetes; order Propionibacteriales; family Propionibacteriaceae; genus Propionicimonas. Next base: position 43,784 of record JAIUOR010000038.1, on the reverse strand, counting down.
CCAGGCCTCGGCCGCCGAGGTCCGGATCGTCTGCCCCCACCCGCTGCCCCGACTGCCCGAAGGGGTGCTGGCTGCCAGCTACTTCTTCGCCTGCGAAGGGATCGCCAACGCCGCCAAGTACGCCACCGGCGCCCCGGTGACCGTGCTGCTGACCACGGACTCGCACCTGCGGGTCTCGGTGGTGGACGCCGGCCCGGGCGGCGTCGTGCTGCGGCCGGGCCACGGGCTGGCCGGTATGCGGGAGCGCCTGGCGGCCTTCGGCGGCGAACTGACGATCTCCAGCCCGCTGGGCGGGCCGACCCAGGTGGTGGCGGCCGTCCCGCTGCTGCTCAACCGTGGCGAGCCGGGGGTGGCGCTGTGACCGAACCGATCACGCTGGTGCTGGCCGACGACGCCGCCCTGCTGCGCGAGGGCCTGGCAGGGCTGCTGCAGCGCCAGGGCTTCGAGATCGTCGGCCAGGAGAGCCGGGCGGACGCACTGCGGCTCACCGTCGACGAGTTGGCGGCGAACGGGAGCCTGCCCGATGTGGTGGTGACCGACGTCCGCATGCCGCCGACCATGACCACCGACGGGCTGCAGGCCGCGCTCGACCTGAAGGCGGCCTACCCCGGCCTCGGGGTGCTGGTGCTGAGCCAGTACGTCGCCGCGGTCTACGCCCAGCAACTGTTCGCCCTGCCGGCAGCGGGCGGTGGCACCGGCTATCTGCTCAAGGACCGGGTCGCCCAGGTGGCGGACTTCGTCGGTTCATTGCGGATCGTCGCGGCCGGCGGGGTGGTGATCGACCCGGAGGTCGCCCGGGCCATGATGCGGACGAACCGCTCGGGCCTGGGGGACCTCAGCCCGCGTGAGTTCGAGGTGCTGGAGCTGATGGCCCGCGGCCTGTCGAACGCCCAGATCGCCGACGATCTGGTGCTCTCCGGCGCTGCCGTGGCCAAGCATGTGTCGAACATCTTCGCCAAGCTCGGGCTGGATCCCAGCGAGGAGAACCGCCGGGTGCGGGCGATCCTGGCCTTCCTGGCCGACACCGGCGCGCCCCGGCTGGGGTAGTGGTTTGGTCTGACCGGCCGCGCCCCTCGCGCGTCGCGACGGACGAGCCGTCGGAGGGGGAGCGGGGCCGGTCAGCGTCTCGGCTGACCCGGCGCGGAAGCGGCGCTCGAAGTCATGGAATGAGTATTGAACCAACACCTGAGGAATTAGTGAACGCTCCCTGTTGACTCGCTATGAGTTGGGCACCGTCCGGCCGTCGGAGGTGGGTGAGAAGGCCGCCGGGATGCGGACGACGAAGGTGGTCGAACCGGGAGGGCTCTCCAGGGTGACGGTGCCGCCGTGGGCGGCGACCACCGCCGCCACGATGGCCAGGCCCAGGCCGGTGCTGGAGCCGCCCTCGTGGCGCACCCGGCTCGCCTCGGCGCGGGTGAACCGTTCGAACACGCTGTCGCGGATCTCGGCCGGGACGCCGGGACCGTCGTCGGTCACCCGGATCACCACCTGCTCGCCTTCGCGGCGCAGCGAGGTGACCACCGTCGTCCCCGCCGGGGTGTGGACGCGGGCATTGGCCAGCAGGTTGGCCACCACCTGGTGCAACCGGAACGGATCGGCGTGGGCGGTCAGCGCCTCGTCGGGGAGGTCCAGTCCCCAACGATGGCCGGCGCCGGCCACCCGGGCGTCGTTGACGGCGTTGAGCACGATCTGGGTGACGTCGGTCGGCTGCAGCGCGAGCGTCGGCTGGGAATCCAGCCGGGCCAGCAGCAGCAGATCCTCCACCAGGCCCGACATCCGATCCGATTCCGACTCGATCCGGGCCAGCGCGTGGGCGGTGTTGGCCGGCAGCAGATCCTGCTCCCGGCGGGTGAGCTCGGCGTAGCCGCGGATCGCGGCCAGCGGGTTGCGCAGTTCGTGGGAGGCGTCGGCGACGAACTGCCGCACCTTGGTCTCGCTGCGATGCCGTGCCTCCAGCGCGGCCTCGACGTGATCGAGCATCTGGTTGAAGGCGACGCCCACCTGCCCGACCTCGCTGGCCGGGTCGGCGTCCTGCTGTGGCACCCGCACGGGCAGATTGCCCTCGCCCGAGGCCAGCGGCAGGCCGGCGACCTGGGACGCGGTGCCAGCCAGCCGGCGCAGCGGACGCAGGCTGCTCTCCACCACCTGCCGGGCACCGAAGCCGGCCAGCGCGATCGAACCGAGGGTGAGGAGCGCCGCCATCATCAGCTGCCTGGTGAGCGGTGTCGTGACGGCGCTGAAGGGCAGCGCCGCCACGCTGATCCGGCCCTGCCGATGGCTGACCTGCACCCGGTACAGCCCGAGCCCCTCGATCGCCATGGTGACCGGGGTGCTGTCCGGGTCGATCGCCGCCAGCGCGACGACCTGGCTCTCGGTGAGCACATCGGTGTAGATGAACTCGGTTCCCCGCTGCTCGATCCGGATCAGCCCGGAGCCCTCCGGATCACCGGGTTTCGTCTCACCGGGGAAGCTCCCGGGCCCCCAGGCCCGCAGCGCCGACTCCAGGCGTCCGTCCAGTTGCGCCTGCAGGATCTGGAAGCTCGCCAGCCCGGTCACCAGGCTGAGCAGGATGGTCGCTGCCGCCACCAGCGCGGTGGTACGCACCACCAGCTGCCGGCTCAGCGTCCCCTTCGCCATCGCGGCCGGTGGCGACAGGGTCATTCGGCGGCCGGCTTCAGGACGTAGCCGGCACCGCGCAGGGTGTGGATCATCGGGGTGCGGCCGGCGTCGATCTTCTTGCGCAGGTAGGAGATGTACAACTCGACCACATTGGCCTGGCCGCCGAAGTCGTAGTTCCACACCCGGTCGAGGATCTGTGCCTTGCTCAGCACCCGGCGCGGGTTGCGCATCAGGAAGCGCAGCAGTTCGAACTCGGTGGCGGTGAGGTTGATCTCCTCGCCACCGCGGAACACCTCGTGTGAATCCTCGTCCAGGCTGAGGTCGCCCACCACCAGCCGGGATTCCTCGCGGGCGATGGTGGCGCCCGTCCGGCGCAGCAGGCCACGCAGCCGGGCGACCAGCTCCTCCAGGCTGAACGGCTTGGTGACGTAGTCGTCGCCGCCGGCGGTCAGGCCGCTGATGCGGTCGTCCAGGGCGTCCTTGGCGGTCAGGAAGATGACCGGGACGTCCGGCTGCTCGGTGCGGATCCGGCGCATGACCTCCAGCCCGTCGAAATCCGGCAGCATGATGTCGAGCACGATGGCGTCCGGTCGTATCTGTCGGGCCACCTGCACCGCCTCCAGGCCGCATGCCGCCGTCGACACCTCCCAGCCCTCGTAGCGCAGCGCCATGCTGAGCAGCTCGGTGAGGCTGCTCTCGTCGTCGACCGTGAGCACCCGGATCGGGGTGCCGTCGGGCCGGGTCAGGGGTTCTTGTCCGCTGCGGGTCAGGGTCGCCATATCCCCACTTTCCCAGGGGCATCGGTGGGATGGCTAGGAGCATGCTGTGAGAAAGCTGTGGCTGAAGGAGGGTTGGGGGTGCCGGTACCCTGTGAGTGACCCGATCGAAAGCCGCCCGATGACGACTGTGACCACTCCGCCGCGCCGTGCGGCCGGATCGCGTCGTGGTGTCGGCTGGTTCGTCCGGGGCGTGATCGGCATCGTCGGCGAGCTGATGATCACCGCCGGGGTCGTGCTGGGCCTGTTCGTCGCCTGGCAGCTGGTCTGGACCGACGTGGTGGGCGACGCCGACCAGGGGGTCGCGGTTACCCAGTTGGAGCAGTCCTTCCAGGTTCCGCAGGAGGCCCCGGCCACGCTGGAGCCGGCCAAGATCGGCAAGGGGTTCGCGATCGTCCGGATCCCGCGCTTCGGCGCGAAGTACGCCAAGCCGCTCTACGAGGGCACCGATCGGCTCACCCTGCAGAAGGGGATCGGCCACTACCCCGATTCGGTCATGCCGGGCGAGATCGGCAACTTCTCGATGGCCGGTCACCGCACCACCTACGGCAAGCCGTTCAACAAGGTCGCCGAACTCAAGCATGGTGACCTGGTGATCATCGAGACGGCGGAGGCCTATTCGGTCTACGAGGTGTACGAGGATCTGATCGTGCTGCCCACCCAGGTCGAGGTGGTCGCGCCGGTGCCGAGCCGGCCCGGGGAGCAGCCGACCGAGGCGCTGATGACCATGACCAGCTGCCACCCGATGTTCAGTTCCCGGCAGCGCTGGGTGACCCACGGCCGGCTGGTGGAGACCATTCCGCGCGCCGAGGGGCTACCGCTGGAGTTGCTGGAGGTGTCCGACTGATGTCGCTGTACGGAACCATCTGGCGGCTGTTGCCCGGCCCGTGGCCGGTGAAGGCGGTGCTCGCCGCCCTTCTGCTCGCCGCCGCGGTCTACGCGCTGTTCACCTGGGCGTTCCCGGTGATGGAGCCCTACATGCCCGGTAGCGACGTGACGATCGAGGAGCACCCCTGAGCGCGGGACGCGATCAGTAGCCCACGAAGCCGCGCGCGCCGGGTTCGGGTTCGACCCACCGTAGGGTGTGGCTGATCACGCGGCCGGGCCGGCCGGTGGTGGTGGGCTGCTCGATCAGGCGGCGCACCATTGCCCCGATCTTCGTCAGCTCACCCTGGATGTCGACCTCCACCGTGCCGTCGTCGAGGTTGGAGGCGTGTCCGGCCAACCCGAGTTCGCGGGCCTCGCCCATGGCCCACCAGCGGAAGCCGACGCCCTGGACCCGTCCGTCCACCGTGATGATCGCGCGGTGCATCCGGCCAGCGTAGCGACACGACGACCGGCGAAACAGGGCGCGGACGGGCCACCGGCGCTGGCAGGATGGGGCAATGACGAACCCTGCGCGCGAGGTCCTGACCTGGGAAGGGTTCGGGATCGCGATCCGTGAACTCGCCCAACAGGTGGTGGACGATGGTTTCCGCCCCGACCTGATTCTGTCCATCACCCGAGGCGGGCTGGTGCCCACCGGGGCGATCAGCTACGCGATGGGGATCAAGAACCTGCACATCATCAACGTCGAGTTCTACACCGGCGTCGACGAGCGCCTGCCGATGCCGGTCGTCCTGCCGCCGGTGCCGGCCGGAGTGGCGCTCTCCGGCCAGAAGGTGCTGATCGTGGACGACGTGGCCGACACCGGCGAGACGCTGAACACCGTGCACGAGTTCTGCGCCGAACAGGTCGCCGAGGCCCGCACCGCGGTGCTCTACGAGAAGCCCCAGTCGGTGGTGAAGTGCGACTACGTCTGGAAGCACACCAGCGAGTGGATCTCCTTCCCCTGGTCGAGCGAGCCGCCCCTGCTGGGCGGCGTCCAGGACAACTGAAGCCCGCTCCCGATGCACTAATTGCCAAATAGTCGGCCCGCGCGACGTACTGGTCGCCGGGGAGCGGCTATTTGGCGAAAAGTGCACCTGCCGGCGACCGGCGGTGGCCGGACTTCGGTAATCCTGAGTAGCCGGTGACTTGGGAATTTGTCGGTGCCGTCACGTAAGGTCGGCACGCACTCATTCCCAGACGAGCGGAGCCGGATGTCCGAGTCGAGCGTGAGCGAGAACCGACGGCATTTCAACGCGGTGCTGGTCAACACCTTCATCGCCAACCTGACCACCAACTTCCTGTGGACGGCGGTGGTCTTCTGGCTGTACCTGGAGACCAGGTCGGTGCTGGTGACCTCCTTCCTGATGGGCGGCTACCTGCTCCTGGTCGCGGTGATGGGCGTGCCCTTCGGATCCTGGGTGGACAGGACCCGCAAGAAGTCGGTCATGGTGGTCTCGCAGACGATCACGCTGGTGCTGTTCGCCCTGGCCTGCGGGGTGTTCGTGATCGCGCCGCGATCGGCGCTGACCACCCTCGGCTCGCTGCCGCTGATCGCCTTCGCGGTTCTGCTGCTGCTCGGCTCGGTGACCGAATCCGCCCGCGGCATCGCGCTGTCGACCGTGGTGACCCTTCTGGTGCCGGATGCCGAGCGGGCGAACGCGAACGGCCTGGTCGGCATCGTCGGCGGGCTCGGTTTCGCGGTCACCTCGGTCTTCGCCGGGCTCGCCGTGGGTCAGCTGGGCATCGAGTGGTGCCTGGTGATCGCCATGGCGCTGACCGTGCTCTCGCTGCTGCACCTGTGGACGGTGCGCATCCCCGAGCCCGAGATCGTGCACGCCGACGGAGTGCCCAAGCCGGTCGACTTCGCCGGCGCCTGGCGGGCGATCCGGGAGGTTCCCGCGCTGGTCTGGCTGATCCTCTTCGGCACCTTCAACAACCTGCTCGGCGGCGTCGTGATGGCGCTGATGGATCCCTACGGCCTCACCCTGATGTCGGTCGAGGTATGGGGAGTGCTGTGGGGTGTGCTGAGTTTCGGCTTCCTGGCCGGCGGGGCCTGGGTGGCCCGCAAGGGGCTCGGCCCGCGTCCGCTGCGCAGCCTGCTGCTGGCCAATGTGGTGATGTGGATCATCTGCTTCGGCTTCACGCTGCGGGAATCGATCTGGTTGCTGGCGCTGGGAATCCTGCTCTACATGGCGCTGATGCCGATCGCCGAGGCGGCCGAGCAGACCGTGCTGCAGCGCGTCGTCCCGCTGCCGAAGCAGGGACGGGTCTTCGGCTTCGCCACCAGCGCCGAGATCGCCGCGATGCCGCTCAGCGCGTTCGTGGTCGGTCCGGTCGCGGAGTTCTGGCTGATCCCCTACATGGAGACCGACGCCGGCCGGAATGCCTTCGGCTGGCTGCTCGGTGACGGCGATGCCCGCGGCATCGCGCTGGTCTTCGTGCTGGCCGCGCTGGTCGGGCTGGCGTTCACGCTGCTCGCGCTCGCGTCCAAGCCGTACCGGACACTCTCGGCGGCCTACGAGGCCGCCGAGCCGGTCGACGTCACCCCGGCCGAAACCCCGTCGCCCGAACCGGAGGCGGGCACCTCAGGTCCGGCTGAGGCGGCCTCGGCCCGGCCGCCCGAGCCGCGGTGGGATGGCTCCTCGGCCCCCTAGCCAAAGCCGATCGAAAGGTGGGATCCTCGCGATCCGGCCACCTGCTGGGGTGCCCATGAAGTCCGGATCGACGGAGCGGGCGCGCCACTTTTGGAGCGGCCCCTCCGCTCATCGGATCCCTGAGTCGGGTGCGGTGGCGAGGTCGGCCACCGTGGCGCCGAGCGCGGCGATCACGGCGTCGGCTTCGACCGCGATCGCTAGGCCGAGTTCACCGCCGCCCATCGAGATCCGGCGACCGGGGACGTCGGCGTCGACATAGACCGGCCAGGGCCGGCTGGCGCCGAAGGGGGTGATGGCACCCCGTGGGTAGCCGGTCACCTCCAGCGCGGTGGCGGCGTCCGGCATCGACAGCCGGTTCACGCCGAGCAGGGAACGCAGCTTCGGCCAGGAGATCTCACGATCTCCACCGAGCAGGACGAACAGGTAGTCGTCCGGGCCGCGGCGCACCACCATCGTCTTGACGATGTCGGCCGGGCGCAGCCCGCGCATCTCCGCCGCCTCGGCCAGCGACCGGGCGGGTGGATAGCGGCGGGCGTCGTGCGCTACGCCGAGAGCCCGCAACGCGCGGACGGCCCGGGCGTCCTCGGTCGGTTCGTCCGGGGTGCCGGACGGCTCACCCGGCACGATCAGGTGTGCAGGTAGCCCAGCAGGTGGTTGCGCTCGTCGGTCAGCTGGTCGATCCGGGACTTCACCACGTCGCCGATCGAGATGACCGCCTTCAACTCGCTGTCGACCACCACCGGGAGGTGACGGAAGCGGGAGTAGGTCATCTCGCGGGCGACATCCTCCAGCGACTCCTCGGGAGTACAGGTCTTCACGTTCGCCGTCATGATGGCGCTGACCGGCCCGTCCAGGATCACGGCGCCCGAGGAGGCGAGCTTCCGGACGATATCGCGCTCGCTGACGATGCCGTCGATGTGACGACCGTCAACGCTGACCACGACCGCGCCGATGCTGTGCTCGGCGAGCAGGTCGAGGAGTTGCTTCACGGTAGCCGCCGGCGCAATGGTGACGACATCGGTTCCTTTGGCGCGGACCACATCTTCGATCTTCATGGCCTGACCGTACTCGGGAGCCGGGCCGATCCGCCAGAGCGTCCGCGGCGAGCCGGGACGGTGGGCGCCGGAAGATTCCGGCGGTAGGGTCTGGCTCCATGAGTGACTCCACGCCGGCGACCCGCGCGGTGCGGGCCGGGCTGAACACCGACCCGGCATTCGGAGCCGTCGTGCCGCCGCTCCACCTGTCGTCCACCTATGCCTTCGCGGGGCTCGGCCTGCCCGGCCAGTACGACTACAGCCGCTCCGGCAACCCGACCCGGACGATCCTGGCCGACGCGCTGGCCGACCTCGAAGGCGGCGCCGGCGCTGTCGTGACCAACTCGGGCATGGCGGCGGTGGCGACGGTGCTGCACGCCCTGGTTCCGGTCGGTGGCCGGGTGGTTGCCCCCTTCGACTGCTACGGCGGCTCGTGGCGGCTCTTCGACGGCCTGGCGCGCAAGGGTGCCTTCCGGCTCGAACTGGCCGATCTCAGCGACCCGGCGCAGGCCGCAGCCGCGCTGGCGGATCCAGCCGATCTGGTCTGGATCGAGACCCCGTCCAATCCGCTGCTCCGGGTGACCGACATCGCCGGAGTCGCGACCGCCGCCCGCGCGGCCGGCGCGATCGTGGCCGTCGACAACACCTTCTGTTCGCCGGCAGTGCAGCGTCCGCTCGCCCTGGGGGCCGACATCGTCGTGCACTCGACCACCAAGTACATCAACGGTCACAGCGATGTCGTGGCCGGGGCCGTGATCGCGGCCGACGCCGACCAGCACACCGACCTCGCCTGGTGGGCCAACACCCTGGGGCTGACCGGCGGCGCCTTCGACGCCTACCTGACGCTGCGAGGGCTGCGCACGCTGCACCTGCGGATGGCAGCGGCCCAGGCCAACGCCCTGGCGGTCGCCGAGTTCCTGACCGGACACCCGGCGGTGCGGGCGGTTCACTACCCGGGCCTACCGGATCACCCCGGGCATGCGCTCGCCGCCGCGCAGCAGGAGGGGTTCGGCGCCATGGTCACCTTCGAGGTGGCCGACGAGGCGGCGGCCGGCGCTGTGGTGAACGGCCTGGAGCACTTCTGCCTGGCCGAGTCGCTGGGCGGGGTGGAGTCGTTGATCTCGCACACCGCCTCGATGACCCACGCAGCGATGCCGCCCGAGATCCGCGCCGCGGCGGGCATCACCGACGGGATGCTGCGGCTCAGCGTGGGCGTCGAGGACGCCGGCGACCTGATCGCCGACCTGAAGGCCGGCCTCGACCGCGCGCTCCGGTAGCCGGATCCGGTTTCAGCGGCCGACCAGGGCCCGCAGGAAGAACGTCAGGTTGGCTGGGCGCTCGGCCAGGCGGCGGACGAAGTAGCCCCACCAGTCGGTGCCGCAGGGGACGTAGATCCGCACCCGGTGCCCGGCATCGGCCAGTCGCTGCTGCTCGTCGGTGCGGATGCCGTACAGCATCTGGAACTCGTAGTCGCCCGGCTGTCTGCCGGTGTCGGCGGCCAGCACGGCCGCGGCCGCTATCAACTCCGGATCGTGGGTGGCCAGCATGGGGTAGCCCTGGCCCTCGAACAGCGTGCGCGCGGCGGCCACGTAGGCGGCGGTGACCTGATCGCGCCCCGGCCAGGCGACGGTCGGCGGCTCGTTGTACGCGCCCTTGCACAGCCGGACCCGCGAGCCCGGCCCGGCGTACTTACGGGCATCCAGCGGGGTGCGGAACAGCATCGCCTGCAACACCAGGCCGATCCCGGGGAACTCGGTGCGGAGTTGATCGACGATGCCGTGCATCTGATCCAGGGTGGTGTGATCCTCGGCATCGATGGTGACCGTGGCCCCGACCGTACCGGCCGCCTCGCAGATCCGGCGCGCATTGCGATGGGCGGCCTCGGCTCCGCCGGGCAGCGTGGCCCCCAGCGAGGTGAGCTTCAGTGAGACGTCGAGGGAGCCGACCAGGCCCGCATCGGGCACCTTGGCCAGGAGGTCCAGGTAGGCGGTGGTGGCCCGCTCGGCCTGCCCCGGATCGGTGGTGTCCTCGCCGAGCACGTCGATCGTGGCGAACAGGCCGCTGTCGGCCAGCCGCCGCGCGGCGGCGAGCCCATCGTCGATGGTGTCGCCGGCGATGAAGCGGCGAACCACCGAGCGGGTCATGGGGGCCGCCTCGGCCAGGGCACGCAGCCGCCGGCTGCCCGCCGCGCGAAGCAGGAGGGAGCGCAACATCTCAGGTTTCCTTCCCCAGCGGCACAGCCACCCGGCTCCGACCGCCACCCACATTCTCGCGCCTTCGCGGGCCGTGCGCGAACCGGGCTACGATGCCGAACGGAGGAGGGAGACCGTGCGCCATACCGTGACGTTGCCCGTGAGCGGACGGGCGTCCCTGCAGCGTCCTGCGATTCCGGTGCAGCGGCTCACGCTGCGTCCGCAACCCGGCATGGCGCCGCTGGAGGCGCTGGTCGGCACCCCAATGGATTCGCGCGGCGTCCTGGTCTACTTCCCCGGCTTCAACACGCCGCTGGGGGAGTGGGAGGTGGCCAAGTGCCAGTTCCTGGCCGACGCCACCTCGCTGACCGTGGTGATGACCGAGATCCCGGGGATAAGCCGGTTCCGCGACCCAATTCCATCGGCTGTGCGACGCGACATGCTTCACCGTCGGATCGAGTCGTGGGCGGAACTGAACCTGGCCTATTTCGCCGAGGCCTTCCGGGCCGGCGGCGTGACCAACACCGAGGTCATGCAGGTGCTGGGCTACTCAACGGGCTGCTCCCTGGCCACCGCCGCGCTGGCGGAGCTGTCGGAGTGGGGGCCGATCGAGGGGCTCAACCTGGTGGAGCCGGTGGCCATCGCGCGACGCAGCCTCGCCTCGCTGAACGCTGACAACATGGCCGACTGGGGCCGGCTGCCGTGGGTGCACGCCACCAACCGGCACCACGACTGGGTGGTGGCCACCCGGCGACGGCAGTCCCGGGAGCCCAGCGTCCACTACTCGGCCGTCGATCTGCTGGCGATCGCCCAGATCCTGTCGAGCGAGGGGTTGCTCGCCACGCTGGAACGCGCCGACCTGGCCCGCTGCGCGATCGCGCGGGGGGAGCGCAGTTCGCTGTGCCGCCGCGGCGACTTCGAGGGGCTGGACGCGCTGCTGGCCGAGCGAGGTGTCGGCGGGCCCACGATCACCGTGCCGAAGCTCGGTCACCAGTTGTGGCATTCCTTCCCGACCCTGGTGGAACTGACCACAGCCATGCTGGCCTCGTCCGAGCCTGACGAGGCTGCCGGCTGAGCCGGGCTACGGCAGCCAGACCGTGGCGCGGATGAGGTTGTGGTCGGAGGGGATCACGCCCACCCAACGGCCGGAGGAGTCGACCTTCACGACGGTCTCGTACTCGCTGACCCGCATCGGGCTGACGAAGATGTAGTCGGGGTTCGAGCCGTTCACGTGCCCGGGGAAGTTGCGCGCCTTGCGGGTGTACATGTTGTAGCTGGCGTAGGAGGTGTGAATCCGTTCCTCCACGAAGGCGCCCGGAGCGGTGCCCCTCGTCCGGTGGCCGTTGCCCAGCGGATCGGCGTAGCCGGCGTCCTCCATGATGTCGTAGGGGGCGTTCGAGGGCTTCTCCCACTTGGTCGAGTTGAAGTCGCCCACCGCGATCACCGGCAGCTTGTCGGGGTTGTTCCGCTCGATCACGTCGACCACTGCCCGTGCCTGCCGGCGCCGGACGTTGTAGTACTTCCGCGAGCCCTTGGAGTCGTTGGTCGGTTCCAGGTGGGTGCTGAGGAAGAAGAAGCGCTGACCGGTGGCCTTCTGCTCGAAGATCGCCCAGGTCGCCGCCCGGCGCGACTTGCCCTTGGGCAGGAAGGACGAGCCCTTCTCGAGCAACTCGACCCGGTCGGAGTTGTAGATGATCCGCACCGCCAGTGACGCGCCGCGGCGGGCGTCGGTGATCTGGTACGGGTCGCCCAGCCGTTTCAGCAGATCCTGGTACTGCGAGCCGCCGCCGGGGATCCGGCCCTGGGATGCCTCCTGCACGCCGATCACGTCGGGGTCGGCGTCGGTGATGGTCTGCACCACCGCAACGCGCCGCTTGGCCCAGCTCGCCTTGCCGGACGAGCAGTTCTCGCACAGCACGTTGTAGCTGGCCACCCGCAGCGGATGCGGCCCCGGGGTGGTCGCCGTCAGTTCCGGCGACCAGTCGCTGAGCGGCTCGTCCGCCACGTCCAGCGCGCGCACCTTGGCAACATAGGTGGTCTCGGGTTCCAGTTCGTCGAACTCGGCGACCGGCTTCTTCGTGGTGAGCGTGACCGGATCGCCGGTGCCCGTCAGCACGACCTCGTAGGACGCGGCGAGCGGCACCTCGTGCCAGCTCAGCCCCAGCGAGCGGGTGGAACTGGATTCGACGGCGACCGCCGGAGCGGCCTGCGGATAGGGCTGGGATTCGGTGGTGAAGCTCACCGGCGTGCTGACGCTCTCGGCGCCGCTCGCGTCACGTGCCCGGACGCGCAGGCGGTAGGTGGTGTCCGGCTCCAGCCGGTCGGCGACGGTGATCGTGGCGTCAGTGGGAATCGCGCGGGTCACGGCGCGTACCCGCACCGGGGTGACCTCCACGATCCAGCTGCTGGCCAGCGGGCTCGTCCAGCTGACGACGGCCAGGTCGGAACGAGCGGCGACCGACAGGTTGCTGGGCGGAGGCAGCGTTGCCGCCAACGGGCTGGGATCCTCGGCCCGGGCCGGGAGGATGGTCGCGATGAGGGCGAGGACGGCCGTGCAGACCATGGCGACGAGTCGCCCGACCCGCCATCCTCGGCTTCTGCTCACGCCCGGCTCCGTCCGCGTTTCACCCGCCGGTGGCACCCAATCCCGCTCGGACGAAATCTACCATGCACTCAGGGGGCGGCGGCGCGTGCGAAAATGGCGACCATGCTGTCTTTGCCCGCCTTGCTGAGTGCTCGTGTCCAAGCCGTTACCGGGATCGACCCGGAACTGCGACCGGCCACGCGTCCGCAATTCGGGCACTTCCAGACCAACGCCGCCCTACGGCTCGCCAAGACCGAAGGTCGGCCCCCGCGCGAGGTCGCGGCCCGGCTGGTCGAGCAGATCGAGCTGGCCGATCTCTGCGAGCCGCTGGAGGTGGCCGGCCCCGGTTTCATCAACCTGCGGATCAAGGCCGAGGTGCTGGCTCGGGTGGCCGACGAGGTGCTGAGCGACTCGCGCAACGGCATCAACCTCGCGGCTCAGCCGAAGCGGGTGGTGATCGACTACTCCTCGCCGAACGCGGCCAAGCAGATGCATGTGGGGCATCTGCGTTCCACGATCATCGGCGACTGCTTCACCCGGGTGCTGCGGGCGACCGGCCACACCGTCATCCCGCAGAACCACCTGGGGGACTGGGGACGCCAGTTCGGGATGATGGTCGAGCAGTTGGTCGACGAGGGCGTGGACGCCGCCACCCTCGACCTGCCCGGCGCTGAGGCGCTCTACCAACGGGCCAACGCGCACCTCAACGAATCCGAGGAGTTCGCCGCCCGCGCGCGGGACCGGGTCGTGGCGCTGCAGGCCGGCGATCCGGAGACCCGGCGGATCTGGCAGCAGATCATCGACATCTCGCTGGCCGGGTTCAACAAGACCTACCAGCGGATGAACGTCCTGCTGACCGATGAGGACGTGGCGGGGGAGTCGATCTACAACGACGACCTGCCCGTGGTGGCTGCCGACCTCGAGGAACGCGGCATCGCCGTGGTGGACGACGGTGCGCTGGTCGTCTTCGTGGACGGGTTCCCGGCGCCGGCGATGATCCGCAACCGCCAGGGCGGCTACGGCTACGACTGCACCGATCTGGCTGCCGTCCGTCATCGGGTGGGCGATCTGGGTGCCGACCGGTTGATCTACGTGGTCGGCACTCCGCAGCAGTTCCACTTCGACCTGGTGTTCGCGGTCTCCCGCAAGGCCGGATACCTGCCGCCCGAGATCTCTGCCGAGTTCGTCGGGTTCGGTCAGGTGCTGGGCGCGGACGGCAAGAAGTTCTCCACCCGCGAGGGGACGGCGGTGACGCTCGATTCGTTGCTGGACGCCGCCGAGGCGGAGGCGGCGCCGGCGATCGCGCTGGCGGCGATCAAGTACGCCGACCTCTCCTCCGGATTGCAGAAGGACTACACCTTCGACGTCGAACGCATGGTGGCCACCACCGGCGACACCGGGCCATATCTGCAGTACGCGCACGCGCGGGCCACGCAGATCCTGCGCAAGGCTGAGGCCGAGGGCTACGTGGCAGGGCCGATCTCCGTCCTGACCGAACCCGAGGAGCAGACCCTCGCCCTGCTGCTGTCGCGGTTCGGCGAAGTGGTGGACGCGGTAGCCGACACGCTGCAGCCACACCGGCTGTGCGGGTACCTGTACGAACTCGCCGGCGCGCTCAGCGTCTTCTACGAGAAGTGCCCGGTGCTGAAGAGCGAGGGTGAGGTGCTGGCCTCGCGGCTTGGGCTCTGCGTGGCCACGAAGCGGGTGATCTCCACCGGGCTCGACCTGCTCGGTATCCAGGCACCCGACCGGATGTAGGCCCGCTCAGGTCAGCAGATCGGTGCGCCCGGCGGCGTCCGCGGCCAGCCAGGCGGCACCGATGATCCCGGCCTTGTTGCGCAGTTCCGCCGGCACGATGTCGGCCTTGAGCTTCAGCTTGGGCAGGAACTTGGCGGCGTCCTTGGAGATGCCGCCTCCGACGACGAACAGATCCGGGGAGAACAGCCTCTCCAGCGTCTCGTAGTACCGCTGCAGCCGCGGGATGTACTCGGAGTACTTCAGGCCGAGTCGGTCCTTCACCGAGGCGGCCGCGTCGGTCTCGGCGTCGCGGCCGTCGATCTCGATGTGCCCGAGTTCGGTGTTGGGCACCAGCAGGCCGCGGTAGATAAGCGCCGTGCCGATACCGGTTCCCAGGGTGGTGAGCATCACCAGGCCGTCGTTGTCCCGGGCGGCGCCGTACCTCACCTCTGCCATGCCGGCGGCGTCGGCGTCGTTGACCGCGTGGATGGGCCGGCCGAGCCGCTCGGTGAAGATCTGCTCGGTCGGGGAGTCGATCCACGACTTGTCGATGTTGGCCGCCGAGCGGGTGATGCCGTGGGCGACGACCGCGGGAATCGTGACGCCGATCGGGGCGTCGCCGATCTCCGCCGCGAAGTGCTCGGCGATCTGGGCCACCACCTCGGCGACCGCCTCCGGCGTGGAGGGTGTCGGGGTGGGGATGCGAAGCCGCTCGGAGGCGAAGTCTCCCTTGACCAGGTCGACCGGGGCACCCTTGATGCCCGAGCCGCCAATGTCGATGCCGAGAACCGCTGTGTTGCTCATGGCGCTAACCCTAGCCAGTCGGGGGGTTGCGATGGGAAGTGGATCCGCCGCGGATTTTCGCGGCGCCGCCCATCCACCGCTTCGGTTGGTGCAGCGGCGGCGTGCGAGGCCGGCCCGGACGCTGACTGGTTCGCCCTGCCCGACGCTAGAGTCATCGCCATGACGACATGGCTGGTCACCGGCGGAGCCGGGTACATCGGGGCACACGTGGTGCGAGCGCTCGCCGAGGAGGGCATGCGGCCGGTGGTGGTCGACAACCTCTCGTCGGGCAGGGCGGGGTTCGTGCCCGGCCAGGTGGAGTTCATCGAGGGCGACATCCGCGACACCGAGTTGCTCACCCGCGTGCTGAACGAGACCGGCTGCGACGGCGTGGTGCACGTCGCCGGCTTCAAGTACGCCGGGGTTTCCGTCCAGCAGCCACTGCACACCTACGCCCAGAACGTCACCGGCACCGCGAGCGTGCTGGCTGCGATGGAGGCAGCAGGGGTGTCGAAGATCGTCTTCTCCTCCTCGGCCGCCGTCTACGGCACCCCCGATGGCGAGCTGGTGAACGAGGCCTCCCCGAAGCGGCCGGAATCGCCCTACGGCGAATCCAAGCTGATCGGCGAATGGCTGATCAACGACGTGGCTCGCGCCCGGGAGGGTTTCCAGGGGGTGAGCCTGCGCTACTTCAACGTCGTCGGCTCGGCGACCGACGAGGTCTACGACGCCAGCCCGCACAACCTTTTCCCGCTGGTGATCGAGGCGTTGCTGGAGGGGCGGACGCCGCGGGTCTACGGCGACGACTACCCGACCCCGGACGGCACCTGCGTGCGCGACTACGTGCACGTGGGTGACCTGGCCGTCTCGCACGTCGCCGCGGCGCGAGCGCTGGACGCCGGGGAACCGCTGCGGACGGCCTACAACCTGGGCAGCGGGGAGGGTCTCTCGGTCCGCCAGATCATGGACGCCATGGCGCGGGTGACGGGCATCGACTTCACCCCGGAGCTGGCCCCGCGCCGGCCGGGTGACCCGGCCCGGATCGTCGCCACCGGCGAGGCCGCGGCGGCCGATCTGGACTGGCGGATGCGCTATTCGGTGGACGAGATGGTCTCCTCGGCCTGGTCCGCCCGCCGGGCGGCCGGCTGACCGGCGTAGCCCTGCGGATCCGGCTCGAGAGCCGGCTGCGGCGCCGTCGGGGGCTGTGGCGGCCCGGCTTCGCCCGGTGGCTCGGAGACATCGTGTTCGGGCTTGTGGTGCAGGTGTTCCTGGAGTTGGGCCAGCTGAGCCCGTAGCGGGTCGGCGTCCACGCCCTTGGCGCGGGTGGCCAGTTGCAGCCCGGCGGTATGGACGGCGACGTCGGCGAGGTTGAGCCGGCGCGATATCGGGCCCTGCCGCACCTCGACGGACTGCACCCGGGCCTGCGGCACGATCTGCCAGCGGCGAACCAGCCACCCGTGCTGAGAGACGAAGAACCTGTCGTCGAAGCCCCACCGCAGGAAGGGGGCCGAGAGCGGATGCGGCCAACGCGCTGCCCGCGGCGCGGGGGTGAGGGCGATCTCGCGGTAGTCGCCGGCCGGCCAGAGCGCGGCCAACGCCGCGCTCACCTGCGCGGCCGTCCCGGCCGGCAGCATGATCGTGTTGACTCCCCGGGCGTCCTCGTCGTCGCTCAGCGGACCCCAGCCGACCACGGCCAGGTCGATCCGGTAGAGCCCCAGCCGGCGCCAGAGCAGCGATTGGCTGATCTGCACGGCCTGCACCCGGCGCGGCGGCAGTGACTGGCTGGTGAGGCTGGTCAGACCGCGGCTGATCCGCAGGCCGGCCGAGCGGCGCGAGAGGGTGTAGTTGAACTGGCCGGTGACACGCTGGGCGATGAAGCCGATCAGGGCGCTGCCCAGCGGTACCAGCAGGCCGAGCGAGGCCCAGCCGAGGTCGAAGTAGACCGCGATCGTCACCGCGGCGATGCCGCCGCCGACGATGCCGAAGAACTCGTGCGAGGTGACGGCGGCGAGCAGCAGGGTCACCGGCGAGACCTGCACCAGCACCTCGTCCTGCTCGTGCAGATCGGTCAGCACGGAACTCGCGGCGAGGTCGACGGCCACGGTCGCGGCATGCCGGTGGCCACGGGCCCGGGCGAGCAGGTAGTCGCGCAACTCGTAGGCCCGGGCCAGGCCGAGGTAGCGCAGTCGTGCCGATTCCCCGCCGCCGATGTCGATCCGCAACTCGGCAAGCTGGAAGAACCGGGCCGCGAACGGCTGGACCACGTCGATGGCCTGCACCCGCTCGAAGGCGATGCGTTGCGAGGTGCGCACGAGCACGCCGGTGTCGATCCGCAGTTCCTCGTCGTCCACCACGAACCGGGTGAACCGCCAGGAGATGAAGCCGGCCGCGGCCGCGATCACGGCCACCGCGGCGATGCCGCCGACCAGGAATCCGAGGGGTGGCAACTCGCCCTCGCCCTGGCCGTTCGGGATGAACTCGCGTCCGATCCCGATGAGGAGGGCGAGCAGCACGATCCAGCCACGGATCAGCGGGGTGAGTGGGTGTGGACGTTCGGTGAGCTTCTCGGTGGCCGGGGGTTCGGCGAACTCCGGCGCGGGCGGAGAAGGGATCGGCGGCGGCTCCGGCGCGGGCGACGCTCCCCAGTCTGCGGTGGGCAGGAAGTCGGGCCCGGTCGGCGTCGGCTGGGGCTCGGGCGGGGTGCTGACGGCAGCGGACTCGGGCGGTACGCCGGCGGCAGCGGGCTCGCGGTGGGGTTCGCTCACAGCGCGAGCGCCTGCGCTTCCCCGGCCTCGATCAACCGGTTCCGCAGGCCGGTGGCCGTCGTGGCCTCCAGCCCGGGAATCGTGGCGCTGGTCTCGATGCTGGCGGTGACCAGCGAGACCCGGGCCAGGCCCCAGAATCGTTCGATCGGGCCGGAACGGACCTGCACCGACTGCATCCGGCTGTAGGGGATCGCGACCAGGCTGCGACTCCACAGGCCGGAGGTGATCAGCAGGTCGGATTCCCGTTCGACGAACCCGAAGGCCCGCGCCCAGCGCCAGCCCCGGATCGTCCGCCATGCCAGCCAGGCCAGGCCGACTCCGCCGACCACCCAGGGCGCCCAGGGAAGCCACGTCCTGGCGAACAGCCAGGTCGCGACGAAGGCGGGGACGGCCCAGAGCAGGGTGCCCAGCGCGGCGCCCAACGCCCGGGCGGGAGCGGCCCGGGGAGCCAGTCGTTGCCAGGCGCCGTCCGGTGGGCGGAAGAGCGTGTCCATGGAGCCCAGCCTATTCCGCTGGGGTGTCAGGCCTTGCGCCGTTTCTGCTTGGGGTTGCGCACCTCGACCCCACCGAAGATGGCGGCGCCCTTGAGGAGAACCAGCGGTGCGCCGGGCTGCGGCGGGGACACCTTCACGTCCGTGCCGCCGAAGATGCCGGAGACCTCGCTGCGCACCTCGACGCCCTCCGGTACCTTCAGCGTGAATCCGCCGAACATGCAGAAGACGTTGACGGTGATGGTCTCGGCCTCGAAGACGGCCTCGGACGCGTCGAGGTCGGCACCGCCGAAGAGGGTCAGCACGGAGGTGTTGCGGCGCACCCGCCAGTGCCCTGCGCGGCTGGCGCCGGAGAAGACGGCGACCACCTGGTCGGCGGCGTCGCTGGCCCCGGCTACATCGACCTGGACGGGGGAGGGCGTGGGCGTCGCGATCGGCCGCGCCACCGGCCCGTCGACCGACACCAGGTCGCGGGTCAGCGGAACCAGATCGTCGAAGGTCTCCGCCATGCGAGCCTGGGTGATCCGACGGTCCCGCTCGGCGGCGGGAAGCAGACCCTCGTTGGTGGCCGCGACGAGCAGCGTAACCACATGCTCGCGATCGGCCTCGGTCGCGGAGATGTCGCCGCCGACGGCCGGGCCGACGTCGGTGGGCTCAGTGGGAGAAACAGTCATGTCCTCGACGCTACGCGCGCGAGGGTCCGGCGGCTACCCGCCGCTGAACTCTCCCGGGTCGGTTCCGGGTGATCCCGGACGCCGGCAGCCTGAGCCGTCGGCCGTGGGAACTCGGAATCGCTGTCGCCGGGGCGTCGGCCACTCGGTGTGCGAGGCCTGCCGATCGCGGCTAGACTGCCTGAGCGGCCCGGGCAGCGGGCGCTCGCGGATGTAGTTCAATGGTAGAACATCAGCTTCCCAAGCTGACAGTGCGGGTTCGATTCCCGTCATCCGCTCCATCGAAAGACATCATCAACGGCCCTGTTGTTCTAGTGGTTCCCTCCTCCGACTGCCGGAGGCAGGAAAGCGGCGCTGCACGGACGCCACGCAGAGACGCCTCAGGGGCCCAGCCGGACAGGCGGCCCGCATACTGTGGTCGCATCCGCTGAGCCGGCGGGGGACGCGGCATGAGCTACGACGACGTCCAGCGCCGGATCACCGCGGAGATCGAGCAGATGATGACGGCGATCCCGGCCGTCGACGTCGAGGCGCTGATCGCCGAGATCCGGCGGGCCGACCGGGTCTTCTTCGTCGGGGTCGGACGGGTCATGCTCTCGCTCCAGGCCATCGCGAAGCGCTTGGCGCACCTGGGCATCGACACCGTCGTCGTCGGCCAGATCACCGAGCCGGCCATCTCTACCGCCGACCTGCTCATCGTGGGCTCCGGCAGCGGCGAGAGCGCCGTCCCGCTGGCGATCGCGAGGAAGGCGCGTCAGCACGGGGCGCGGGTCGCGCACATCGGATCGAACCCCAACAGCTCCATGCGCGAGTTCGCCGACGTCTTCGTGCGCATCCCGGTCCAGACCAAGCTCGGGCTGGACGGCGAGGTGCCGTCGGTTCAGCCCATGACCAGCCTGTTCGAGCAGTGTCTCCTGCTGCTGGGCGACTGCATCGCCCTCATGCTGATCGAGCGGGACGGCCTCGACCTGCACGGGCTGTGGCGTCATCACGCCAATCTCGAATAACCCGATGTCCCACCGATCGGCTAGTGCTTGCCCGCCTCGGCGTGGCCGCGGCGGGAGAGCGCGTCCACTGTCACCGCGATCAGCAGCACCAGGCCGGTGATGACGAACTTCTGGCCGGAACCCAGCCCCAGCAGGCCCAGCCCGTTGTCGATGGCCGCGATCACCAGTGCGCCGAGGATGGCCGCCTTCGCGCTGCCGCGTCCGCCGAACAGGGAGGTGCCGCCGATCACCGCGGCGGCGATGGAGTAGAGCAGCAGCGAGCCGCCGCCGACATTGGTGTCCACCGACCGCAGCCGCGACGCCAGGATGATGCCGCCGACGGCCGCCATCGAGGACGAGATCATGAAGCAGGCGATCCGTACCCGGTCGGTGTTGATGCCCGCCCGCCGGGCGGCCTCCAGGCTGCCGCCGATGGCGAACACCCAGGTGCCGAACTGGGTGCGGTTCTGCACGTACGTCCAGAGCACGAAGAACGCGCCGAGCAGGACGAAGACGTACGGGATGCCCAGGCTGAGGTTCGCCACAGCGACGGTCACGGCGCCGGCGATCGCCAGCGCGGCCACCCGCAGCCAGGTGAGCAGGGAGGGCTCGACCGAGAGTCGGCTCGCCAGCCGGTTGCGGCGGCGGGTCAGCTGCACGGCGGCGTACCCGACGACGCAGGCGACCAGGAGCGCCCAGGCCAGCCAGGGCGGCAGGAAGGAGCTGGTCAGGCTCACCACCACCGCGTCCTGGATGATGATCGAGCCGTTGTTGCTGATCAGCAGCAGGACGACCCCGTTCCAGGCCAGCAGGCCGGCCAGGGTCACCACGAAGGACGGCAGGTTGAGCTTGGTGATCAGCAACCCGTGCAGGCCGCCGATCGCCGCGCCGGTGAGGATGGCCAGCGGGAGCACGACGGCGGTGGGCCACTGATTGTCGTCCGGCCGCAGCAGTAGGGCCATCAGGACGGCCGCGACGCCCGAGACGTAGCCGACCGACAGGTCGATCTCGCCGATCAGCAGGACGAAGACGATGCCCATGGCGATCGCTGTCATGGCGGCGCCCTGCACCATCAGGTTCACGAAGTTGTTGGGCGTCAGGTAGTTGCTGTTGAGGCTCTGGAAGATGATCGCCAGCAGGATGATGCCGATGACGATGGGCAGGGATCCCAGCTCGCCGTTGCGGATCTCCAGCAGCCGCGTCCGGGCGGCGTCGCCGAGGGCGGCGAGCGGGCCCCTGTTCTCGGAGGTCTGTTGTGCCGTGCTCACGAATCCGCCTCTCCGGCCTGGCCGGGCACCCGGGCGAGGGCGCCGGCGGTGATGGCATGAACCACCTCGGCCTGGGTGGCGGTCCTGCGGTCGAACTCGGCCACGTTCTGGCCCAGCCGCAGTACGACGATCCGGTCGGCGACCTCGAACACGTCGTGCAGGTTGTGCGAGACCAGCAGGACGCCGAGGCCCTGCTCGCCGAGCCGGGTCACCAGATTCAGGACGTGCCGGGTCTGGGCGACGCCCAGGGCGGCGGTCGGCTCGTCGAGGATCACCAGCCGGGCGCTCCACATCACTGCCTTGGCCACCGCCACCGACTGGCGTTGCCCGCCCGAGAGCGCCGCGACCGGCCGTCGCACCGAGGTGATCGTGGTCACCGCCAGCTCGTCGAGGGTGTCCAGCGCGCGGCGTTCCATGCTGTTGGCATCCAGCTGGCGGCTCCGGGTCAGCATCTCGCGTCCGAGGAACATGTTCTCGACGACGTCGAGGTTGTCGGCCAGCGCGAGATCCTGGTAGACCACTTCGATGCCGAGCTCGGAGGCGTCCTTGGGGCTGCGCACGGTCACCGGCCTGCCCAGCCAGCGCAGTTCGCCCTCGCTGATCGGATGGATGCCGGCCACCGACTTGATCAACGTCGACTTGCCGGCGCCGTTGTCGCCGACCAGCGCCACGATCTCGCCGGCCCGCACGGTCAGATCGACCTGGTAGAGGGCCTGGACCGCGCCGAAGTTCTTCGACACCCGGTGCAATTCGAGAAGGGTTTCGTCCGGCATCGTCAGGCCATATCGATCACGACGTCGTTGGCCACCTGGCCGAGAATCGTGTAGTCGCAGCGGGTCTCCTGCAGCAGGGAGCCGGGGACGAACTCGTTCACCGGGCCGTGGGCGACCAGGCGCGCGATGAACCGCTGCCAGGACGCTCCGCCGCCGAGATGGCCATCCAGCCAGAAGGAGCGGTGCCTGGCGCCCAGGATGTCCTTCGGCCCGATGGTGGCCGCCTTGGGCGGCACCCACGACCAGTCCGAGCTGAAGGAGTGCAGGGCGTTCTGCATGATCGTCATCGGATGCAGTTCGACGATCCGTCCGGGAGCGGCCTTGTAGGCGTCCAGGTCGCCGTCGAACTCGGCGCCGAGCTGCGGCTCCCAGAAGGCGATGTGGCCGCTCCAGCCGATCCCGCCGTAGCAGGCATCCGCGCCGCCGGCGTCCTCGATCATCGCCGAGTAGCGGTCGATGTTGGCCGTGTCGGGGAAGTGGATGTTCTCCGGTCTCGGCCGGAGCTCTGGGTCGACCAGGCCGAAGAAGTTGCGCCACATCGCGGTCTGGAAGGAGCCCTCCCACTCCGGCGGCGCGGTCTGGCCGTCCTCGTTGGCGTACTCGTCCATGTTGAACGTGGTCATGTGATCGAGGCTCAGCCGCTCGGCGTTGATGATCCGCGCCGCCTCGGCGTACTGCGGCACCGGGCCGACCGGAAGGATCGCGACGAACCGGTTGCCGGCCTCCCGGGCCTGGCGGATCCGGTCGACCAGATCGTGGGCGAACCTGCCGTAGAACTCGGCGTCGTCCTCGATCACCCGAATCTGGAAGTCGGGGTTGGGGTGCCGGGTGATCTCGTCCTTGGTGATCCGGCGGGCCACGGCGCAGGCCTCGACGTCGCGGAACGGGAGGAAGCTGGACAGGGCGTAGCTGAAGCTCATCTGACTCTCCTAGTGGGGCAACTCATCGGTGAAGTTGTAGAGACGCTCGTTGGCGATCTGCATGGCGCGGCGCACGGCGCCCAGGACGGTGCCGTTGGCGCCCAGCCGGCTGAGTTCGATCCGCGGGGGGTACGGGACAAGTTGGGTGACCAGCCGTTGGATCGGCTCCAGGACGAGGTTCCCCGCGGTGCTGATGCCGCCGCCGATCAGGATCAGGCTCGGGTTCAGCACGGTCGCGATGTTGGCCAGGCCGCGGCCGACCCGTGCCAGCAGCTCGTCGGCGATCCGCGTCGCAGCGGGATCGGAATGCGCGGCGGCCTCGAACACCACCCGCGCGGTCACCGCATCCGGATCCCCGCCGGCGAGTTCCAGCAGCAGTGCGCCCTCCGGCCGCCGGGCGGCCTCGGCGCCGTGGCGCTGGTAGGCGCCGCCGCCGGCGAACCATTCGAACCGCCCCGCCGAGGAGCGGCGTGGATCCTCCTCCTCGGGATCGGTGGTCGCCAGGTAGGCGAACTCACCGGCCGCGCCGGCGCTACCGCGGTAGAGCTCGCCGCCGACCAGCAGCGCGCCGCCGATGCCGACGCCGAACTGCACGTAGACGACGTGGTCGGTGGCCTGGGCGCCGCCCTGCCAGCGCTCGGCCAGCAACGAGAGGTTCGCCTCGTTCTCCGCCACGATCGGGCAGCCGGCCAGATCGCGCAGTTCGTCGGCCAGGGCGAGGCCTTCCCAGCCCTCGATCTGGGGTGCCAGCGACAGCTCGCCGGTGACCGGGTCGACGACTCCTGGGGTGCCGATCACCACCGCGCGCAGCTGGGACGCGGTGACCCCGGCCTGCGTGAGCACCTCGGCGGAGGTGGTGCGGATCGCGTTCAGCACGTGGGCGCGATCGGGATCCCGGTCGTGGGCCATCCGGGCTGTGGCCAGGATGGTTCCGGAGAGGTCGGCGAGCTTGGAGACGGTGTTGTCCGCTCCGGAGTCGATACCGAGCAGGTAGCCCAGATCGGAGCGGAAGGTCAGGTACCGGGCCCGCGGCCCGGGACGCTTGGGTTCGGGGGAGTCCGCGCCGGAGCCGGTCTCGACGACATAGCCCTTGTCCAGGAGGAGCTGGACGACATGGGTCACGGTCGGATTCGACAGACCGGTCTCGCGCGCGATGGTGGGCCGGGAGATGGGACCGGACCGGCGGATCTCCCGCAGCACGACCGCCAGGTTCATCTGGCGCAGCAGGCTCGGGGAGTCCGCGGGGGTGAGTGGGGTCCTGGTCCTCATCTCTCGGCTCTGTTCTAGCTCACTGCTTGCAGAACTGGGCGTACTCGCCGATGCAGATGTCATCCCAGGTGATCAGGCCGTCGGCGATCACCGTCTGCTCGATGTTGTCGGCCCGGACGGTCACCGGATCGATCAGCAGGGCGGGCACAGCCCGTCCCTCGTTGTCGGCGGTGGCGGTGATTCCGGTGGGCTCCTGACCCCGGAGCAGTTCGACGGCCAGGTTCGCCGCCAGGCCCGCCTGGGTGCCGTAGGAGAAGTAGACGGTGAAGGTCTGCTCGCCGGCCAGGATGTGCTGCAGCGCCTTGACCTCGCCGTCCAGGCCGCTCACCGGGATCATCGGCAGTTGCTTCGACTTCAGCGCCGAGATGATGGCGTTGGCGAGGGTGTCGTTGGCGGCGATCGCGCCGTCGACCTTGTTGTTCGAGGCGATCAGGATCTGCTCGAAGATGGTCAGCGCGGTGGCGCCGTCCCAGTCCTTGACGGCCTGCTGGTCGACCTTCACGAACGAGCCGTCGGCGAACAGCGGATCGAGCACCTCGCCGTAGCCCTTCGCCAGATCGAGGGCGAAGGAGTCGGTCGGTGCGCCGTCCAGGATCGCGACATTCGGCTTGTCGACGGACTTCAGATCCTCGACCAGGCCCTGGCCCTGGAGGCGTCCGGCCTCGGTGGCGTCGCCGCTGACGTAGTAGTCGGCCTGGCCGCCGACCGTCATCCGGTCGTAGTCGATGACCTTCAGGCCCTGGGCGTGGGCGGCGTCGATGATGGCCGAACCCGAGCCGTTGTCGAGGTTCACCAGCAGCAGCACCTTGGCGCCGTCGGTGATGGCCTGGTCGGCCTGGGTCCGCTGCACCGCCGCGTCACCCTCGGCGTTGCTGATGATGTAGTCGTCGGCCGTCAGGCCGGCCTCCTGGAATGCCTTCTCGAAGAAGACGCGGTCGGCGGTCTCCCAGCGGGCGGCGGACTTGGAGTCGGGGAGCAGGACGGCGATCTTGCCCTGCGTCTCGCCCCCGGGTTCGGCCGGCGTCGTTGCGGCGCCCGGAGGGGTGGTCGTGGTGGCTGGTGGAGTGGTGCTGCTACAGGCGGCGAGGCTGGCCAGCAGGAGGCTGGCTCCCGTCGCGATGAGAATTCTGGCGGAACCCATGGCAGGTCCTTTCGATTTGTGGACGGCTCCTCCCGTACACTGCCAATAGTTAACAAGCATTTATAATGAATAGCGGCCGACGGATCAACGGTTTCTTCGTTACGATCCGATCTCGATCCGGTGGCACGGTTCAGCCCACGGCGCGGTCAAGCCTCGCAGGGCAGGGCGGCGCCCGATCGGCGCGATTCCGGGGGAGCGGATGGCCCCGGCCGGGAGGCTAGGAGGTCAGCGTCTGCTCGGCCGCGTCGGCCAGGGCGACGGCGACCTGCTTGCGGAAGGCCTTCGACTTCATGAGCTTGAGATCCTTGCTGTTCCGCATGTTCCCCATCTCCATCATGATGCCGGGCGTCCGCTTCAGCAGGTTCAGGGTCGCGATGTCCGAGCGTGGGCTGAGCGCCGTCCCGCGTCCGATGTAGGTCGAACGGGGCATCGAGGTGTGCTCCTTCAGTTCGGCGCGGACAAGCTTGGCCAGCTGCTTCGACTTCTTCTCCAGCTCGGAGCCACCGGCCATGGTCTTGGAGACGATGATGTGGAAACCGCGGGCCTTCTTGGCGTAGTTGCCGTCGGCGTGAATCGAGATCAGCAGGTCGGCGCGGGCGTCATTGGCCACCTTGGCGCGCTTGTCGACGCAGGGGCCGAGGCCGGAGTCGTTCGTGCGGGTCAGCAGCACGGTGGCTCCGCGCTTCTCGAGTTCCTTCTTCAGCAGCTTGGCCTGCGCCCAGTTGTAGGCGTGCTCGGAGAGCCCCTTGCCGGCCGTGCCCGAGGAGTTGCAGGCCTTCTTCCTGCCGTTGCCGGCCGGCACCTTCTTGGTGTTGAACGACTTCCTGTACTTCCCGTTGTGGCCGGGATCCACCACGATCGTCCTGCCGGTCAGCGGCTTGGTCGTGGCTGACGGACGTACCGCTGCGGTGAGACTGGCCGAGACGGGCTGCGCCACGGGCTCGGCGGCTGACGGCGGCGATGCCGGGACGCCGCATCCGCCGACGGCCAGGGCGGCCACGAGGCACAGGGCGGTGCGCCACCGACGGCCCGCGCCACGAGGGTCGCGCGACCGTCCCCGGGGCGCGACGACGGACGTGGCAACTGCGGTCATGGAACTCCTCGCCGGCGATGGGTACCCGTCGACCCTATCGGGTGGCCACCTCCGCCGGGGGTCGGCTAGGACCGGCCGCAGTTCCAGCAGGGAGTGCCGGGGGCGCTCTCGTTGAAGGCGCCGCAGTCGGGGCAGACGTTCGCCAGCCAGCAGGCCGGGTCGCCGCCGGCCAGCTCCTCTGGATCGAGCCGGGTCAGCGCGGGGGCGTCCGGCTGCTCGTCGGGGTCTGAGGCCACCCGGCGACCCTACTGCGCCGGCACCGGCCGGAGAAGGCCTGGAACGCAGCGATGCCCGGGGACCTGCCCCGGGCATCGACTGGTGCGATCAGGCCTTGGCCAGCGCCGCGGCCTTGAGGCGCTCGTACTCCTCGGGAGTGATGGCGCCGGTATCCAGCAGCTTCTTGGCGCTGGCGATCTCCGCCGCCGGCCCGGTGCCGGCCACCTCGCGGACGTAGGCGTCGGTCGCGTCCTTGGCCTGCTGGGCCTGAGCGTTGGCGCGCTCGGCCATGCCGCCGCCGCGAACGATCAGGTAGGCAAGCGCGGTCAGGAAGGGCAGGAAGATCAGGAACAGCAGCCAGACGGCCTTGGCGACGCCGCTGAGCTTACGGTCGCGGAAGAGGTCGGTGATGATCGAGAACAGCGCCATCAGGTAGGCGACGAAGATGAAGATGGTGAGGAACCACCAGATGGTGTCCCAGATGGTCGCCCAGAACGATCCCATTGTCTTTCCTTTCTATGCCTCGGACGAGGCGTGATGCGCGAAGCGAGAGGGCCGGATCCGTTCCGGCCGGTTTGTCCACGGTGCGATCTACGCTCACCGCCGGCCGCCGTCTTCGAGCAGGACACCGGCATCGGAAAGCGAGTCGGCCACCGGGCCGCCCCAGCTCAGTGTAGGCGTCCCCACCCGCGATCGGCCCCCCTGAGATCGGGGGACGGACGGGGTTCTCATCCGGTCACGGCTGGAACGGCCACCACAGCGGCACCCAGAACACCGCCACCACCAGGAACAGCAGCAGCAGGGGCAGGCCAAGTTTCCAGTAGTCGCCGAATCGATAGCCTCCGGGATCCATCACCATGGTGTTGGCGGGAGTCGCCACCGGGGTGAGGAAGGCGGCGGCGCCCGCCACCGCCAGCCCCATCAGGAAGGGCAGCGGCGACACCTGCAGGTCCGCGGCCAGGGAGAGCCCGATCGGCAGCATGATCAGGATGGTCGCCGTGTTCGAGATCAGCTGTCCCAGCACGGCGGTCATCAGGCACAGCACGCCCAGCGCGATGTAGGGCGAGCTGCCGGCGCCGGCCCCGATGACGAGCTGGGCGATCAGGTCGGCGGTGCCGGTCTTGATGAAGGCCGTCGACAACGGCATCATGCCGGCGATCAGGATCACGGTCGTCCAGGAGATGCTCCGGTAGGCCTGGTCCGGGGTGAGGACGCCGGTGGCGACCAGCGCCACGGCGGCGATCACGCCCACCATGGCAGGGGGCGCCGGCGTGACCGCCAGCGTGAGGATCAGGGCGGCGAGAATGGTGAGCGCCCGCTTGGATCCCCGACCCATCGGGATGGCTCGCCGGAGCTGCCGGGGGTCGTCGATGACCACGACATCGGGGCTGCGGATCTGCTTCTCCAACTGCTCCCAGGTACCGCGGACCAGCAGCGTGTCGCCGGCCTGCAGGGTGCTCTGCGGCCCGGTGAGATCCTGCCCGGCCCGCTGCAGGCCCAGTACCACCAGGTTTCCTTCGGCCGTGGTCATCCCGGGGAAGACGTGCAGCCCGATCAGCTCCGAACGCGGCGGGATGACCAACTCGGCCACCCCCTTGCGGATGTCGAGCAGCTTGGCGTCGTCGGGCAGGTCGTACTGCTCCTGGAGGGTGCGGGCGTGGGCGCTCAGATCCGGCGGCAGCGACCTGACCTCGCGGTGGGGTAGCAGCCGGTCGCCGAAGAGGATCACGATGAGGATGGTCCCGACCAGCGCCGGCACTCCTGCGATGGCGAACTCGAAGAGCCCGAAGGGACGGCCGCCGCCGGCCGCCGCAGCGTTGCTGACGAGGATGTTGACCGGGCTGCCGGTCAGCATCAGCAGCGAGCCGGCGGTCGCGGCGAAGGCGAGCGGCATCATCAGCTTGCTGGGGGCCATCCCCGCGCCCACGGCGACCACCACCACGACCGGGACGAGGGCCGCCACCGCACCGTTGATGCTGATCAGCGCCGACAGCGCCGCCACCAGCAGGCTGATCGCGGTGATCAGGACGGCACGGTTCCGCCCGCCCTGGCTGATCACCTTGTTGCCGGCCCAGCTGGTGATGCCGGTGACCTCCAGGGAGTGGCTGACTACGAAGAGGGAGGCGATGAAGAGCACGGTCGAATCGCCGAAACCGGCGATCGCCTCCTCCATGGTGAGCACGCCGGTCGCCCAGAGCAGGATGCTGACCCCGAGCGCCGCCACCGCCAGCGGAACCCGGTTGCTGACGAACGCGATGACCGCCACCACCAGGATGGCCAGCGTCACTGCGATCGGGGACATGACCGATAGCGTAACTACGACCGGGCCCACCCGGAACGGTGATCCCGGGTCGGCGGGCGGGCAGTAGGGTCGGAGCCGGGCGAACCCAGGGGGTACGAGTGGCCATCGCGGCGGTGAAGGGGGCGACCCCGAACTGGGTGCTGCGGTGTTCGGTGGTGCTGGCCTGGGGCGCGGCCGTCGCAACCGCCGCCCTGTTCTGGCGGCTCGGGGTCGTGCTCGACGCCGGCCGGTTCGGTTCCGGCGAGGTCGCGGTGATGCTCCTGCTGGGCGCGGTCGCCGCCGGGTTCGCCGGCTTCGGCGGATGGTTCTCGCAATGGGCCGCCTCCTCGACCGAACGGAGACTGCGGCAACTGGTCGTCAGCCGGATCTTCGACCTGGGCGTGGCCGGAACCCACGATCGGGGCGGCGAACTGCTCTCCACGGCCACCATCGCGGTGGAGAAGACCGCGACCTATCGCGCCGGCTTCCTCGGGCCAATCGTCGGCGCCCTCTCCACTCCCTTCCTCGTGCTGGCCGTCATGGCGGCGACGGTCGATGCGCCGATCGCGGGCTGGCTGGCGCTGCTGGTGTTGCTGGTGCCGGTGCTGCTGGGTGGCTTCCAGCAGCTCGTCCGGCCGATCGGGGCGGCCTACCGCCGGACGCAACTCGCGCTGAGCGCGGCCTTCCTCGAGGCCGTGCAGGCCATCGACACCCTGGTCTACGCCCGTGCCGCCGGCCGGGTGGCGACCCGGCTCGCTGAGCGCGGGGAGGAGCACCGCCGGGGCGTGATGCGGCTGCTGGCCGGCAACCAGGTGCTGATCTTCGTGGTGGACGCCGCATTCTCGCTCACCGTCGTCGTCGCCGCGGGGCTACTGGCGGTCGGGCGGGTCTCCGCCGGCACGCTCAGCCTCGGCCAGGGTGTGGCGATCACGTTGATGACCGTCCTGGTGGTAGGCCCGGTCGACGTGATCGGGCAGTTCTTCTACATCGGGATCGCCGGCCGTGCCTCGCAGCGGGAGATCGTGGAACTGGTGGAACCGGCGTCGGCGGCGACCGCCGCTATGCCCGCAGCTGGCCGAGGATCCGCCGACCCGTCGCTCGCCGGGACGATTCTGCTGGAGGAGGTGACCGCGGGCTGGCCGGGTGGCCCGGACGTGCTCACCGGCCTCTCGCTGCGCGTCGAACCAGGGGAGCGGGTGGCGCTGGTCGGCCCGAGCGGAGTGGGCAAGTCGACGCTGGCGGCGGTGGTGACCGGCCAACTGGTCCCACGCGCCGGACGCTGCCGGGTGGACGGCGTGGACGCCGCAGCAGAGCCGGCGCTGGCGCGCTCCCGGGTGGCCGTGGTCGAGCAGCGCACCTTCCTCTTCCTCGGCACGATCGCCGAGAACCTGCGGGTGGCCGCCCCGGAGGCCGACGACGCCCGGCTCTGGGCGGCGCTGGAGCTGGCCGGCCTGCGCGACGAGGTCGAGGCGATGCCGGACGGGCTGGCCACCCACGTCGGCGAGCATGGCCGGCTGCTCTCCGGCGGCCAGGCCCAGCGGGTCGCCATCGCCCGAGCCGCGCTGCGGGACGCGCCGATCCTGGTGCTGGACGAACCCACCTCGCAGGTCGACCTGGCCGGCGAGGCGGCCATCCTGGCCGCGCTGGACCGGCTCGCGCGGGGCCGCACCGTGCTGTTGATCGCGCATCGTCCGGGTGCCGTCCTGGCGGCCGACCGCGTGGTCCGGCTGGACGGGCCGGAGTCGACCGGGGGCCTTCGATGAGTGCGCCCGGCCGCTGGGAGCTCGCCCGCTGGCTGGTGGGCCACACCAGGCAGCTGGTGCCCGTCCTGGGGCTGTCCGCGGTGGCGCGGGTGGTCAACCAGACCCTGGCCGTCGCGCTGCTGGTGATCATCGCCGACGCCCTGGCGCGGGCCGCGGACGGCTGGCCGGTCGAAGGCCTGGCCTGGAGCCTGGTCGGAATCGCGCTGCTCAAGGCCGTCCTGCGCTATCTGGAGCACTACGCCGGACACTGGGTGGCGTTCACCGCGCTGGCCCGGCTACGCGAGCTGTTCTTCGACCGCCTGGTGCCGCAGGCGCCGGCCGCCACCCAGGGGCGAGCGGGCGCGGAGCTCACCGAACGGGCCACCCGCGACATCGATCGGGTCGAGGTGTTCTTCGCCCATACCTTTGCACCGGCGGTGTCGGCCGTCGTGGTGCCGGCCGTCGTGCTGGGCTGGCTGGCGGCGACCGTGGACGGGCGGCTGGCGCTGGCCATCGCGCTGTTCGTGCTGGCGGTGTGCGTCGCGCCCCTGCTCTGGGGCCGTGGCACCTGGGGCAGCGCGCGCAGCGTCGCCGCCCGGCGCGGCGATCTCGCGGCCCGGCTGGGCGACGACATCCAGGGCGTCCGCGAGGTGCTTGGGTTCGGCATCGAGCAGCGCCGGCTGGCGCAGCTGGCGGCCGCCGACAGCGAGCTCGGTGCGGCCCGGTCACGCGTGGGGCGCTATCAGGGGTTCCGCGCGGCATCGCTGCTGTTCCTGGAGGCTGCCGGGCTGATCGTGCTGGTCGGCGTCGGATTCGCCCAGGGCCTGGACGCCGCGCAGATCGCCGTCGGGCTGGCCGTGGCGGTCGGGCTCTGGGCGGCGGCGCGTGGGATCGACGACTTCGTCGCCGGACTGGACGCGGCCTTCGCCGCCGCCGACCGGGTGCGTGAAGTGGTCGACGGGGTTCCGGCGGTCACCGATCCGCAGGAGCGGGCTCCGGCGCCCGCCGGGCATCCCGTCGCGATCGCGTTCGACCGGGTCAGCTTCCGCTACCCCGGCGCGGAGGTGCCGGCGCTCGACCAGGTGAGCGCCAGCTTCCTGACCGGCCTGCACAGCTGCGTGACCGGGGTGTCCGGCAGCGGGAAGTCCACGCTGGCCGGGCTGATCCTGCGGGGCTGGGATCCGACGGCCGGCAGCATCCGGCTGTTCGGCACCGACATCCGCGAGGTGCCGCTGGATCAGCTGCGCCGCCGCATCGGGCTGGCGCCCCAGCACCCCACCATGTTGAGCGGCACC
This sequence comes from Actinomycetota bacterium, assembly GCA_020161795.1. Classification (GTDB taxonomy): domain Bacteria; phylum Actinomycetota; class Actinomycetes; order Propionibacteriales; family Propionibacteriaceae; genus Propionicimonas. The sequence goes on along the minus strand of JAIUOR010000038.1, from coordinate 11,624 downwards.
CTGGCCGACAACCTCCGGCTGGCGGCTCCGGAGAGCACCGACGACCAGTTGCGCGACGCGCTGGCAGCGGTCGAACTCACCCAGTGGCTATCCGGTCTGCCGGAAGGCCTGGACACCGCCGTCAGCGAGCGCGGGCAGAGTCTCTCCGGTGGTCAGCTGCAGCGGATCGCGCTGGCCAGGGCATTGCTGGCCGACCCGGAGGTGCTGGTGCTGGACGAGGCGCTCAGCCAGCTGGACGCGGCCACGGCCGCGGCGGTACGCAGCAACCTGGCCGCGCGCCGGGCGGGGCTGACCACGATCGAGATCACCCACCGCGCCGACCTGATTCCGGACGGGACCAACGTCCTGGTGCTGGACGCCGGCCGCGTGGTCGAGCAGGGAACCGCCGGTGACCTGCGCGCCGCGGGGGGAGCCTTCCCCCAGCTCGAAGCCCGCGCCGGGTAATGCCTACTGTTCCGGCTGCTCCACGCGAAGATCCATGCCGGCGATCAGATGGCTCAGCCCGCGATGGTGGGCGCTGCGCCACGCCATCACGGCGGTGACCACTGCGAAGCCGGTGGCCAGCGGGGCGGTGACCGGCAGGGCGGTGAACAGCAGGTAGCCGCCGACTCCGCCCAGCAGTTTCAGCAGCCGAGCGCGCATCACCGAGCCGCCCATCACGACTGGCTCTAGTTGCACGATGTCCTCGCCGACCGTCCGGCCCCGCCCGAGCACCCAGGCGGTCTGCAGCAGCAGCACGGGGAGGAATCCCAGCAGTTGGTCGGCCAGTTCGGGCAACTGCTCGAACTCGATGCCGAGCAGGTAGAGGCCGATCGTGCGCCACCCGACGACGGCCCCGAAGCTGAGCCCGGTCATCACCATCAGGTCGGCCAGCATGCCGACATAGCGCCGCCCCAGGGTCACCCGGTGCACCGGCGGTGCGGTGCGGGTGTGCCGCAGCATGGCTGCCACCGGCGCTCCCAGGATCGAGCCGATGAGGGCGCCGGCGGTGTTGAGGATCAGGTCGTCCACATCGAAGACCCGGTAGGCGCAGGGATAGAGCCCCCAGATGCCGGTGCGCTGGGTGAACTCGATCGTCGCCGAGATCGCGAACCCCAGGGCCGTCGCGACGATGATGCCGCGGCGGGCGAGCACCCGCAGGAAGTAGCCCAGCGGAATGAAGAGCAGCACGTTGAACGCTGCCTGCAGGAAGGCCGGGTGGCGCCAGGCGGCCCGTCCCACCTCGCGCACGGCGTCGCGGATGTCGCGCAGGAACTCCAGCGGGCGCAGGTTGGCGCCGGCGCAGGTGAAGTCGTTGGCGTCCGGCAGCGGGACGAGGGTGTACGTCCACAGCGCCACCGCGTAGACGGCCACCGCCAGCAGGGTGATCAGGTCGATCAGGCGCAGCCGTCCGGCCCGCCGGTAGCGCGCTGCCACCATCGGAAGGAAGGCGAGGATCGCCAGCATCGACCCCAGCGCGATGGCCAGCCAGGTGCTCGGCCCGAATTGCCGCAGCATCAGCCGGCGTGCTGTAGCACCTGCCGGGCCACCTGGTCGAAGCGGTCGATGTCGAGCCGGGCCGCGATCCGCCGGACGGATCCGGGATCGACCCGCAGGATGCGGTTCACCCGCACTTCGCTGGGACGACCGTTGCGATCCCAGTCCCCGCTGCCGATGTCACACCAGTACCTCCCGGCGGCGGCCTCCTGCCGGGCATCGCGGTCGTGATCCTGCGAGGTCATGGGCAGCGCCAGCAGCCACGGCCCGTCCCACCCGATCACCAGCACCGGACGGTCCTTGCCCTGGCTGTGGTCCTCCTCGTAGGGAACCCAGGTCCACACCACCTCGCCGGGGTCGGCGGCCGAGTCCGCCCTGGGCTGGTACTGCAGCTGTGGGATGCCGGTGAAGTCGCCCGGGTAGCCGTTGGCCGCCGGGGCCGGGGTCTGACGGCCGGCACGGGTGGCGGAAGGCTCCGAGCGGGTCGCCTGGCGTGCGAGGGAGGAGAGCGCGCGCAGCAGCTGGTTCAGGATCGGCACGGGTCAACCGTAGCCGCGGTTCAGCGGAAGCGGGGCAGCGGGCCGTATCGCACGTCGTCGTGGGGTGGGGAGAACACCGGCTCGTGGTGCCGCACCGCGCGCCAGGCAGCGAAGTATCTCGACGACGGCGGCAGCCACACCGCGCCGGCGGCCAGGGCGGTCAGGCCGATCGCGGCGGCGGCCAGGGGGTTGAGCATCAGGCTCAGCCCGGAGAGGCCCAACGCGATCAGGGCGGACCACCTGGTCCACGCCCGTCCGTCGTAGACGTAGTAGCCGGTGATGGCTGCGGAGATGCCGATGAGCAGCGCGATCACGGTCACCGCCACCGCCAGTAGCACCCGGCCCAGCGAACCGGGTTCGGTCTCGAACTGCCCCATCAGCCACGCGGCCTGCGCGAATCGTCCGCCGTCGAACTCGTAGGTCCATTCGCCGGAGGCCTGGTCGAAGGTCAGCGAGCCGATCACGGCCGCGTTCCAGTAGATCATCACCGTGGCCACGCCGATCACGGCGACCGCGAGGTAGCTGGCCACCGCCGCCACCCAGATCGTCCACACCCGGGTGGGCTCGCCGGTGCGTGCGCTGATCGGCGATGCCTGCGCGCGGGCGGGCTCCGGCGCCGACCAGGTGGCGATGGCAGCCAGGCCCGACTGGCCGGAATCGGCCGCGGGCTGGGTCACCTCGGTCTCGGTCTGGGACATCACACCTCCGTCGCCAAGCCTAGGCGCTGCTCACCAGGGCTCGACGAGATGCTGCTGCAGCGCCGCGCCCAGGCCGAGGACGAGATCCTCCTGCTTGAGCGTCTCGAGCGCGGAGATCTCCAGGATGTCGCGGGCCATCACCAGGCCGAGAATGGCCGAGACGGCCAGGTTCGCCCGCACGGTCGCGTTGGTGTGCCCCTGGGCCTGGGTGAGCTTGACGAAGATCTCGCGATTGAGGAACTCGACCAGCGGACGCCGTGCCTCCTCATCGTTGACGGCAGCCCGGAACATCGCCGTGAACCTGTCCTTGGCTCCCGGCTTCTGCCAGGCGGTCACGAACTCCCGCACCGCCCGCTGGCCGATCTCCTCGCGGGGGCCGGCGTTGATCCGGGCCAGGACGGCCTCGGGGTTGAGATCGATGTCCAGCACCGAACTGGTGAACAGATCGGCCTTGGAGGCGAAGTAGTGGTGGATGAGCGCGGGGTCGACGTCGGCCTCGCGCGCGACGGCACGCAGGGACACCTTGTCGTAGCCGTGGAGCGAGAACAGTGCCAAGGCAGCCTGCTTGATCGTCTCCTTGGTGCCGGAGTTGCCCGGCCGTCTGCCTCGCGGCTTGACGTTGGTCTCCATCTCGGTCTCCCCCCAAGTGGTCATAGCGTATGGTGCCAGGGTGGGAACTCGTCGTTGGCCCTGTGCCATTTTCGATCTGGACGGCACCGTCGCCGACACCGTCGGACTCATTATTGCGTCCTACGACCATGCGCTGAATAGCGTGCTGGGCGTACGTGTCGAGGAGTCGCTGGTCCGGAGCTGGATCGGCCAGACGCTGTGGGACGTGTTCGGCGAACTCTGGCCGGAGCACGCCGACGAGCTCATCGCCACCTACCGGGCCTGGAACGAGGCCAACGCGCCGAGCATGATCACCGCCTACCCCGGGATTCCGGAACTGGTCGATGAGCTGGCCGCTGCCGGCATCGCCTCCGGGATCGCCACCTCGAAGGGACGGGTTCAGGCCGAGGTCGCGCTGCGGGTGGGCGGGATCGGGCTGCCGATCACGGTGGCCGCCGAGGACACCACCATCCACAAGCCGAATCCGGCCCCGCTGATCCTGGCCCGGGAACGACTGGGCATGACGGACGTGCCGACGGTCTACGTCGGGGACGCGGTGGTGGACATCCAGGCCGCCAAGGCGGCCGGCCTCGACGCGATCGCGGTCACCTGGGGAGCCGGGGATCCGGACGCGTTGGCGGCGGCCGCCCCGACCGCGACCGCCGCCAATGCCGATGAGTTGCGGGCCCTGTTGCTGGGCTGACCTTCGGGCTCAGGCCGGGAGCATCGTCCCGGTCTCCAGGAACCGGCGGTGCCAGGCGTGCGAATTCGCCAGATCGTGCGGGGTGTGCAGCCCGTTGGCCACGGTGAGCGCGCGATCGTAGTACTCCTGCAGCATCGGGCGGTAGGCCGGGTGCGCGCAGTTCTCGATGATCTTCTTCGCCCGCTGCTTGGGCGACAGGCCGCGCAGATCGGCCAGGCCCTGCTCGGTGATCAGCACCTGCACGTCGTGCTCGGTGTGGTCGTGGTGGGAGACCATCGGGACGATGGCGGAGATCGCGCCGTTCTTGGCGACCGACGGGGTGACGAAGGCCGAGATGTAGGCGTTGCGGGTGAAGTCGGCCGAGCCGCCGATGCCGTTCATCATCCGCGAGCCCATGATGTGGGTCGAGTTCACGTTGCCGTAGATGTCGGCCTCGATCATGCCGTTGCAGGCGATCACGCCGAGCCGGCGGATCATCTCGGGATGGTTCGAGATCTCCTGCGGCCGCAGGATGATCTTCGAGCGGTAGTTGCGGGCCTCGTCGTTCATGCGATTGGCGTACTCCGGCGACAGCGAGAAGGCGGTCGCCGAGGCGATCGTCATCTTGCCGGAGTCGATCAGGTCTACCATGCCGTCCTGGATCACCTCGGTGTAGGAGGTCAGGTAGTCGAACGGGCCCTCCAGCAGGCCGGCCAGCACCGCGTTGGCGATGTTGCCCACGCCCGACTGCAGCGGCAGCAGGTTCTTCGGAAGCCGGCCCTGCTTGACCTCGTTGGCCAGGAAGTCGAGCAGGTGGCCGGCGATCTTGCGGGAGTCGTCGTCCAGCGGCTTGAACGGGGTGTTGCGGTCTTCGGAGTCGGTCTCGATGATCGCGACGACCTTGTCGGGGTTGACCCGGAAGTTGCGCTGACCGATGCGGTCACCGGGGTGGGTGAGCGGGACGGGCAGCCGGTTCGGGGGCAGCGCGGCCCGGTAGTAGATGTCGTGCATGCCCTCCAGATCGCGGCTCTGCCAGGAGTTCACCTCGAGGATGATCTGGTCGGCCTGCTGCAGGTAGTTCTTGTTGTTGCCCACCGACGAGGAGGGGACCAGCTCGCCGTCCTCGGCGATCGCGGTCACCTCGACAACCGCCATGTCGAGATTGCCCAGGAAGCCTTCCCAGATCATCGGTGCCAGGTGCGACAGGTGGATGTCGGAGTACTCCGAGACACCGGCGTTGATCTTGTTCCGCATGATCGGGTCGGACTGGTACGGGGTGCGGAAGGCGACGCCGTCCACCTCGGCCAGGGCGCCGTCCAGTTCGGGGGCGGTGGACGCGCCGGTCCACATGCCGATGCTGAACTCCTCGCCCCGTTCGTGGGCCTCCTTGATCTGGGCGGCCAGCGCGATCGGAACCTCCTTGGGGTAGCCCGCGCCGGTGAAGCCGGAGAACCCGACGTTCATGCCGTGCTTGATCAGCTTCGCGGCCTCCTCGGCGGTGGTGACCTTGCTCCGGAAGGCGGCGTTCTCAATCCGCGACATGATGCTCCTCGTTCGTGCTGGGTGGTGCTGCCGATCCAACGCTAGCGAGAGTTTCCCCTCGCCGTGGCCGGTTTGAGGAGATCCGTGAAGATAATGGTCAGACCGTTTGCGGGGCGGATTCCGCGACGCCGATCGTCTGGCTCAGGGTGTGGGTGGCACCCGGAGCGAGGTGGACGGCGGTGTCCCGGACGTTCGCCGCCTCGATGCACACCATCCGCTGCCACTCGTCGTCGCCGAAGTCGGCCATCGCCGCGGACTTCGCGATCCACGGATTCCACACCACGGTGGTGGCGGAGCCGGTCTTGGCCACCGTGATCGTCCGTCCCCAGGCCGGATCGTGGAGCACCGCCGTCCCTTCGTGGTGGTAGCGCCGGTCGGTCTCGGCCCCGAACGTGATCGGGCCGGCCTGGAGGTGGGGGCCGGGGTCGGCGCCCGGGACCGTGTCGACGTAGCTCGCCTGGTCGAACCCGTCGATCCGCGCCCGGCGGATGTCGCCCACCGCGAAGTAGGTGTGCAGCGCCGCCTCCACCGTCACCTCGGCGGCGGTGTCGTTGACGATCGCCAGGCTGACCTCCAGTTGCTCCGGGCCGAACTCGACGGTCAGCATGGCGGCGGGGAAGCCCTCCCGAGCGGCCAGGCGATAGCGGACGCGCAGCGAGCCCTGCTGTTCCACGACCTCCTCGCGCTGCCAGTCGGTGATGCGTCCGTAGCCATGGGACGGGGCGTGCTCGCCGTCCGTCCCCGCGCCGAACCAGGGGAAGACCAGCGGGATGCCGCCACGGACGGCGACTCCCGGCCGGAACTCCGAAGCCGCCGAGACCCACAACACGGGACGGTGGCCGGCCGGCTGCCAGGCCAGGACGTGCGCGCCCTGATCGAGAACCGCGTAGTGGGCGCCGCCGGGCCGGGCTTCGATGCCCGGCAGCGGCTCGGTCAGGTAGGTAGGCATGGCGGCAGCTTACGGCCCGCGCGCGGCGGTCCGGTTGCCCCGGGAGCCGGCACCGAGGTGGGAGAATCGGGGCATGCAGCATTTCGACCTGTGCGTGATCGGCTCCGGCAGTGGCAACTCGCTGGTCAACTCCGCCTTCCGGGAGCAGCGGGTGGCGATCGTCGACCGGGCGCCCTGGTTCGGCGGCACCTGCCTGAACGCCGGCTGCATACCCAGCAAGATGCTCTCCTATCCGGCCGACGTCGCCACCACGGCGCGGCAGGCCGGCAAGCTCGGGGTGGACGTCGGCCGGGTCGCCATCAGGTGGGACGACCTGCGGGAGCGGGTCTTCGCCCGGGTGGACGAGGCGGCCGAAGCCGCCGAACGGCAACGGGACCGGCACCCCAACGTGACCGTCTTCCGGGAGAGCGCCAGCTTCGTGGGGGAGAAGCGGCTGCTGATCGGGGAGGAGGAGGTGATCTCCGCCGACCGGTTCGTGATCGCGGCCGGTTCGCGCCCCTGGATCCCCGAGCTGCCCGGAATCGACGATCCCGCTGTGGCCGCGCGGGTGCACACCTCCGACGACGTCATGCGGCTGCCCGAACTGCCCAAGAGCATGGTGATCGTGGGTGGGGGATCGGTGGCGACCGAGTTCGCGCACATCTTCGCGGCCTGCGGCACGGCGGTCACCCTGCTGAACCGCGGCCCGCGGCTGCTCCGGGTCGCCGACGAGGCGATCGGGGAGCGCTTCAGCCAGCTGCTCAGCGACCGCGTCACGCTGCGGCTGGGCCACACCATCGCCACCCTGGAACCGACCGGCGACGGGGTGATCGTGGGAACTGTGGACGCCGACGGAGTCGAGTACTTCTTCGAGGGCGAGCAGGTGCTGCTGGCGCTGGGCCGCGTCCCCAACGGGGACACGCTCAACCTGGCCGCCACCGGGGTCGAGACCGACGCCTGCGGGCGGGTGGTGGTCGACGTTCATCAGCGCACCACTGCCGAGGGGATCTGGGCGCTGGGCGACGTGTCCTCGCCGTACCAGCTCAAGCATGTCGCCAACCACGAGATGCGCGTCGTCCAGCACAACCTGCTGCACCCCGAGGCGTTGATCGAGACCGACCACCGGTTCGTCCCGCAGGCGGTGTTCAGCAACCCCCAGGTGGCCTGGATCGGCGCCACTGAGCAGTCGCTGCGGGAATCGGGGACGCCGTACGTCAGCTCGATCCGCGACTACTCCAGCGTCGCCTACGGGTGGGCCATGGAGGATTCCGGCCACTTCGTGAAGCTGCTGGCCGATCCGGAGACCGGGTTGCTGCTGGGCGCGCACGTGCTGGGCCCGGACGCCGCCAATCTCGTGCAGCCGCTGGTGCAGGCGATGAGCTTCGGCCTGCCCGCCCAGGCCATGGCCCGCGGGCAGTACTGGATCCACCCGGCCCTGACCGAAGTGGTCGAGAACGCGCTGCTGGGATTGCCGCTGTCGTGATTCCCGAGCGAGCCGGCAGGCGGCGCGGGGCCGGTCGTCGGTCCCGAGTCCCTCGGGTGCCGGCCGCGGCCAGCCTCGCGGCGGGTGTGCTGCTGGCGGCGCTGGCCGGCTGCACGACCGCCCCGCCAACCCAGGTCACCAGCCCGGGGCGGAGCACCGCCACGGTGCCGTCGACGCCTTCCACCCCGTCCACTCCGCCGGCACCGCCGTCCCCGACACCCCCGCCCGAACCCCGGTGCCGGGCCGAAGCCGAGGCACTGTCCCTCCCGCAGCAGGCCGGGCAACTGGTGATGGTGGGTGTCGATGGATCCCTGAGTGCCGGCGAACGCGACGCGATCACCTCCCATCACCTCGGATCGGTGATCCTGATGGGCTCCTCGGACCGGGGGGTTGCCCGGACCGCCGTTCTCACCGACACCATCGGCGATCTCGCCGACCGGATCGGGATCCTGATCGCGGTGGATCAGGAGGGCGGGCTGGTGCAGCGGCTGAAGGGCTCCGGCTTCGACACCATCCCGGCGGCGGCAGACCAGGCGAAGCTCTCGGCGGCCAAGCTGACCAAGCGGGCCACCGGCTGGGGCGAACAGCTGGCCGCGGCCGGCGTCCACCTCAATCTCGCCCCGGTCGCCGACGTGGTGCCGAAGGCGAACAGCAGAACCAACCAGCCGATCGCCAAACTACGCCGCGGCTACGGCAGCGATCCGTCCACCGTCTCCGAGCATGTGCGGGCCTTCGTCGCCGGCATGCACGCCGGCGGAGTCGGTGCGGCGGTGAAGCATTTCCCCGGCCTCGGCGCGGTCAAGGGCAATACCGACTTCGCCTCCGACGTGGTGGACGCGACCACCACCGCCGACAGCGAACTGCTGACGCCGTTCTCCGATGCGGTCGCCGACGGCGTGGACGCGGTGATGGTCTCGTCGGCGATCTACCGGAAGATCGACCCGGACCGCCTCGCGACCTTCTCCCCGACGGTGATCGGATTGCTGCGGGAGTGGGGGTTCGAGCAGGTGGTGGTCAGTGACGACCTCGGGGCGGCCAAGGCGCTCGCCGAGGTTCCGGGCCGGGATCGGGCGGCCGACTTCGTCGCCGCGGGCGGAGACCTGGCGATCACGGTCGATCCCAAGGTCGCCGGACCCATGGTGGAGGGGCTCGTCCAGCGCGCCGAGGAGGACGCCGACTTCGCCGGCCGGCTCGTCGAGTCGACGACGCGGGTGCTCGCCCTGAAGGACGACTACGGCCTGATCGACTGCCGCTGACGGGCCGCGGCGGGACCTCCGGCGCACGGTCGGTGCCACCGGTCTTTTCTTGCCGCGAACGACATTATTCAGGCGTATTTCGCCTCCATCGCGGCGGTATATCGTAGGCATCGATTCACCGGGCGCCAGTGCAGGCGCCCGCATGGAGAGGACACCGTGGTTCTGTTCGGGCCGATCAGCGGGCTTGCCGTCCTGCTGCGGAGCTCCCAGAGCCGCAACGCTAACCACGAGATAGGCATAACGTGTTGAAGATCGGAATCATCGGGTGCGGGAAGATCGCCGAGGTGCGCCATGCGCCGGAGTACGACGAGAACCCCGAGTGCGAACTGGTCGCCTACTACGACGTGAACCCGGAGCGCTCCCAGCTGCTCGCGGATCAGTTCGGCGGCCGGGTCTACGACAGCGTCGAGGCGTTGCTGGCCTCCGGGGTGGATGCGGTGAGCGTCTGCGTGGCCAACAACATGCACGCCGCCGTCAGCGTGCAGGCGCTGGATGCCGGCGTCCACGTGCTGTGCGAGAAGCCGATGGCGACCACGCCCGAGGGTTGCCGGGAGATGGTGGACGCCTCCGAGCGCGCCGGCAAGCGGCTGATGATCGGCCTCAACCAGCGGTTCGCGAAGGCGCACGCCCGGGCGAAGGAGATACTCGACTCTGGGGAACTGGGCACGGTGATCAGCTTCCGCACCAACTTCTGCCACCCCGGCCCGGAGGGCTGGACCGGCAAGCTCGACACCTGGTTCTTCGATCGCCGGATCGCGACCTTCGGCGTGATGGCGGATCTCGGCGTGCACAAGACGGATCTGATCCACTACCTGACCGGCCAGTCCGTGGTGGCCACCACGGCGGTGCTGGGCACCCTGGACAAGAAGATGCCGGACGGCTCGCCGGTGACCGTCGACGACAACGCCTTCGCCATCTACACGATGGAGACCGGGGCGATCGGCACCATGCACGTCAGCTGGACCGACTACGGCTCCGAGGACAACTCGACCAGGATCTACTGCACCGGCGGCGTGCTGCGGCTCTACGACGATCCGGAGTACTCGCTGATCGTCGAGACCCCGGACGGGGTCGAGCGATTCGCCCTGGACCAGCTGACCTCCAACAAGGAGCAGACCAGCGGCGGCCGGACCGCCACCGGAGTGATCGACGCCTTCGTCGAGAGCATCCTGACCGACTCGCCCTCGATCGCGGACGGGACCAGCGCCGTGCACGCCATGGACGTGATCTTCGCCAACCAGCTCTCCTCCGAACTGGGCCGCAGCGTGCGGCTCGCCGAGGAGGCATGATGGCCCGCCCACTCACCCTGGTCTCCGGCCAGTACGGCGACATCCCGCTCCCCGAGCTGTGCGAACTCGCCGCCGGCATCGGCTACGACGGTGTCGAGCTGGCCTGCTGGGCGCACGTGCTGCCCCGACGGGTGGTGGACGAGCCCGGCTACGCCGAGGAGGTCGAGGCCACCCTGGCCGCCCACGGTCTGAAGATCTGGGCGATCTCCTCCCACCTGGTCGGCCAGTGCGTCGGCGACAACTGGGATCCGCGGCTGGACAACTTCGCGCCGGCCGAGCTGGCCGGTAAGCCGGAGGAGATTCGGGCCTGGGCGATCGAGGAGATGTGCTACGTCGCGCGGGCCGCGCAGCGGCTGGGCGTGAAGGTCGTCACCTGCTTCCTCGGCTCGCCGATCTGGCCGTACTGGTACTCCTTCCCGCAGACCACCGCCGAGCAGGTGGCGGCCGGCTTCGCCCGGATCAGGGAGCTGTGGACGCCGATCTTCGATGTCTTCGACGAGTGCGGGGTGCGACTCGCGCTGGAGGTGCATCCCACCGAGATCGCCTTCGACTACTGGTCGACCGTCCGGCTGTTCGAGGAGCTGGAGCACCGGCCCACCCTCGGGCTGAACTTCGACCCCTCCCACCTGCTGTGGCAGGGGATCGACCCGGCCACCTTCCTGCACGACTTCGCCGATCGCATCTACCACGTCCACCTCAAGGACGTGAAGCTGCGCCGGGACGGCCGGGCCAGCATCCTGGGCAGTCACCTCGACTTCGGCGACAGCCGGCGCGGCTGGAACTTCGTCTCGCTGGGTCACGGGGACGTGGACTTCGAGGCGATCGTGCGCGAGCTCACCCAGATCGGTTACGACGGCCCGCTGTCGATCGAGTGGGAGGACTCGCTCATCGACCGGATCTACGGCGCCCGGGACGCCTTCGAGTTCGCCAGCAGGCTGAACTACGAGGTCTCCACGGTGAAGTTCGACGACGCGCTGAAGGTCGACTGACTGTGAGGATGGTGTTCGCAGCCTGATCGTGTTGGGCTGTGGTCGGTGATCCCGGGTGTGACCCTTCGACTGACTGGCTTTGTGCCTTTCACAGGACTTGTCCGTTCGGGGTTGCTGGCCCCGGCCCGGTCGG
>JAIUOR010000037.1 GCA_020161795.1 Actinomycetota bacterium | reverse complement strand
GGTGCCGCGGGGCTCCCCGTCGTTCTTCAGGATCACGGCGGCGTTCTCGTCGAACTTGATGTAGGAGCCGTCGGGACGACGGGTCTCCTTCACCGTGCGGACGACGACCGCCTTCACGACCTCGCCCTTCTTCACGTTGCCACCGGGGATGGCGTCCTTGACCGTGGCGACGATGCGGTCGCCGAGGCCGGCGTAGCGACGCTTGGAGCCACCCAGCACGCGGATGCAAAGGAGTTCCTTGGCACCGGTGTTGTCGGCGACCTTCAGTCGCGTCTCCTGCTGGATCATCTGCAATCTCTCCTGGTCACTTGGCCTTTTCGAGGATCTCGACCAGACGCCACCGCTTGGTCGCGGAGCTCGGTCGGGTCTCCATCACCCGGACGCGGTCGCCGACGCCGGCCTCGTTGGCCTCGTCGTGCGCCTTGAGTCGCTCGGACTTCGTCATGACCTTGCCGTACAGCGGGTGCTTGACCCGCTGCTCGACGGCCACGACCACGGTCTTGTCCATCTTGTCGGACACGACGATGCCCTCGCGCACCTTGCGGGCGCCGCTGCGGACGTTCTCGTTATCGCTCATCCTGCTCACTTGTCCTCATCCGGGTCGGGCACGATGCCGAGGTTGCGCTCCTGGATCACCGTGTAGATGCGGGCGATGTCCTTGCGGGCCTCGCGCAGCCGTCCGTGGGACTCGAGCTGGCCGGTCGCTGCGGCGAAGCGGAGCCCGAACAGCTCCTCCTTCAGCTCGACCACCTTGGCGTTGAGCTCCTCGCGGGACAGCCCGCGCAGCTCGTTGGCCGTCACAGTCTTGGCCATCAGATGTCACCTGCTTCCCGCTTGATGAAGCGAGCCTTGAACGGCAGCTTGTGGATGGCCAGGCGCATGGCCTCGCGGGCCACGTCCTCGCCGACGCCGGACAGCTCGAAGAGCACGCGACCGGGCTTGATGTTCGCGATCCACCACTCGGGGGAACCCTTGCCGGAACCCATGCGGGTCTCGGCGGGCTTCTTGGTGAGCGGACGGTCGGGGTAGACGTTGATCCACACCTTGCCGCCACGCTTGATGTGGCGGGTCATGGCGATACGGGCACTCTCGATCTGACGGTTGGTCAGGTACGAGGACTCCAGGGCCTGGATGCCGTAGTCACCGAAGGCGAGCTTCGTACCACCCTTGGCAGCACCCGACCGGTTCGGGTGGTGCTGCTTGCGGTGCTTGACGCGACGGGGAATCAACATGATCAGGCTCCTGCGGTCTCAACGGCCTCGGGCGCGGCAGCACCCTCGGCGACACCTTCGGCGCGACGGCGTCCGCCACGCTCGGGACGATCACCGCGGCCGGCACCGGCGCCATCGCGACGGGGGCCACGGGCCGGACGACGCTGGCCGCCGGCGGCCTGGCGGGCCGCCTTCTGCGCGGCACGCTCGGCGCGGTTGCCGGAGACGTCGCCCTTGTAGATCCAGACCTTCACGCCGATCCGGCCGAAGGTCGTGCGGGCCTCGTAGAAGCCGTAGTCGATGTCCGCGCGCAGGGTGTGCAGCGGCACGCGACCCTCGCGGTAGAACTCCGAACGGCTCATCTCGGCGCCGCCCAGACGGCCGGAGCACTGGATCCGGATGCCGAGGGCACCGGCCCGCATCGCGCTCTGCTGCGCCTTGCGCATCGCGCGGCGGAAGGCCACGCGGGCGCCGAGCTGCTCGGCGATGCCCTGGGCCACGAGCTGCGCATCGGTCTCGGGGTTCTTCACCTCGAGGATGTTCAGCTGCACCTGCTTGCCGGTGAGCTTCTCCAGCTCGGCGCGGACACGCTCGGCCTCGGCACCGTTGCGGCCGATGACGATGCCCGGACGCGCGGCGTACAGGAAGATCGTCACCCGCTCGCTGCGGCGCTCGATCTCCACGCTGGAGATGCCGGCCCGCTCGAGGGTCTTGGCCAGGTAGCGGCGGATCTTGACGTCCTCGGCCACCAGGTCGGAGTAGTTCTTGTCCGCGTACCAACGGGTCTTGTGGTCCGTGGTGATCCCGAGGCGGAAGCCATGGGGGTTGATCTTCTGGCCCATGCTCAGGCTCCCTTCTCGCTCTTGGGTTCGACGACGACGGTGATGTGGCTGGCGCGCTTCAGGATCCGGCTGGCCGAACCCTTCGCCCGCGGGCGGATGCGACGCAGGGTCATGCCCTCGTCCACGAACGCCTGGGAGACGAACAGCTCGTCCGCACGGAGGCCCTCGGTGTTCTCCGCGTTGGCGGTCGCGCTCGCGACCACCTTGTAGACCGGCTCGGAAGCAGCCTGCGGGGCGAACTTGAGCACGTTCAGCGCATCGGTGACGGGAAGGCCGCGGACCAGGTCGACGACACGGCGAACCTTCATCGGGCTCATCCGGACGTGACGCGCGATCGCGTACGAGCCAGGCCGATCCCCGAGCAGGGCCGCGCGACGGCTGGGTCGCTCTTTGTTGCTCACTTGAATCAGTTCCTCTTCTCGCTGCCTCAGCGGCGGCGCGACTTCTTGTCTTCCTTGATGTGCCCGCGGTAGGTGCGGGTGGGGGCGAACTCGCCCAGCTTGTGGCCGATCATCGACTCGGTCACGAACACCGGCACGTGCTTGCGGCCGTCGTGCACGGCGATCGTGTGCCCGATCATGTCGGGGGTGATCATCGAGCGCCGGGACCAGGTCTTGATGACCTGCTTGGTGCCCTTCTCGTTCTGGGCGTCGACCTTCTTGACCAGGTGGTCATCGACGAAGGGGCCCTTCTTCAGGCTGCGTGGCATTGGTTACCTCACTCGTCCAATCAGCGCTTCTTGCCGGACTTCCGGCGACGGATGATCAGGCGAGAACTCGCCTTGTTCTTGTCCCGGGTGCGACCCTCGGGCTTGCCCCACGGGCTCACCGGGTGACG
>JAIUOR010000036.1 GCA_020161795.1 Actinomycetota bacterium | reverse complement strand
GGCATCGGGAGTGGACTCGTACAAGTCGACGGCCTGCCGGCGGAACTCATCGGAGTAGTTCTTCCTGGCCATGATCCTGATCATCTCGCTTCCTCCAGCAACTGCTGGATTCCACGTGTCCAAGATCCGGGGTCAGGGTCCGTGGTTTGTGGGGCCACGACAGGTATGCCCTGCGAAGGGGTGCCGACGCAGGGCGGCGGGCATATCGAAGGTGAGGAATTGAGCGAACAGTCAGCGCACGCGCAGCGGTCGCGGGCCCACAAGGAGTCGCCCTCGGATGCCCAGCTGATCGCCAACCTTCGAGACGGCGATGTCGAGGCCTACGAGGAATTGTGGCTGCGGCATATCGGGCCCGCGCTACGTATGGCCCGCCGGCTGGCGCCGCACCACGCCGAGGATCTGGCCGCCGAAGCCTTCACCACCGTCCTCCACCAGATCACGTCGCCGGCGGTGGCCCGGACCAGAGCTTCCGGGCCTACCTGTTCACCGTCATGCGCAATCTGGCCATCCGCTGGAACAAGGAGAGCCGCCTGTCCCTGCCCCTCGGCGAGGCCGACGATCCGGTGGCCGACGACAGCCACCAGCGCGTCGCCGACGACGAGGATGCGCAGATCGTGCTGCGCGCGTTCCGATCGCTCCCCCATCGCTGGCAGCAGGTGCTGTGGCTGGCCGAGGTGGACGAGGAACCACGCCCGGCCATCGCAACCCATCTCAAGATGTCGCCCAACTCCGTCTCGGCACTGCTGCGTCGCGCCCGTCACGGGCTGCGCTACCGCTGCCTGACCGAACACGTGCCCGAGCCCTTGCGCTCCGATCGCAGTCACGTCGCACGCGTCCTGCCGGATCTGGTGACCGGGAAGCTCGCCCCGGACATGGTCGTGAAGGTCACCGCTCACCTGGCCGGATGCGGCACCTGTCGCGAGGTGCACAGCGACCTCCGAGGGCTTTCCAGACGGGTGAAGCATGCCACCCTGGGCACCCTGGGCTTCGGCGCCCTGACCGTCCTCTTCAAGGATCTCGGCACCGTCGGCGTGGCGGTCGCCGCCACCGCGGCCGCGGGCAGCGCTGCCGCGGGCACGGCCGCCGGCGGCCTGACGGTCGCCGGCCCGGTCTCAACCGTCCTCAAGGTCGCGGCGATGGCCGCCGGTGTGATCGCTGTCGCCGTGCCCGTCACCGAGACGCTCTGGCAGCCGACCCTGAGCCCCCCGATGGCGGTGGCCGCTCCCCCGGCACGATCGACCTCCTCGCAGCCGTCCCCCAGCAGGCCACAACCGGCCACACCCGATAGGTCAGCAGAGCCCGAACCAGTGGTCTCCCCCAGTGAGGAGGTGGATCCCTACGTCGACACCCCCGTCATCGACCTCCAGCATCCGGCGACTCCGGCACCTGCCCGGCCGAGCCCCACACCGGTCGCTCCAGGCTCGATACCCGGGCCGCTGGTTGATCCTCCGGATCCCGAACTACCCGCCGAATCCGAGTCTCCGTCCTCGTCGGAGTCACCGTCCACGGAGCCCTCCTCGTCCTCGGATCCGAGCACAGCCCCGGAGTCCTCTCCGTCCGCCACTCCCACCACTGCCCCAAGCCCGAGCACGTCCCCGGCCCCGTCCCCCACACCGACAATCGCTCCCACCGGCCTCGTCCGACCGCCGACAACTCCATCGGTGTCGGCGGTCGCCGCCGGCACCACCGGTGAGGGTTGGTTCGCACCCCTGCTCAGCGGCTCGGCCCAGCCGGGGGCCACCGTCGCGATTCATGTCACCCAGGCCGCCGAGTACGGCACCGGCGAGAGTGGCTCGACCTACGCCCTCAGCTCCGATGCCACCGGGGCCTGGAGCTTCGATCTCAGCAGCCTGGGCCTGGCGCCCGCGACCTACCGGGCGATCGTCTGGCAGGTCGTCGGCGCCAGCAGTTCACCGGCCACCACGGTGGAGTTCACCATCAAGGCCCTGAGGGTGGACGGCCTGCTGCCCATCACGAGGATGGATCACATCGCGGCTGAGATGGATGGCATCATCATCACCGCTGTCGCCGCTGGCCAGCAGACGGTATGCCTGAACTCCAGCACCGGCCAGGAAGTCATCATCCCGCTCGGGCCGGACGGCACCGCCACCCGCCGCATCTGCTTCGTCGGGCTGGGCGACTTCGAGTTGGAGATGGCCGTGTGCGAGGGCGGCCGCCGCGGCGCTCCCGTCCGCGGAACCATCACTGTGACCCCCGCTGTCAACGACCCCTGGGGCATCTACCCCGATCCCGGGATCATCGTCGAGGAGCCGTAGCCAGGCGTCCCGGTCGAGGCACCACCAGACGCGAGAGCGCCCCCACCAGGACTCGAACCTGGGACCGACAGATTAGAAGGCTGCTGCTCTATCCGCTGAGCTATGGGGGCCCGCCGTCCGATCGTAGCGTCCGCGAGGGCAGCGTCGTTCGTCAGTCGCCCACGGTGTCACGGGCACGCTGGACGATCAGCGGATCGACCTGGTCGACCACTGCGTGATCCTTGCCCTCGTACTCGAACTGGCTCAGGAAGTAGCGCATCGCGTTGAGCCTGGCACGCTTCTTGTCGTTGCTGCGGACCGTGGTCCAGGGGGCGTGATCGGTGTCGGTGCGGGCGAACATCGCCTCCTTGGCCTCGCTGTAGTCCTCCCAGCGTCCCAGCGACTCCAGATCCATCGGCGAGAGCTTCCAACGCCGCACCGGGTCGATCTGCCGGATCGCGAACCGGGTGCGCTGCTCGCGCTGGGTGACCGAGAACCAGAACTTGGTGAGGTGGATGCCCGCGTCGATGATCATCCGCTCGAACTCGGGCACCTGCTTCATGAACACGTCGTACTCGTCGTTGGTGCAGAAGCCCATGACCCGCTCGACGCCGGCCCGGTTGTACCAGGAGCGGTCGAAGAGCACGATCTCGCCCTCGGTCGGGAAGTGCTGGATGTAGCGCTGGAAGTACCACTGGCCCTGCTCGCGGCTGGTGGGCGTCGCGAGTGCGACGACCCGTGCCGCACGTGGATTGAGGTGCTCGGTGAACCGCTTGATGGTGCCACCCTTGCCGGCAGCGTCGCGTCCTTCGAAGACGATGATGTGGCGCACGCCCATGTCCTGGCCCCAGTACTGCAGCTTCAGCAGTTCGACCTGGAGCAGGTACTTCTCGTGCTCGTAGGTGTCGCGATCGAGCAATTCGTCGTAGGGGTAGTCCTCGCGCCAGGTCTCGACCGCGCGACCGCCCGGATCGATCAGCTGCGGGTCGGTGCCCTGCGCCTCGCCGACGGTATAGCCCTGGGCCACCAGCTGGTCGATGTACTCCCGCAGGTTCACATCGGCATCGAGCATGAGGTCGTCAAGATCGGCCGGCCCGGACATCGTTCCTCCTCGCCCGCCCTCGTCGGCGGATGCGTCCACCCTAATGGGGTCGCGGTCGGGATTGGACGGATTCGGCACGGGTCTCACGGTGATTCGGAGATTCCCCCAACACCGGTGGAAGGCAGGCCCTCACTCCCCCGAATGCGCCCCTTGGGTGGGTGGCCGGTCGGCCTCAACGGTGGGGCCTTGAGGAGTCGTCGGCCGGACCTGGCGCGGGCGGATGGTGTAGCGCAATACAGTGGGGCCGTGATGAATGACCTGCTGGTATGGATCGACTGCGAGATGACCGGGCTGGATCTCACGGCGGATGCCCTGATCGAAGTCGCCGCTCTGGTCACCGATGCCGACCTGAACGTCCTGGGCTCCGGGGTGGACGTGGTGATCCGTCCCAGTGACGAGGCACTGGCCCAGATGGGCGACTTCGTCCGCGAAATGCACCAGAAGTCGGGGCTGTTGCCGCTGCTGGAGAACGGCATCACCCTGCCCGAGGCCGAGGATCTCGTGCTCGCCTATGTCCGTGAGTTCGTCCCGGAGGCGCGCAAGGCTCCGCTGGCCGGGAACACCGTCGGCACCGATCGCACCTTCCTCGCCCGCGACATGCCGGCTCTGGAGAGCCACCTGCACTACCGCAGCGTCGACGTCTCCAGCATCAAGGAGTTAGCCCGGCGCTGGTTCCCACGGGCCTACTACAACACCCCCGCCAAGACCGGCAATCACCGTGCCCTGGCCGACATCGCGGAATCGATCGAGGAACTGCGTTACTACCGCGAGGCGATCTTCGTCACCCCGCCCGGCCGGCCCACGCAGGAACTCAAGATGATCGCCTCCCGCCACCAGGCCACCGTCGTCAATGCCCTGAACGCCAGCGAGGCCGCGCCGGTCTCCTGATCGGGTTCGCTCACCGCCCTGTCACACGCCTCCGATTTCCCGGGACCGGCGCGACCGGCTAAGCTTTCCTAGCCGTCAGTGACGGCAAGCGATGGTGGGTATAGCTCAGCTGGTAGAGCACCTGGTTGTGGTCCAGGATGTCGCGGGTTCGAGTCCCGTTACTCACCCCAAGTGAAACCCGTTCTGACTAGGTAAAATAGTTGGGGCGGGTTTTCTCGTGCAACATGCGTGC
>JAIUOR010000035.1 GCA_020161795.1 Actinomycetota bacterium | reverse complement strand
CCACCGAAGCGCTGAACGGCCGACTCGAACACCTCCGCGGCAGCGCCCTCGGCTTCCGCAACCTCACCCACTACATCGCCAGATCACTACTCGAAACCGGCGGATTCAGACCCCGACTACACCGTGGATTGTGAAGAGCCGGACAACCTGGCAGCCATCCTGGCGCCGGATGTCATCGTGCTCGGCGGCGGCATGATAGCCCGCAACAACCTGCTCAGCCAGGCCTACCTGAACCTTGAGAGCCTGCGCTGGTTCGAGGGCCACGTCGCCCGTTCGACGCTGGGCGACCTCGCCGGGCAGCTGGGAGCCGCCTTCGCCGCCCACGCGCTGCTCCACGAACCGGCCTGAGGGGTCTCCCCCGGAAACCCCGTCAACAGCGGGGTGACCTCTGACCTTCCGACGTGGTCCGAGATCTCAAGGGGAAGATCACAGCCTTCGCCGGGACGACGATGAAACCCGGGACAACGATCAAGAGACCGACGGGCCAGCGCTCTAGCGCTTCGCGGGCGGGGACATCTGGAAGGTGGCGTCGATCACGTAGCGACTGGCGACGTAGGAGCTCTCGGTGAACTCGATGGGCAGGTCGTCCGCGTCGCGGATCAGCCGGCGCTCGATCAGCAGCGGCTCCTGCCGGGACGGCAGTTCCAGCAGCCTCGCCTCAGCCGCGGTCGGCATTCTCGCGCTGATCCAGGAGAGCGCGACCCGCGGGGTGTGTCCCACGTCGGCCAGCGCGGCGTGCAGCGATCCGTTCTCCAGATCGGCCGACAGCACGCCGGCGCAGTTGGTGCGTAGGACCGTCCGATCGATTGTCAGCGGGAGATCGTCGGCGAAGCGGAGCCGTTCGATCGACACCACCCGCTCGCCCTCGCCCAGCGCCAGCGCCTCCGCCTCAGCAGCCGTCGCCGCCCGCAGGGTCGCTTCCAGCAGCCGCGAGCGCACCGACTTGCCCCGCTGGCGCATGTCCTCGGTGAAGGAGAACAGGACGCTGCCCTGGCGGTGGATCGGATTCTCGGCGATGTAGGTGCCCGAGCCTCGCCGGCGGATGACCAGGCCCTCCTGGGCGAGGTTCTGCACAGCCTGTCGCGCGGTCATCCGCGATACGTCGAACTGCTTGGCGAGCTCGGCCTCGGACGGCAGGAGGGTTCCCGGCACGCCGGTGCGGGTGCGTTCCCGCAGCCAGGATTCGATCTCCCGATACCGCGCCTCGACGCGGGGTGCGCCGTCCGACATCGACGCCTCCTAAGCTTCAGTCACCCGCTGGCGCGCACAAGCCTATACAACTTCCGGCAGGCGTCCGTCGGAAACCGGAAAGTTGTGCACACATCGAGCAGCACCGGGCCCCGCTGCGATCAGTCGAGGAAGACCGCCAGGCCGTCGGGGAGGTTCTCGATGCGGACGCGGTCGAGCCCGGTGACGACGTGGTCGGCCTCGGCCAGTTCCGCTGGATCGTAGAGCCCCAGCACGGCGATGACCGTGCAGCCGGCCGACTTGGCCGAGCGGACGCCGGCGATCGTGTCCTCGAACGCCACCGTGCGCTCCGCGGGCACCCCGAGCAGCGCCGCGCCGGTCAGGAAGGGCTCCGGGTGGGGCTTGCCGTGGCGGATGGTCTCGGCGGTCACCAGGTTCTGCGGCACCACCATCCCCGATGCGTCGAGCCGGGCCTGGGCGACAGCCCGGAAGTTGGAGGTCACGACCGCCTTGCGCTCCTGCGGCACCTCCTCGAACAGGCGCACCGCCCCGGGCAGTGCCACCACGCCTTCGGTGTCGCGGCGCTCGATCTCCTCGACCTCCCGGCAGGCGGCCGCCACCAGCGCGGCCGGCAGCAGCTGACGAAAGGACTGTCGCGCCGGTTGCCCGTGCATGGCCAGGAAGTGCGCGTCCTCCAGCGGAGCCAGTTGCCAGCGGGCCGCCAGGGTCCGCCAGGCCCGTTCGCCGTTCCGGGAGGAGTCGACCAGGGTCCCGTCCATGTCGAACAGCGCCGCCTGGAAGAGACCGGGAATCCTGCCCCGCGTCGCGCCGGCCGGCATCAGGCAGGCACCGGGGCCGGCAACTCGTCCGAGCCGACCGCGAGGTAAAGCTGCCCGCTACCGCTGATGGCGAGGTCGCCGGGCTCGTCGACGAACACCGCCTCGCCCCTGCCCACCTCCAGGCTCGTCCCCTCCGACGCCAGGGAGAAGGATCCCGTCACGCACAGCGCGATCGCGGGCGAGGCCAGCGGGAGGGTGGCCTCCCCCGTCACCACCAGCAACTGGAAGCCTGCTCCCCGTCCCGATGCATGGCTGGCCGGACGGTAGCTCACGACGCTCGACCCGACCTGCTCCGGCTCCAGGCTCGGGGAGGCGCTCGGGCTGAAGTCCACCACCCGCTGGAGTTCGGCGACGTCGATGTGCTTGGGGGTGAGCCCGCCGCGCAGCACATTGTCGCTGGGCCCCATCAGTTCGATGCCGGTGCCCCGCAGATAGGCGTGGATGTTGCCGGCCGGCAGCCAGAGCGCCTCGCCGGCCCGCAGCGTCAGTCGGTTCGTCATCAGGGCGACAGCGATGCCTGGATCGCCCGGGTAGGCGTCGGCGAGCCGCACCAGCAGCTCGAACCGATCCGGGTGGCTGCGCGCGATCCGGGTGAGATCGGCGATCAGGTCATCCACCTCGGGCGATCCGGAGAGCAGCCAGGCGGTGGCGTGCCGCAGCGGATCCGCTCCGCGCAGGAGATCCCGCCACCGTTCCACCTCGTTGCCGGCGCCGCCGGCGAGCAGTTCGTCCAGTTCGGCGACGACGGCCGCCGGCTCGCGGAACCCGCACAGCGCCTCGAAACCGTCCTCGGCGGCGACGATGATCTCCGGCTTGGCGAAGGGATCGCGGTAGTTGCGCTCAGCCGCGTCCCGCGCGATGCCGGAGCGCTCCTCGCGGTCGAACCCCTCCCGCGCCTGCCCGGGCGTGGGGTGCGCCTGAAGCGAGAGCGGCGAGGCCGCGGAGAGCACCTTGAGCAGGAAGGGCAACCGCCGTCCGGAGGCCTGCTCCCAGCCCGCCAGGTCGCTCCACTCGCCGCCGGCCGCGACGCTGCGGCTGGGCGATCCGGGATGCGAGCCGAGCCACAGTTCGGCCTCCGGCTTCGTCGAGACGGGGCCGCCCAGCAGGCGGGCGACGCCGCCGGGAGTGCCCCAGGCGTAGTCGCGGGGAGTGTTGGTGATCCGGGTCAGGCTGGCCATGGCTGAAATACCTTGATAGTCGTTCGTGGAGTGCGCAACCGCCGGGCGGCTGCTTGGATGGGCCGACGCTGTGTCAGCCGTGCGACGCCCGTCCGATCCGGACGGACAGGGGATGGCTCGGGCCCAGCGTCCGGAGCGCTTCGGCTCCGTCGAGGGAACCGCCTTGGGCGGGGTACGGGACGAATTCGGGCCAGCGCTGGCGCAGGTGGGCGATGCAGGAATCGCGGGGAGCGCCTTCGGAGAGCACGCCCCCGATCAGGCTGACCAGCGGATTCGGCTGCTCCGCCGTTCCGATGCGATCGACCGCCGTCGCCACCGAATGGGCCATATGCCGGCCGGCCGCCTCGCAGATCGCCGCCGCCACCGCGTCCTGCGCGGCAAGATCCACGACGCCCCGGGCGAAGGACGCCACCACGCGCACCCAGTCCGGGTCCACCTGAAGTTCGATGTAGGCGTCCTCCAGGGCCGGGAACCGGCGCTGGACGACCTCGGTCAGGGCGGTGGCGGGGCCGCGTCCGTCGTGGGCGCGCATCACGGCGTCGATGGCCTCGCGGCCGATCCAGTACCCGCCACCCGCATCGCCCATGATGTTGCCCCAGCCGTCGACCCGGGCGACCTCGCTCTCGCCGACACCCAGGGTGACGCACCCGGTGCCCGCGGCGATGACCACTCCCCGCCGGTCCTCGAGCGCCCCGAGGAAGGAGGTGACCGAATCCTGGGTGAGCGCGACGTCGGCGACGCCGTAGGGCTCGCACAGGCGCAGGAGCTCGGCCGGATCGTTGTCGCGGGCGGTCAGCGCGCAGGTGCCCACCAGTACGGTCAGCGGCCCGGCGCCGGCCAGCGGCGCCACCTGGGCGACCACCTCGGCCAGTTGCGGCAGCAGGCTGCTGTTGGCGCGAAGGCCGGGAAAGGAACGAACCTGGCCGTCATACAGGCGCACCTTGATGGCGGTGCCGCCGGAATCGATGACGATCACGCCCTGCTCAGCCATGGGAGTCCAGCCCTTTCCATCGGTCGTAGACATGGGAAAGCCCCGGTGGGTGCGCCGAAGAGCGCACCCACCGGGGTTGTTACTCAGCCCTTGGTCAGCGGACCGAGGACCGCGTCATTGGCGTAGGCCTCAGCGGCATTCTCCTGGGTCACCAGGACGGTGTCGTTGAGGTAGCTGGGAACCGTGATGACGCCGTTGAAGTAGCTCTCGGTGTCATTCGGAACCAGCGGCTTGCCCTGCTGCAGATCCTGCACGAACCCAATCGTGGAGGAAACGACCACGTTGGTGTCCTTGAAGATGGTGGAGTACTGCAGGCCGGCAACAACCGACTTGACCGACTCGACCTCGGAATCCTGACCGGTCACGACCGGCAGATCCTTACCAGCGGCATCGGTGGCAGCCATGGCGGCGCGGGCCAGGGTGTCGTTCGGCGACAGGATGCCGTCGAGTTCCTTGTCCTGGTAGAAGCCGGACAGCAGCGTGTCCATGCGCTTCTGCGCGTTCTCGGCCTTCCAGCCCTGGGTGTTGACCTGCTCGAAGGTGGTCTGGCCACTCACGACGGTCAGCGTGCCGTCGTCGATCTTCGGCTGCAGGATGTCCATCGCGCCCTGGTAGAACACCACGGCGTTGTTGTCGTCGGGGCTACCGGCGATGATCTCGATGTTCCACTTGTCCTTGTCGCCGCGACGCTTCTCGAGGCCCTGCAGCAGCGCCTCGCCCTGCTTCTGGCCGATCTTGAAGTTGTCGAACGTCACGTAGAAGTCGACATCCGGGGTGTTGGTGAGCAGGCGCTCGTACGCGATGACCGGGATGCCGGCCTCACGCGCGGCCGCCAGCTGGGTGCCCAGCTGCGAACCGTCGATCGAACCCACAACCAGAACCTTGGCACCCTTCTCAATCATCGCCTGAATCTGATTCTGCTGCTCAGTCACACCACCATTGGCAAACTG
>JAIUOR010000034.1 GCA_020161795.1 Actinomycetota bacterium | reverse complement strand
CGACAGTGGCGACGATCCTCGGAACGCTGGCGGCGCTTGCGCTGGCGCGCCATGGCCGCTTCATCGGACGCACGATGTTCTCCGGCATGGTGCTGGCGCCGCTCGTCATGCCCGAGGTGGTGACGGGCCTGTCGCTGCTGTTGCTCTTCGTCGCCGCCGATGTCGAGCGCGGCTTCTGGACCGTGACGATCGCCCACGCAACCTTCAGTCTCGGCTTTGCCTGCATCGTCGTGCAGTCGCGGCTCGTCGGCTTCGACCGCTCGCTGGAAGAGGCAGCTCAGGATTTGGGGGCCACGCCCTTCGTCACCTTCTGGACCGTAACCTTGCCGCTGATCTGGCCGGCGGTGGCGGCGGCCTGGATGCTGGCCTTCACGCTCTCGCTCGACGACCTCGTCATCGCAAGCTTCACCACGGGGCCGGGCGCGACCACGCTGCCGATGCGGCTCTATTCGGCGGTCAAGCTCGGCGTCTCGCCGGAGATCAATGCCGCCTGCACGATCATGATCGGGGCGGTCGCCGTCGTCGTGATTGCCGCCTCGATCTTGCTGAAGCGCGAGCAATTGTCCGGCAGCTAAACGGTGGCTGAACGGCGCTCTCAAAGCCCGTTCAGCCACGCCATGCGAATGTCCGATCCGTGGCAGGGAGACCCCTGCCGGAACAGGACATGAGACCATGTTTGGCAATCGCGCCCGGATCGGTTTGGCAGCGCTCGCGCTCAGCGGCGCTATGCTTACAGCCTCGGCATTCGCCGGAGCAGGCGAGGCTCAGGCCTTCGGCGGCTATGAACGCTCCTACGATCGCCCGGCTTACGGCTATGGCTGGCGCCCGGCGCCGCCCGCCGTCCACGGCTTCTGGGGCCAGCGGCGCTGGCATCGTTATTCCGACGGTTATGGCATGCGGCCGCCTCCGCCGCGCTACGGCTATGGTTACGGCTGGCGGTAAGTGTCGCCACGTCGGTCGTGATCATGGGGCGGGCGCTGCCGGCTGGCAGCGCCCGCCTTCTTTTATTCCGGGGCGTCGAGCAGTTGTGACACGGCTCGTTCCAGCGCATCGAGCTCGGGGCCTGCCGTGTTGAGCAGGAGGTCGATGTCGACGCCGTCATAGGCATGGCGCAGCACATTGCCGATGCCTGCGATGCGTTTCCAGGGGATGTCCGGATAGGCCGCCCGCCGATCTTCGGGGATATGGCGGCTCGCTTCGCTGATGATCTCGAAGAAGCGCTCAAGCGCGGCACGCAGGACCGGGTCGTGCCTGATCCGGGTGTCGGAAGCTTTGGCGCGAAGGCTGCGGATATGCGCGATCGCATCCTTCATATGCGCGATGCGATCGCGGAACGTCACCGCCATCAGAACAGCTCGACGGTCTCGTTTCGTATGGCTTCCGCCAGCCGCTCGGACAAGCTGCGGCGCATTGTGATCTGGACCGGCAAGCCGATCTCTTCCGACAGGTCCTGCTGGATACCAACCAGATCGATGAGAGAGAAGCCGGGATCGTCGACCTCGATCATCAGGTCGACATCGCTGTCCTGTCGGGCATCGCCGCGTGCCCGAGAGCCGAACAGCGCCATGTGGCTGACGCCGCGCGCGCGCAAATCCGGCCGCATGGCCAGAATGCGCTGCTTCAATTGGTCTTGGTTCATCATGGCGAAGTGATCGGTTCAAGGGCCGAAACCCAGCTTATCACATCACTCCGCTGCCGTCCGCTGGGCGTAGCCGAGGCGCTGGTTGAGCTCTTCCAGCAGCTTTTCGGCGGCGTCTGCAATGACGGTGCCGGGCGGGAAGATCGCCGAGGCGCCGGCCTCGATCAGCGCGTCGAAATCCTGCGGCGGGATGACGCCGCCGACGACGATCATGATGTCGGGCCGGCCGGCCTTGGTGAGCGCCGCCTTCAGCTCCGGCACCAGCGTGAGATGCCCCGCCGCCAGCGAGGAGACGCCGACGATGTGGACGTCGTTCTCGACCGCCTGCCGCGCCGCCTCGTCTGGCGTCGCGAAGAGCGGGCCGATATCGACGTCGAAGCCGAGGTCGGCGAAGGCCGAGGCGATGACCTTCTGGCCGCGATCATGCCCGTCCTGGCCCATCTTGGCGACGAGGATGCGCGGGCGGCGGCCATCCGCCTCCTCGAACGCCTCGCACATCAACTGGACGCGCGTCACGGCTGGGTTCATCTCGCCGACCTCCCGCTTGTAGACGCCGGAGATCGCCTTGATCTCGGCCCGGTGGCGCCCGAAGACCTGCTCCATCGCCATGGAGATCTCGCCGACGGTGGCCTTGGCGCGGGCGGCCTTGACCGCGAGGTCGAGCAGGTTGCCGTTGCCGGCGGCGCCATTGGTCAGCGCGGTCAGCGCCGCCTGCACCTCGGTCTCGCTGCGCTCGGCCTTGAGGCGCCTGAGCTTGTCGAGCTGCTGGGCGCGCACCGCGGCATTGTCGACCTTGAGCACGTCGATCGTCGCCTCGTTGTCGGGCTTGTAGCAGTTGACGCCGATGATCGCCTGCTGGCCGCCGTCGATGCGGGCCTGCGTCTTGGCGGCGGCCTCCTCAATGCGCAGCTTCGGGATGCCGGCCTCGATCGCCTTGGCCATGCCGCCGAGCTTCTCAACCTCCTGGATATGGCCCCAGGCTTTCTCCGCCAGCTCCGCTGTCAGCCGCTCGACATAGTAAGAACCGCCCCAGGGATCGATGATCCGGGTGGTGCCGCTCTCCTGCTGCAGCAGGATCTGGGTATTGCGGGCGATGCGGGCCGAGAAATCGGTCGGCAGAGCCAAAGCCTCGTCGAGGGCATTGGTGTGCAGCGACTGGGTATGGCCTTGGGTCGCCGCCATCGCCTCGATCATCGTGCGCGGCACGTTGTTGAACACGTCCTGCGCCGTCAGCGACCAGCCGGAGGTCTGGCAATGGGTGCGCAAGGGAAGGGACTTCTCGTTCTGCGCGCCGAAGTCCTTGACCAGCTTCGCCCAGATCAGGCGGGCGGCCCGCATCTTGGCGACTTCCATGAAGAAGTTCATGCCGATTGCCCAGAAGAAGGACAGGCGCGGCGCGAAGACGTCGACGGACAGGCCCGCGCGCTGGCCGGCGCGGATATATTCGACGCCGTCGGCCAATGTGTAGCCGAGCTCGAGGTCCTGCGTCGCCCCGGCCTCCTGCATGTGGTAGCCGGAGATCGAGATCGAGTTGAACTTCGGCATGTTCGCGCTGGTGAAGGCGAAGATGTCGGCGATGATCCGCATCGACGGCGCCGGCGGGTAGATGTAGGTGTTGCGAACCATGAACTCCTTGAGGATGTCGTTCTGGATCGTGCCCGCGAGCTGCTCCAGCTTCACCCCCTGCTCCTCGGCGGCCACCACGTAGAGGGCCAGGACGGGGAGCACAGCACCGTTCATGGTCATCGAGACCGACATCTGATCCAGCGGGATGCCCTCGAAGAGCTGCCGCATGTCAAGGATCGAATCCACCGCCACGCCGGCCATGCCGACGTCGCCGGTCACCCGCGGGTGGTCGGAGTCGTAGCCACGGTGGGTGGCCAGGTCGAAGGCGATCGACAGGCCCTTCTGGCCGGCGGCCAGGTTGCGCCGGTAGAAGGCGTTCGACTCCTCGGCGGTGGAGAAGCCGGCGTACTGCCGGATCGTCCACGGCTGGTTGACGTACATGGTGGCGTACGGCCCGCGCAGGAAGGGCGGGATGCCCGGGTAGGTGTTGAGGAAGTCGAGCCCTTCGTAGGCCCGCTCGTCGTACATCGGAGGGACGAGGATGTGCTCGGGGGTCTGCCACCCCTCGGAGTACATCGGGGAGGCGTGCAGCAGGGCGTCGAACTGTGCGGCGGAGTCGGCCGGGGGCAGGGCGGCCCCCAGGTCGATGCCTTCAAAGTTGGGGATGCTGGTCCCCTCTGAAAATGTCACCGTGCCACTCCAATCCGGTCCATCGCCTGAGAGAGGAAGGCGACCACGTCCATACCCATGAACACTTCTCCGTCGATCCAGTCGTTGACCTCGTCGGAGGCCGCCTCGCGGCGGTTGCCGGCGATGTAGACCGTCGGGATGCCCGCTTCCTTCAGCGCGCGGGCCACATCCACCGCCTGGGCGGCGTAGACCTTGGCCGAGGAGCAGAGGACGACGAACTTCGCACCGGACGCGAGCACCTGGGCGACGATCTCCTCCGGCGTCCCCCCCGCACTGGCGGGAAGGTCGAAGCCGGCCACACCCAGCAGGGCGCCGACGAAGGTCTCCCGCGCACCGAAGTCACGCTGGGCACCGAGCCGGGCCAGGAAGACGGCCGGCTTCGGATCGGCGGCGGCCGCGCGGTCGCGCAGCGCCTCGAAGATCTCGCTGTCGCGCTGCGGCGCCAGGCCCGCGCGCACGGGGGCAGCCGGGCGGGGACGGACGGCGAGCGGCTCCTCGGCCGGGTTCGGGAACATCGAGACACCGGTCAGCGGCTGGCTGCGGTTGGCCAGGCGCTTGGCCCGCTCGGCATTCGAGGCCGCGATGCGCTCGGCGACCAGGCCCGAGGTGAGCGCGGCGGCCATGCCGCCCGCGGCCTCGATCTGCTGGAAGACCTCCCAGGCCTTCGCGGCCAGCTGGTCGGTGAGCGACTCGACGAACCACGCGCCGCCGGCCGGGTCGGAGACCTTGCCGATGTTGGACTCCTCGGCGGCCAGGATCTGGGTGTTGCGAGCCATGCGGCGGCTGAACTCGTCCGGCAGGCCCTGGGCGGTGTCGAACGGAAGGCAGGTGATGATCTCGGCACCGCCGACGGCGGCGGCGAAGGTGGCGATGGTGCCGCGCAGCAGGTTGACCCACGGGTCGTCGCGGGTGATCATCCGCCAGCTGGTGACGGCGTGCTGGACGGCGCCGCGAGCCTCGGCGGGAACTCCGCTGACCTCGCAGACCCGCGCCCAGAGCCGGCGCAGCGCGCGCAGGCGGGCGATGGTCATGAACTGGTCGGCGTTGGCGCTCACCCGGAAGGCGATCTGGCCGGCCCCGTCGGCAGCCGGGATGCCCGCCGCCTCCAGGTCACGCAGGTAGGCCACGCCGGTGGCGATCGCGAAGGCGAGTTGGTCGACGTCGCTGGCGCCGGCGTCGTCGTAGGGCAGCACGTCGACCGACAGCGCACGTACCGCCGGGAAGTCCGCTAGGCAGGTCCGCACCCACTCGGCCTGCGCGCTCAGGTCGGGGGCCCGCCCCGTCCGCGCGGTCAGGCCGAGGGCGTCCAGGCCCAGGTTGCCGCGGGCGAACTCAGCGCCCTTGGCGCGCCAGAAGCCGACCAGCGCCGTGGCGGCGGCCACCTGGTCCTCGGCGCTGGTGAGCGAGATGGGCGCCAGATCGGGCTCGACCCCGTCCAGCACGGCGGCCAGATCCTCGACGGCGATCGCGTCGCTGCCGATCCGCAGCCACACCGAGCTCGCCCCCCGTTCCAGGTCGGCCAGGATCTCGCGCTTGGTCATCGCGACGTCCGGATCCTCGTGGAGCTGGCGGACGTCCCAGGTCACCATCGGGCTGGTCTTGACCATGGTGCCGCGGGTGAACGGCATGACGCCCGGGTGCCCGAGCGGGGCATCGGTACGGGTGTAGAGCGGCTCGATGGTGAGGCCGTCGACGGTGGTGGTGCGCAACCGCGCCATCGCCTTGTCGAGGGTGAGTTCCTTGCCTTCGGGGCGGCCGCGATTGAGTACCTTGAGAACTTCGGCTTCCCATTGTTCACGGGTGGGAGTGGCGAAGTCCCCGGCCAGCAGCAACGGGGTATCGGTCATGGCTTTCAGCGTAGTGGCGTGGCAGCAGCCCTGCTGGTGAAAGAGGAAGAAAACCGGCGTTTGGGACGCGCCCGCTCAACCCGTGGGACACCTCGATCCGATCGTCGGTTCAGGTCACCTGACGGACCAGCGCCTCGGCCGAGCGGATCATGGTCGCGGTCTCCCGTTCCCAGTCCGGCTCCTGGCCGCGGAACGGGCCGGTCGCCAGCGAGATGATGACCGCCGACGCGCGAAGCCGCAGCTGGCTGGGATCGACCCGGGTGTCGAAGACCGGCACCCATTCCCGCACCAGCTGGTGCACGCGCGCCTCCTGGGTGGCGTTCATCCGCTGGATCGTGGAGAGATGCGCCACCAGGCAGGCCAGGTCGTCCACCCGGTGACCGGGCCCGATCGTGTCGATGTCGAGCAGCCCGCAGACCCCGCCGTCGCGGACGTGCACCTGCCCTTCGTGGAAGTCCCCGTGGGTCGCCTCGTTGCCCAGCCCGAGCGGAGCCAGCCCGGCGGAGATCGTGTCGACCAGCCGGTCGAGCCGCTCTTCCAGGCGCGGGACGGCCCGGGCCACCATGGTCGCGTAGTGGTGGACGGCATCGCTCCACGGCGGGCGGCGCTCCAGCTGTGCCACGCTGGCGGGCAGCGAATCCAGCAGGGTGATCAGCTGTTCGGCTGTGCACGGCGGGGTGGCGTCGAACACGGCGCGGGCCAGCGGGACGCCGGGCAGTTCGCGCAGGATGAGCAGTTGGTCGTCGGTCGTGGCGGCGATCGGGGCCACCGGGACGCCGGCTTCGGCCAGCAGCCGGTGACGCCGCACCACATCGTCGAACAGCCGGGGCCGCAACACCTTGACGTAGACGGCCTCGCCGGTGTCGGAGGCCACCCGCACCACGGCCCGGCGCCGGGGCCGGTAGCCGACCATGTGCAGGTCGAGGTCGGCCGGCAGCACCGGCCGGGAGAACACCTCGTGGGCGTTGCAGACCTCGGCCATCGATTCGGCATAGGCCGCCCGCGCCAGGCCGGGCAGATCGGGATCCTGCGGGTACAGCCAGACCGCGACCTCCCGCTCACCGTCGGCGAAGATCTCGGCGGCGGCATCGCTGGCCACCGGCCCGGAGGCCCGCGCGCTCACGCCGAGCAGTTCCTCGCGCCGGCCGTAGGGCCAGTCGACCACGGCGGAATAGGTGGCGGTGGTGGAGAGCGGCGGGTTGGCGTCCACGTGGTCGAGCGTCCAGCTGACCAGCCGTCCGCCGGCATGCTCGACGGCAGCCTGCAGCAGCTCCCCCGCCCCGGCGGAGGTAAGCAACGCCGAGCCGTCCGGATCCTGCCGGGCCACACTCACCTCCTGCCTCGTGCCGCCACCCTATTCCTCGGCAGCGCCCAGATTGGTGAGGCGGACGCGGGACACCCGGCGGCCGTCGAGTTCGGTCACCCGCAGTTCGAAGCGGGTGCCGCCGTCCTGGGTCGGCTCGACGGAGTCCAGCGTCACTTCGCAGCGATCGTCGACCTGCGGCAGGGTGCCGAGCTGGGCCATCAGGTAGCCGGCCACCGTGTCGTAGGGGCCTTCGGGCAGCGCGTAGCCGAACTCATCGGCGAAGTCCTCCAGGGTCGTGAGCCCGTCCAGGTCGACCGAGGAGTCGGTGTTGGCCAGGCTGCCGGCCGTCTCGTCGTCGAACTCGTCGGTGATGTCGCCGATCAGCTCCTCGATCAGATCCTCGATGGTCACGATGCCGGCGGTGCCGCCGTACTCGTCGCGGACGATCGCCAGGTGGGCCTTGGTCTGGCGCAGCTCGGTCAGCGCCCGCAGGATCCGCATGCTCTGCGGCAGGCTCGCCACCGGACGTACCAGTTGCCGCACCGGCGCGTTGCGGGCAACGGCGTCCAGCCCCACCAGGTCGCGCAGGTGGACGAACCCCAGCACGTCGTCGAAATCCCTGCCGCTGACCGGGTAGCGGCTGTGGGCACCGCTCTGCATCTCCTGCAGGGCCTTGTGGGCGGGCAGGTCGCCATCCAGGAAGTCGACCTCGGTGCGCGGGATCATCGCCTCGCGCAGCGACACCTCGCCGGCGGCGAACACCTCGTCCACGATCTGCCGCTCCTCATCGCCCAGGGTGGTGGAGGAACCGACCATGGAGCGGAGCTCGGCGTCGGTGACCTCCTCGCGGGCGGCCCGCGGATCGCCGCCGAGCAGCCGCACCAGGCCGTTGGTGGAGACGCCGAGGAACCAGATCACCGGTTTGGCGATGGTGGCGATCGCGCTCACCAGCGGGCCGAGCGCCATCGCGAAGGACTCCGCCCGCTGCATGGCCAGCCGCTTGGCGGTGAGCTCGCCGATCACGATGGAGAAGTACGAGATCACGATGGTGATCAGCACCAGCGCCAGCGGGTCTGCTGCGCCGGCGGGCACGCCCCAGGTCTCCAGCACGTCGCCGAAGGCATCCGACAACAGCGCGCCGCCGAAGGCTGCAGAGAGGAACCCGGAAAGCGTGACGCCGATCTGAACCGCGGAAAGGAACAGGTTCGGATCGGCGCTCAAGGTGGCGACGGTGCGTCCGCGTTTCCCGCGGACGGCAAGCTGTTTCAGCTGGCTGTCGCGCAGCGACACCAGTGCCATCTCGGCTGCGGCGAACACGCCACCGATCAGGATGAACAAGAAGATCAACGCGATATTGCCGACGATCGCGTTCATCCGACTCCTCTCCGCCCGGGGGCATCATTCTAGGGCCAACCGCTCGATGACCTCCGCACCGCCTCGAGTGCGGAGGGCGAGGCGGCGCTGGTAGCCTCCACTGCCATGGCTGCCGATGGTTTCTCCTTCGCTGCGGGAAACCTGCGCCAACTGCTCTCGGCCCCCCGCTACCTGCTCGGAGGCCTGCGAGCCCGCCGGACCGACCGGGATCGGAACACCTGGGTGTTCGGCTCCGCCTTCGGCGTGGCCGACGGCGGGCGGGCCTTCGCCGACGCCGCGCTCGCGCTGCCGGATCCACCGCGCGTGGTGTGGCTGGCCGGCAGTGACGAGGAGGCGGCCGATGCCGCGGCAGCCGGCTACGACGTCGTCGAACGCGACGGCAGCGCCGGCCTGGACGCGACCCTGAGCGCCGGCCTGATCGCGATCACGCACGGCTTCGGCGACGTCAACCGGTTCGGGGTGAGCGGGGCGGTGATCGTCCAGCTGTGGCATGGCGCCCCCCTGAAGCGGCTGCACGCCGACTCCCCCGCCGTGGTCGGCGCCGGTCCGCTCGGCCGCGTCCCCGGCATGCCGGCGCTGATGCGCTGGGCCTACCGCCGCGGCAGCCAGCGGATCAGCCTGCTGCCGGTCTCCTCGCCCTTCTTCCAGCCCTTCATGCGGAGCGCCTTCCATCTCACCGATCAGGTGCGGGTGCTGGGCGAGCCACGCACCGACGTGCTCTTCACCGGCGACCCGGCCTCGGCGATCGCCGCCTCACGCGCGCTGCTCAGCCGCCACCTGGGCGAGCTGGGCGACCGTCGGATCGTGCTGTTCGCCCCGACCTGGCGGGACGGCCGGCCGGATCCGTCCATTCCGACCCCGCGGGAGTGGGAGGCCATCGAGGCCTTCTGCAGCCGGCACGACGCGATCATGGTGATCCGCCCGCATCCGCTCGGGGTCGGCGCCTACCAGCACACCAGCGACCGGGTGCGGCTGCTCTCGCCGGCCATGCAGCGGGAGTCGATGCCGTTGCTGTGGGGGGTGTCTGCGCTGATCGCCGACTACTCCTCGATCCTGATCGACTACGCGGCCACCGGGCGGCCGATCGTCCTGCTCGCGCCGGACCTCGATCACTACCGGCGGACCCGCGGGCTCTACGTCGACTACCCGGCGCTGGCCGGCGAGGGGTTGTGCACCACCTGGGAGCAGACCCTGGCGAAGCTGGATCGGCTGTTCACCGATCCGGTGAGGCTCGCCGCCTCCGTTCAGCACAGCTATGAACTGGCCCGGCTGTTCCACACCTACACCGACGGCCGCAGCGCCCAGCGGGTGGCCGAGGCCGCCGCCGCCCTGGTGCGGGAGCGGTTCGGAAGCTGAGCCCGGACCGGACCCGAGGGTCAGGCCGCCCCCGCGGCCTGGAGTTGCTCATCCAGGAGTTGGCGGAAGACCTCGATCGGCTGGGCACCGGAGATCGCCTGATCGCCGGCGACGAAGAACGGGACGCCGGTGATGCCCAACTGCTGGGTCCGCGCGGTGCTGGCCTCGACCGCGGCGCGGAGATCCTCGCGGTCGAGATCGGCGGTGAAGCGGTCGATGTCGGGGACACCGGCCTCGGTGGCGAAGTCCACCAGGATCTCTCGGGGCAGGTCGGGATGGCCCTGCGCCGGGGCGGCGGCGTGCACCGTGTGCAGGTACTCGGCGAAGCGGCCCTGTTCCGCGGCTGCCCGCAGCGCCACGGCAGCGGCGGTGGAGTCCTCCCCGAAGAAGGAGACGTCGTTGAACTCCAGCCGCACCTTGCCGGTCTCGACGTACTCGGCCAGCAGGACGGGCATGACCTCGGTGGTGACCTTGGCGCAGAACGGGCAGCGCAGGTCGGCCCACTCGCTCAGGACGACCGGGGCGTCGATGTCGCCGATCGCCAGGGTGTCGGCCGGATCGCGCCGGACGATGTCGACCGGTTCGGACGCCTCCGGGGGCGCGGTCTCGGCGGACGGGCTTTCGGCGGGCACGGTGGCCGGCGGGTCGCTGGGCGCGCCCGGCGCCGGCGCGGCGGCCGGGGTGCCACCGCGGGCGAGCAGGAAGCCGGCGAGCAAGGCGATCACCAGCGCCAACGCGAGGTTCAGCCAGCGCGCGCCTTTCAGCCGTCGCTCCAGGCGCTCAACCGTCGGATTCACCTCGTTGCTCATGGGGTCAGGCTATCGTCGCGGCGCCGGCCCCACGGCCGATCAGACCACCCGGGAGCGATCGACGGTGCGCTCGGCACCGAACAGGACGCCGCGCAGGAACCCCGTCCCCCACGACAGGTGCATGGTGACGAGCACCGCGGCATTGAGCAGGCGGGCCGCCACTCCGTCGCCGCCCAGCCGGGTGATCCCGACCGCCGAGGCGCCGATCAGGTAGCCTGCCGCGGCCAGGTGCGCCAGGCCGGCCAGCTTGTCCGCCGGACCGCGCAGCACCCCGATCGCCTGCAGCAGCAGGCAGGTCAGGCTGATGCCCACGATCAGCGCGACCGCCGGCGGCGGCAGGTAGCGCCAGGGCGTCCCCTTCTGACGCCGCACCAGGTGGCCGCGCCAGACACCGGTGGCGTACATCTGGCGGCGCAGCGCATCCAGGCTGGCGCGGGGCCAGTAGGTGACCTTCAGCTTGGGGGTGAACAGCACCTGGTAGCCGGCCGCGCGAATCCGGGAGTTGAGCTCCCAGTCCTCGGCCCGCCGCAGGCCGTCGTCGAACAGGCCGACCGCGAACAGCACCTCACGGCGGAAGACCCCCAGGTAGGCCGAGTCGGCGGGCGCCTCGTCCTCGCCGTGGTGGTAGACGCCGCCGCCCAGCCCGAACGGGCTGTTGTACGCCCGGGCGATGGCCTGCTGCACCGGTCCTTCGCCCTTGGCGACCATCACGCCGCCGAGGTTGCCGCAGCCGGTGCGCCGCAGTATCTCCACCGCGGTCGCGGTGTACCCCGGTGGCAGTTCGGCGTGGGCGTCCACCCGGATCACCACCGGGTGCCGGCTCGCCCGGATGGCGGCATTGAGCCCCTTGGGGATGTCGTTGAGCGGGTTGGGCACCAGCCGGATCCGCGGGTCGGCCGCCGCCAACTCGGCGGCGATCGCGTCGGTCGCGTCGGTGGAGGCGCCCAGCGCCAGCACCAGTTCGGAATCGCCCTCGTACTCCTGGGAAAGGATCGCCTCGACCGCCCGCGCCAGGTGACCGGCCTCGTTCAGCACCGGCATCACATAGGAGACCGCCACCCGCTCAGGCAGCGGTTCCAGAACGGGATGGGGCGCGGCGTCGCTCATCCGGCCATTCTGGCATGGCGCGGAGGTGGGCGGGCTCGACCAGCGGAAGCGTCACGGTCGCGACGAAGTCGTCGCCCTCGACTCCGACGCTCAGGGAGGCGCCGGTCAGGCGCGCCAGCCGGTCGGCGATGAACAGCCCCAGCCCGCTGCCCTCCCCGTGGCGGGCGGCGTCGCCACGGACGAACTGTGCCGTCAGCGCCTCGGGGGTCACCGCCAGCGGGGCCTCCATCCGGTTGCGCAGCCGGATCGCGCCGGCGCCGGGCAGCGCCAGCACCTCGGCCCGCACCACGCTTCCGGGCCGGGCGTACTTCACCACATTGCCCACCAGGTTCTCCAGGATCCGCCACAGGTGGGCTCCGTCCGCGCTGACCAGGCAGGGCTGGACGGGCGGTGAGACCCATTCCAGTTCGCGGGCGGCGAAGGCCGCGTCGAAGTCGCCGGCCACCTGGCCGAGGATCTCGGTGAGTTCGATCGGTTCCAGCCGCACCGGGACGGCCCCAGCGCTCGCCCGCGACGCCTCCAGCAGATCGCCGATCAGCACCCGCAGCCGTTCGGCCTTACGTCCCAGCACCGCGGCGTACTCGCCCAGGGTGGGGTCGGTGACGGGCTGGCGTCCGATCAGGTCGGCGTAGTTGATGATCGAGGTGAGCGGGGTGCGCAGGTCGTGGGTGACGTTGGTGATCAACTCCGCCCTGAAGCGCTCCTCCCGTAGCTGGGCCTCGATCGCCCGCTGCCGGTCGGCCGTGACCGAGACGATGTTCAGACCGAGGATCGCAACCACCCCGAGCACAGCGGCCGGCAACAGCACCAGCGGGATCCAGTAGCCCGCCATCCAGGAGGTCATAGGTAGTTCGTTGTAGTCGGTGCGTCCGGTGGCGGCATCCAGCGCGCTCCACAGCCCCAGCAGCAGCACGCTGGCGGCGAGCACCACGACGATCAGGATGAAGGCGCCGGAGAACTGCCGCACCGGCAGGGTGCCGAACACCCGCCGCCAGCAGATCGTTTCCGCGAGCGTCCGTCCCCGCAGCCGTACCAGGGTGGTCTCCCAGCAGTACCCGGCGAGGGCGACCAGCACGCCCCATGACATCACGTGGACGAAGGCCGCTCCCCGGCCCCATTCGAGCATCGCCGCTGCCAGGGTGCTCACGAGGACGGAGCCCACCAGCGCGAAGAAGTAGTCGAACCGGTGCAGCCGCCAGGTCGCTCGGCGCTCGGCGTCCAGTAGCGCGGACGAGGTGGCGAGCACGCCCCCGGCCGGCACCGCGAGCAGACCACCGATCGCGGTGCCCGGCGTCCCCTGGATGCCCAGCAGGTAGCCGTAACTGGCGAACGGCGTGACCTGCCCGTAGAGGTAGATGACCAGGCCGGAGGCGGCCATCAGATAGCCCGTCAGCCCCAGCCAGGGATTCCGCAACAGTTCCTTCATGGCAGCGACACCACCTTGTAGCCCAGGCCGTAGACGACCTTGAGGTACCGCGGGTTCCGCGGGTCGGTCTCGATCTTCTCCCGGATGTGGCGGACGTGGACGGCCACCGTCCGTCCCGGGTCGAAGGCCGGCTCGGCCCAGACCGCCTCATAGATCTGCGCTGAGGAGTACACCCTGTCCAGGCTTGCGATCAGGTGCCGCAGGATGCCGAACTCGAGCGCTGTCAGGCTCACCTCGGCGCCGTCCACCCGCACCAGCTTGCGATGGTCGTCCACTTCCAGGCCGCCGGTGCGCCAGACCGCATCCTCCGCGGCGGGCATCCCGCCGAGCTGGGTGTAGCGGCGCAGCGCGGAGCGGACCCGGGCGAACAGTTCCCCGGGCGAGAACGGCTTGACGATGTAGTCGTCGCCGCCGGCGTGCAGCCCGAGCACCCGGTCGGCCTCCTCGCCCTTGGCGGAGAGGAAGATGATCGGGACGTTTGAGGCCTGCCGGATCCGTGCCGCGGCGCCGATGCCGTCCAGGCCGGGCATCATGACGTCCAGCAGCACGAGCTGGACCTCGCTCTCGGCCACCAGCCGGACCGCCTCTGCCCCGTCGGTCGCCGAGACCACCTGGTAGCCCTCGCCGGTCAGGTAGATCCGCAGGGCGGCCAGGATGTCCGGATCGTCGTCGCAGATCAGGATGGTGTGTTCAGTTGCCGGACGCATGGGCCTCCGCTCCCGCGTGGTGGTTCGGTACCCATCATGCCGGTCTGACAGGGGTTCAAAGAGCGGCCACATACTCTTCCAGCACCCAATCGTTGTCGTGGCAGTGTTCGGCCACCTCGCGTCCCACGTAGCGGAAGTGCCAGGGCTCGTAGGAGATGCCGGTGAGCTCCTCCTTCCCGGCCGGGTAGCGCAGGATGAAGCCGTACTTCCAGGAGTTGCGGGCCAGCCACTTGCCAGCCTTGGTCGCCCCGAAACCCTTGGCACCGACCTTGAGATCCGCCAGATCGACCGCCAGCCCGGTCTGGTGCTCACTGTGGCCGGGCGGCTGCACGTAGGACCTGTCGGCGGAGTCGTCCCACAACTGCTGCTGCTCGTGGGCGGTGCGGTAGCCGCTGGCCACGTAGAGGTTCTTCAGCCCCGCCTTGCGGGCTGCCTTGAACAGCTTGAGCAGGGGCTTCTCGATCTCGACCGAGACCGAGACATCCCGGTCGGCGACCGCCACCTTCCCGGCGAGACCGACCAACTCCGGTTCCTCGAAGTCGTGCGGCAGCGCATGCTCCGCGTTCACCAGCAGCGGGCCGTCCGACTCGCTCTGGCTCCAGTCGGCCAGGGCCGCCATGCCGCCCGCTTGCAGCCATAACAGGAAGGCGACCGCGGCGGACGCCAGCAGGATCACCACGCGGACGGGTCTGGCCCACGGTCGAGCCGCGGGGCGCGCGAAGGAGGTCATGCCCACACCCCACCGCAGCGGTGTTAAGCAGGAGGAGCGCCGAATCTTGCGATCCGCTTAAGGATGCGCTGACCGATGCTGTGCCGAGCGAGGACGAAGGGACGGTTCCCGGTGGCCCCTCAGGCGAGCTCGGCTGCGAGGTTCTCGTCCAGGGCGGCCAGGAACTCCTCGGTGGTGAGGAAGGGCTGGTCGGGACCGACCAGTAGGGCCAGGTCCTTGGTCATCTTGCCGCTCTCGACGGTCTCGACGCAGATCCGCTCCAGGGTCTCGGCGAAGCCGGTGACCTCGGGGGTGCCGTCCAGCTTGCCGCGGTGCTTCAGCCCGCCCGTCCAGGCGAAGATCGAGGCGATCGGGTTGGTCGAGGTGGGCTTGCCCTGCTGGTGCAGCCGGTAGTGCCGGGTGACGGTGCCGTGGGCGGCCTCGGCCTCGACGGTCCTGCCGTCCGGGGTCATCAGGACGGAGGTCATCAGGCCGAGCGAGCCGAAGCCCTGCGCGACGGTGTCGGACTGGACGTCGCCGTCGTAGTTCTTGCAGGCCCAGACGTAGCCGCCCTCCCACTTCATCGCCGAGGCCACCATGTCGTCGATCAGCCGGTGCTCGTAGGTCAGCCCACGAGCGGCGAACTCGGCGGCGAACTCGGTCTCGAAGACCTCGGCGAAGATGTCCTTGAAGGCGCCGTCGTAGGCCTTCAGGATGGTGTTCTTGGTGGAGAGGTAGACCGGGTAGTCGCGCATCAGGCCGTAGCTGAAGGAGGCCCGGGCGAAGTCGCGGATGGAGTCGTTGAAGTTGTACATGCCCATCGCCACGCCGCCGTCGTCGCCGTAGTTGGCGACCACGTGCTGGATCGGCTCGGAGCCGTCCGCCGGGGTGAAGGTGATGGTGAGCTGACCGGAGCCGGGCACCTTGAAGTTGGTGGCCTTGTACTGGTCGCCATGGGCGTGACGGCCGATCACGATCGGCTTGGTCCAGCCGGGCACCAGTCGCGGGATGTTGGAGATGATGATCGGCTCGCGGAACACGACCCCGCCCAGAATGTTGCGGATGGTGCCGTTCGGGGAGACCCACATCTTCTTCAGGCCGAACTCCTCGACGCGGGCCTCGTCGGGGGTGATCGTGGCGCACTTGACGCCGACGCCCTCCCGCTTGATCGCGTTGGCTGCGTCGATGGTCACCTGGTCGTCGGTCGCGTCGCGGTGCTCGATGCCGAGGTCGTAGTAGTCCAGGTTCACGTCCAGGTACGGATGGATCAGGCGATCCTTGATGAACTGCCACATGATCCGGGTCATCTCGTCGCCATCGAGTTCGACAACAGTGCCCTGCACCTTGATCTTCGCCATCGGTGTGCTCCTTCAGCCGCGGTCCGTGGGGCTCAAGATACCAACCGCGGACGGTTCCCCCGGTAACCTGTTACCTCGTGATCGACTCCACCCATTGGCTGCTGACGCTGACCTGCCCCGACCAGCCCGGGATCGTCCATGCCGTGACGGGTGCGATCGTCGAGGCCCAGGGCAATATCACCGAGCTGCAGCAGTTCACCTCCACCGAGTCGGGCCGCTTCTTCATGCGGGTGCAGGTGCAGACCGGATTGAGGCGAGCGCCCAGCGAGCTTGCTCGCTCGGCCGAGCCGATTGACGGTCTTGACGAGCGAAGCGAGCAACAGTTGGGGTTCGACCGGTCGATCTTCGAGGAGCGGTTCGCGTCCATCGCCGAGTCGCTGTCGGCGGAATGGAACCTCGACTACGTCGGACGCCGCCGCCGCACCCTGGTGCTGGCCTCCAAGGTCGGGCACTGCCTCAACGACCTGCTGTTCCGCACCCGGT
Organism: Actinomycetota bacterium; assembly: GCA_020161795.1. Taxonomy (GTDB): domain Bacteria; phylum Actinomycetota; class Actinomycetes; order Propionibacteriales; family Propionibacteriaceae; genus Propionicimonas. The sequence goes on along the minus strand of JAIUOR010000034.1, from coordinate 31,628 downwards.
CGGGCTACCTGCCGATCCAGATCCCGCTGATCCTGGCCAATCACCCCGACCTGGAGAGCCTGGCTACCTTCTACGCCGTACCCTTCGAACAACTGGTCGTCACCCCCGAGACCAAGGCCGACGCGGAACGCCGCATCCTGGACGCGGTCGCCGAGTACGACATCGAACTGGTGGTGCTGGCGCGCTACATGCAGATCCTCTCCCCCGAGCTGTGCCACGAACTCGAAGGCCGGGCGATCAACATCCACCACTCCTTCCTGCCGGGCTTCAAGGGCGCCAACCCGTACCGCCAGGCCCACTCCCGCGGCGTGAAGCTGATCGGCGCCACCGCCCACTTCGTCACCTCAGAGTTGGACGAGGGCCCGATCATCGAGCAGAACGTCCGCCGGGTGGATCACGCCATGGACGTCCCGCAGTTGGTCGCGATCGGCCAGGAGCAGGAGGCCCGGACACTCACCGAGGCGGTGCGGCTGTTCAGCGAGCATCGGGTGTTGCAGGACGGTGGCCGCACCGTCATCTTCCGCTGAGCCGCCGAGCGCGCACGGTTCGGCAGGCTCGCGTGACGGGTCAGACGAGCGCACTATCCTCGGGGCGTGGCGTTCGAACGGATGTCGGCGACCGACTACGACCGGTTCATGGGGCGCTTCTCCGTCCCGCTCGCAGCGAGGTTCGCCGAGTGGGTGGGCGTCGTCGCGCCGGCTCGCGCGCTTGACGTGGGCTGCGGCCCGGGGGCGCTGACGACCGTCCTGGCGGAGCGTCTCGGTGCAGCGGCGGTCTGCGCGGTGGATCCCTCGCCCACGTTTGCGGCTGTCGCGCACGACCGCTGCCCGGGGGTCGACGTCCGGGTTGGCGCCGCCGAGCGACTGCCGTTCGCCGACGCCGAGTTCGACATCGCCTTGGCCGAACTCGTGGTGCATTTCCTGCAGGACCCCGCGAGCGGCGTTGCCGAGATGACGCGAGTCACCTCCCCCGGCGGCATCGTCGCCGCCTGCGTCTGGGACTTCGAGAACGATCGTGCGCCGCACGCAGCATTCCTGCGGGCGGTGCGGGACGTGCGCGGGCCGGGCAATCGGCCGCTCCGCGTCGGTACCCGTCGCGGCGACCTGTCCGCCCTGCTCTCGGCGGCCGGCTGCCTCGCCGTGGCCGAGTCGGAGTTGACCGTGGATGCCAGCTACACGACGTTCGACGAATGGTGGGAGACGCACACACTCGGCGTGGGATCAGCGGCGGACCGGCTTGAGGGCCTCGACGCCGATGGGGTCTCGGCCGTCCGGCGGTGCGCCCTCGATCTCGTCGGCTCCGGCCCGATCGAGGTCGCCGCGACCGCGTGGGTCTCCCGGGGGGTCGCCCCGTAGCTCGGGCCGCGGCTCGCCGGAGTCATGGCGAACACCGGCGAACCCGTTCCCGCCGGAGTGCCACGCCGCATGCCCACCAACGACCACGCCGACGCGCCCGCTACCACACCCGAGCCGGCGGGTAGCGAAGCACTCCCCGAGGCGGTTCGCAAGACACCGGAATGCTGGGCGCCTACTGGAGGTCGAGGATCCGCGACCGCATCGCGGTGTACTCGTCCCCGCTGATCCGGCCCTGCGCGAGGAGCCCGTCAAGCTCGTTGAGCTGCGCCTCCAGGGATACCGGGCCGATCGCCGGACGGCCGCCCTGGGGCAGCTCCGCGACGGCATCCCGTCGCCGGTTCCGATGCAGCAGGATCGCGGTGATGACCGCAGCCACCACCAGCAGCAGGAAGACCGCCAGGTTGACCGCGATCCACTCCCAGCCGGCCGGCAGCAACGGCCCGAGATCGTCGCCCATGCCCCTAGGATCGCACGCCGCCCACCGGGCCGTCGGCGGTTCGCACACGTCTGCGACCGGACGCCGTGCCAATCGGGCAGAACCCTCAGCTCAGCCGCTCCAGGCTGGTGAGGATCGCTGCGGCCTGGACGAGCTCCGCCTGGGTCGGGTTCTTCGAGTTGTCGGCCGAGCCCACGTAGACGGGATACAGGCCGCCATAGTCGATGACGCTCTGCGAGCAGAGGAGGCTTCCTTCGGTGGGTCGGGTGACGCTGAGCCACACCTGGGCGGGAGTCCAGGTGGCGTCCTGCCACCAGAGGTCGACCGTCCGTTCCACACCATCGGCATCGGCGGCGGTGAGACCCGGTAGGTAGCCGAGCCGTTCGGGAATCCTCCACTCAGTCACGCTCTGGCAGCCGAACTCCGCTTCCCCATTGGTCAGCACCGCGATCACGTAGCCGCTGGGCGCGACGATGTGGGTGATGCCGGAGCGGGTTCCGTCATCGTCGTCGGCCAGGGTGCTGACCTTCCACTTCGGCGGCACGCGCAGGCTGATGTTGCCGTCCGGAACCTCGAGGGTCTCCCAGCCACTGGAGTCGACGGAGTCGATGCCGGAGGTCGGGGCGGCGTCCATCGAGCGCATCCAGAACTTCGGTCTCCCCGACTTGTCCCGCGCGGGCTGGGTGGGGTTGAAGTCGGGGTTCTCGCGGACACTGGTGAGAATCGTCACGACGGTATTGACCTGATCCTCCGGCACCCCGCCGTTGGCCTCGAACGAGAAGGAGGCCTCGGGGTGCTCGGCGAGCGGGTTCGCCTCCCCCACCGCTATGGCCGGGGCGAGCTCGGCGGTGCTCAGCATGTAGTCGTAGGGAGCACCGAGGTCCTTGGGCGGTCCGCCGACCCTGAAGCCGGCTGCGGAGCGCATCATCACAGTGGCGGCGACGGGTTCCACCGTCGGGTCAGCCGAGGTCCATACCTGAAGGTTGGGGAGGGTCGCGAGCAACCATGCCCCCGGGATGGGCCCACTGAACCCGTCCCCGTAGAAGCCGGTGCGCATCAGTACCACATGAGTTCCCTCGTCGCCCTGGCCGGGCGGCCGGAGATGGACGTCGCAGCCGTCCACACCGCAGCCGTCCACGATGCCAGCCGGAGTCAACTGCTCAGCCTTCGCCAACGCCGCGGTTCGCTTCGAGTAGCTGAGTTCCCAGTCCGGTGGGTACATGAAGGTGATCGGGTATTCCGGCGACGAGAAGGTCTTCCAGCCCGCCGTGCTGACCGTGAGGTCGGCGAGATCCACTCCCGGCTCCGGTTCCGGCTCGGGCTCGGTGGTTGGCTCGATCGTCGGCGTAGGCTCGACCGGCTCGGGTGCCGGCGGTGAGGTGGCCACGGGGGTCGCCGGAATCGGCTTCGGAGTCAGCAGGCCCGGGACGAGCAGGAGCAGGGCGGCAGCGGCGGCAGCGGCCGCCACTCCGATCGCCCAGCGCACCCCGGGGTGACGCCGTGCCAGCGGCGCCTTCGGCGTCTCCGGCGTGGCCAGCCCGATGGGCTCATCGTCGGTTGATCGAGGGGCCATCAGCTCGGCCGGATCGATCGTGCCCAGCGGTGGGCGCCGGTCCACCGCCTGCCGCAGCCCGTCGCGGAGCATCCGTTCGTACTCGTCCATCATCGTTGTCCCTCCACCTGCGCCCGCAAGGCCAGCACAGCTCGGTGCACATGCGAGCGGGCCGTCGATTCCCGGCATCCCAACGCGGCGGCGATCTCGGCGAAGCTCAGGTCCTGGTAGAACCGCAGCACCACCGCCGTCCGCTGATCCGGTGACAGCGCGCCGCACAACCGCCAGACCTCGTCGGAGGCCGCTACCGCCTGCGCCGGATCCGCGCCCACCGGCGCCATCGGCAGACCCTCGGGCTGCGCCACCGGGAGCGACCGCGGGCGGCGACGGATCACCCCGAGGCAGGAGTTCACCACCGTCCGGTAGACGTAGGCCTCGAACTCGTCGCCGGTGGGTAGCAGCGCCCACCGCGCATACAGCCCGGCCAGCGCATCCTGTACCGCGTCGCGAGCGTCCTCGGCGTCTCTGGTCACCAACCACGCGAGATCCAGGAACCGGTCGGCCCGGGACCGCACGAACTCCACGAACGACGTGTCGTCCGCGGTCATCACGGCCGTGGCCCCCTTCAGTCGATCTGCCTCCACACCCAGAGACAAGTCAACTCCGAACGGTTTCGTTGCAGGCCGATTTGCGGCAATCCCGGAAACCCCGGATCCGCGCCCCGCAGCGCAGCGGTGGCGCACGATCGGCCACGGCAGACGCAACGCGCCGATCCATCGGGGCCATACGAGGGAAACGCCGGCCGAGCGCCTCCCGCCACGGGCCTATCCCGCGGCGTCGGCCATGTCGTAGCCGTGGAGGTTCTTGATGCCGTCCAGCTGGACCAGTTGCCAGCCCTCGGCCATGGATCCCTCGGCGACGACGATGCCGGTGTTGTCCAGATGGCCGTCGCCCAGTGCCTCGACGAAGCCCTTCACCCGCGTCCAGGCCCAGGTGCGCAGCGCTGCGCCATGGCTCACCACCACCGCTGACTCCACCCCGCTGGCGACCACCTCGTCGATGGCGGCATCGAAGCGGGCCAGGAACTCCAGCGCGTCCTCGCCGCCGGGCACCTTCGCCCGCAGATCGCCCTGGCCCCAGGCGATCATCGAGCCGATGTAGCGGGTGGCGTCCGACGACATCTCGTCCTCTCCCGCCGGCACCTCACGCAGCCCGGGCAGCACCCGGACGGCGAGCCCGCGGGCGGCCGCCACGGGGGCGGCGGTCTGCTGGGTGCGGACCAGGCTGGAGGCGAAGATCGCGTCGATCGAGTGGCCGGCGAGCCGTTCGACCAACAGCTCGGCCTGCCGGCGTCCGAGGTCGTCGAGATCGGCCCCGGGCTCGCGCGTGTCAAGCAGGAAACCGACATTGGAGGAGGTACGACCGTGACGAACCAGGATCAAGCGCATACCTCGACCATACCGAGCCGGCGCCGGGGTCTCCGCACGCTCGTCGACAGGTGGGAGTCTGGACGGAAGCCGCATCCGGGCAGCCCCGAACTGCTAGCGTCGGGAGAGTCCCAGTTCCACGCCTCACTGAGGAGAACATCGTGAGCAATCCCGTCAAGGTCGCGGTGACCGGCGCCGCCGGCCAGATCTGCTACAGCCTGCTGTTCCGCATCGCCAGCGGCGCCCTGCTCGGCCCGGATCAGCCGGTCGAGCTTCGCCTGCTGGAGATCACTCCGGCCCTGAAGGCGCTGGAAGGCGTCGTGATGGAGCTCGACGACTGTGCCTTCCCGCTGCTGAGCAAGGTCGAGATCGGCGACGACGCCACCAAGGTCTTCGACGGCGTGAACCTGGCCATGCTGGTGGGTGCCCGGCCGCGTACCGCCGGCATGGAGCGCGGTGACCTGCTGAGCGCCAACGGCGCCATCTTCACCGCGCAGGGCAAGGCGCTCAACGAGGTGGCCGCCGACGACGTCAAGGTGCTGGTGACCGGCAACCCGGCCAACACCAACGCCCTGATCGCGATGAGCAACGCTCCCGACATCCCCAAGGAGCGGTTCAACGCGCTCACCCGGCTCGACCACAACCGGGCGATCTCGCAGGTCGCCGCCAAGCTCGGTGCGCCGGTCACCGCGGTCAAGCACATGACGATCTGGGGCAACCACTCGGCCACCCAGTACCCCGACCTGTTCCACGCCGAGGTCGACGGCCGCAACGCCGCCGAGGCCGTGGCCGACCAGGCCTGGATCGAGGACTACTTCATCCCGACCGTCGCCAAGCGCGGCGCGGCCATCATCGCGGCTCGCGGCGCCTCCTCGGCCGCCTCTGCCGCCAACGCCACCGTCGAGCACATGCACGACTGGGTGCTGGGCACCGCGCCGGGCGACTGGGTCTCGATGGCGGTGCCGTCGGACGGCTCCTACGGCGTGCCCGAGGGCATCATCTCGTCCTTCCCGTGCACCGTCACCGACGGCGCCTACGAGATCGTCCAGGGCCTGGAGATCGACGACTTCTCCCGCGCGAAGATCGACGCCTCGGTCGCCGAGCTGCTCGACGAGCGCGACGCGGTCACCGAACTCGGCCTGATCTGATCCAGCCACAGAGTCGGTGGGCCTCGGGTGATCCCGGGGCCCACCGGCCTTTCCGGCTCAGGCGAGCACCGTGATCTCGACCTCGACGAACATGTCGGATTCGCTGGAGCCGGAGTAGATGCCCTTCAGCGGCGGGATGTCGAAGTAGTCGCGGCCGACGCCGATCTCGACATGGAAGTCGCCCGGGGCGGTGTCGTTGGTCGGGTCGAGGCCCACCCACGTGCCGTCCCAGTACTGCAGCCAGGCATGCGACTCACCGGTCTGCACCTGACCGACCACCGGATCCTGGGAGGGCATCACGTAGCCCGAGACATAGCGAGCCGGGACGCCGATCGACCGCAGCGCGCCCAGCCCGAGGTGGACCAGATCCTGGCAGACCCCGGCGCGGGTCTCCCAGACCTGGCTGGCCCGGGTGTGGACCTCAGTGGCGCCGGGGACGTACTCCACCCGTTCGCGGATCGCGTCCACCACCTGGTGCACGGCCTGCGCTGGGGTCTCGGCTTCACGGCGGATCCGGCGGGCGAGGGTGCGCAGTTCGCCAGGTGGTTCGACGTGGCTGGCCAGCTGCAGCATCTCGACCTGAAGATCGGCCAGATCGGGCGCGCCCACCTCCTCCCAGGAGAGCCCGTGGCCGGCCGTCGCGCGGTCGCCGACCTCGACGGTGCTGGTCGCGACCACCTGCAGCCGGTCGTGGGGTGCCGGGATCTCGAAGGCGGTGACGTGGGTACGCCAGTAGTCGCGGAAGGCATAGGTCCAGGCGGTGGGCGAGATCTCCAGGGTGGTGGCCAGCACGATCTGCTCGCGGTTGGAGCGCGGCGTCATCCGGGCCTCGTTGTGCGAGGTCGCCACCTCCCGCTGATAGCGATAGCCGGTGTGGTGCACGATCCGGAGCTGGCGTCCCATCAGCTTCCCTCCTGCCAGGTCGCGGCGGCCGCGGCGCTGAAGTACCGGTCGGTGATCGCCTCGCTGGCCTGGGCGCAGCTGCGCTGCAGTTCGGCCATGCGCTGCGGGAGCTCGGCCAGGATCCGCTCCGGACGCTGGTATTCCAGCGCGGCCCGGGCGGTGCCCAGCAACCGCTGCGCGTCGTCGTGGAAACCGGCCCGCCGGGAGCCCGGTTCGAGCTGGGCCAGCGCGTCCTCGGCGATCGTCAGGGTGTGCACCACCGATCGCGGGAAGAGCCGATCCAGCAGCAGGAATTCCGCGGCCTGCTTGTCGGAGACCACACCGCCGTAGGTGCGGACGAAGGCGTGGTGCGCGCCGCAACCGCGCAGCACGTTGTGCCAGGCGCTCTGGCTGCCGGCCGTCACCGCGGCCGTGGAGATCATCCGAGCGGTCATGTCGGCCCGCTCGATGCTGCGTCCCAGCGCCAGGAAGTGCCAGCCCTCGTCGTGGCTCATGGTCTGGTCGGCGGTGCCGGAGATGACCGCGCAGCGTTCCCGGACGTACTGGAACGCTGTGGCCGGACGCATCCTTTGCAGCCGGCCCGCCCGGACGGCGTTCCAGCTGGTGTTGATCGCCTCCCATACCTCGGTGGAGATGGTCTCCCGCGCCCGCCGGGCCGCTTCCCGGGCACCACCGAGGGCAGCCGCGATCGAACAGGGAGAGGCGATGTCGTAGCACAGCTGGGCCATCACGGTCTCGCTGGAATCGGCCGACCCGGTGGGATCGACCGATGATCCCATCACCGCCAGCAGGGTGGCCGCGGCCTCGTCGGAATCCACGCTGGGGTCGTCGATCAGCAGCTGCTGGTGCACCTCGACGATCCGGCAGGTGTCCTCGGCCCGCTCCAGGTAGCGTCCGATCCAGAACAGCGATTCGGCGATCCGGCTCAGCATGGCAGGCCTCCCGCGATCCGCTGTTGCTGTTGCTGCTGGGATTGCTGGTGCGGCACCGGCTCCTCCCCCAGCGCGGCCAGCGGGACCGGCTGCAGTTCCTGGCTAGCCCGGCGCCGCTTCCGGCGGCGCAGCCCGTCCGAGGCCAGCACCCAGGTGTCCTTCGAACCGCCGCCCTGGCTGGAGTTCACGATCAGCTCGCCCTCAGGAAGCGCCACCCGGGTCAGCCCGCCCGGCAGCACGTAGACGTCGTCACCGGAGTTGACCGCGAACGGCCGCAGATCGACGTGGCGCGGTGCCATCCGTCCGTCGATCATGGTCGGGACGGTCGAGAGCTGCACCACCGGCTGCGCGATCCAGCCGCGCGGATCCCGGGTGACCTTCGCGCGTAGCGCGTCCAGCTGCTTGGCGGTCGCCCGCGGGCCGATCACGATCCCCTTGCCGCCGGAGCCGTCCACCGGCTTGAGCACCAGTTCGTCCAGTCGGTCCATCACCTCCTCGCGATGGGAGGGCTCCTCCAGCCGCCAGGTGTCGACGCTGGCCAGGACGGGCTCCTCGGCCAGGTAGTAGCGGATCAGGTCGTTCATGTAGGTGTAGACCAGCTTGTCGTCCGCGACGCCGTTGCCCACCGCATTGGCCAGCGTCAGGTTGCCGGCGCGCACCGCCGTCATCAACCCGGCGCAGCCCAGCAGCGAGTCGGGACGGAAGGCGGCCGGGTCGAGGAACTCGTCGTCGAGCCGGCGGTAGATGACGTGAACCGGGCGCAGCCCCTGGGTGGTGCGGATCGAGGCCCGTCCGTTGCGGGCCACCAGGTCGCGGCCCTCGACCAGCTCGACCCCCATCATCCGGGCCAGCAGGGCGTGCTCGAAGTAGGCGGAGTTGTACACCCCGGGGGTGAGCACGACGACGGTCGGATCCTTCACCCCGCTGGGCGCCGCCGCGCGCAGCGCGGCCAGCAACTGCAGCGGGTAGCCCTCGACCGGCCGGATCCGGTGCCGGGCGGTCACCTCGGGCAGCGCGGAGAACATCGCCCGCCGGTTGGTCATCACGTACGAGACGCCGGAGGGCACCCGGACGTTGTCCTCCAGGACGCGGAACCGGCCGTGCTCGTCCCGGATCAGGTCGATGCCGGCGACATGGCAGCGCACCCCGTTGGGCGGCACGATGCCGTGCACCACGCGGTGGAAATGCGGAGAGGAGACCACCACCCGACGCGGGATCACCTGGTCGCGGAAGACCCGGCCCTCGCCGTAGACGTCGGCCAGGAAGGCCTCGATCGCCCGGACGCGCTGCTGGACACCGGCCTCCACCTCCGCCCATTCCTCGGCGAGCAGCACCCGCGGGACGATGTCGAGCGGGAAGGGACGCTCCTCGCCGCCGATGTCGAAGGTGACCCCCTGATCCAGGTAGGTCGATTTCAGGTAGTCGGCGCGAGCGCGCACCTCGGTGGCGTCGAGCTTGTCGAGCTGGCGCAGCACGCCACCATAGCCGGGCCGGGTTCCGTCCGCGCCCATGACCTCGTCGAATGCCGTGGGAGTGCCGGCATAGTCACCGAAGAGCAGGCTCACGCGCTGAGCATAGAACGTCGCATGTTTCGACCGCGTGACAGCTCGCCGAACCCGTCCCGGGGCTCAGTCGGCGGCGAACCGGCGTCCGGCGGTCACCGTGATCACGTGCGCGTCACAGAGCAGGTCCCAGGGCCCGCGGCCCTCCCCGAAACACACCGTCAGCAGGTAGGAGAGCGGCAGGCTGAGGGCGATGGCGGTCAGCACGACCACATCCGGCCCGCTCTGGCCGGTGACCAGCATCACGATCGAGGCGTGGGCCAGCACCGCGGGGATCACGATCTTGATCAGGTTGCGCAGCAGCGCTCGCAGGTAGCCCAGCGGCCGGCCGTCGAGGCGGCGGACCCGCAGCCCGCAGCTCTGCTTGCCGGGGCTCGCCTCGTAGCGGCCGCCTTCGGTCAGCGTCAGCCCCACCACTACCGGCAGCAGCACCGCGGCGCTGCCGAGCAGCTGCAGTTGCAGCGGTGGCAGGGTGAGCGCGATGCCGGCCGTCCGTAGGGCCACGACGACACCGGCCAGCACGCCGACCCAGAGCACAACCAGCCCGAAGTCGATCAGTGCCGCCCGGATCCTTCGTCCCAGTCCGCCTGCCATGATCGGGTTCAGTCTGCCAGGGGTCCGAAGCGGACACCGCGCGCGGTCAGTTCGGCCTCGCCGCCGTCGTCGGCGGTCAGCACCCACAGCCCGTGCTCGGTGATCGCCACGGTGTGCTCCCAGTGGGCAGCGACCGAGCCGTCGCGGGTGACGATCGTCCACTCGTCGTCCAGTTCGGCCAGCCGGGCCGATCCCAGGGTCACCATCGGCTCGATGGCCAAGGTGACGCCGGGCGTCAGTTCGGCGCCACGCCCCTGCCGCCCGGTGTTGGGAACGTCGGGTTCCATATGCATGGCCCGGCCGATCCCGTGGCCGGTGAACTCGGTGACGATCCCGTAGCGCCGTGGCTCGGCGCGCAGCCGGCTCTCCACGGCATGCCCGATGTCACCGATCCGTCCGCCGTCGCGCATCGCCGCGATACCCGCCCACAGCGCCTGCCGGGTGGCCTCGCAGAGTTCCGCCCGCTCTGCGGCGCATTCCCCGACCGCGAAGGTCACGGCGGCATCGCCGTGCCAGCCGTCCAGGCACGCCCCGAAATCCACCGAGACCAGATCGCCCTCGCCCAGCACCCGCGGGCCGGGGATGCCGTGCACCACCTCGTCGTCGACCGAGATGCAGGTGACCCCCGGGTAGGGCGGCAGCCCGTAGCCGCCGTCGTAGCCCAGGAAGGAGGAGGATGCGCGGGCCCGGGCGAGTTCGTCGCGGGCCAGCCGGTCGAGGTCGGCGGTGGTCACTCCCGGCCGCGCAGCATCGCGCAACTGCGTCAGGACACGGGCCACCACCAGACCGGCCGCGCGCATCGCGCGCAGCTGGTCGGGAGTCTTGCGTTCGATCGGCGCGCCGCGGCTCACGCCGAGAAGTCGTCCAGCGCCCGGGTGATCCGCTCCTGGACCTCCTCGATGGTGCCCAGACCGTCCACCTCGACCAGCAGGCCGCGCTCGGCGTAGATGGCCAGCAGCGGGTCGGTGGCGTCGGCGTAGACCGTCATCCGGTTCGCGATGGTCTCGGCGTTGTCGTCGGCACGGCCCTCCAGTTCGGCGCGCTTCAGCAACCGCTCGATCAGCAGGTCGGTGTCGGCCACCAGCGAGATCACCGCGTCCACGGCGGTGCCCGTCTCGGCCAGCACGCCGTCCAGTGCCTCGACCTGTCCCAGGGTGCGCGGGTAGCCGTCCAGCAGCCAGCCGTCGGCGGCGTCCGGCTCGGCCAGCCGGTCGCGGACGATCGCGTCGGTGATCTCGTCCGGCACGTAGGCGCCCTCGGCCATGATCCGTGCGACCTCCAGCCCCAGCGGAGTCTGGTTGCGGACGTTGGCGCGGAAGATGTCGCCGGTGGAGATGGCCGGAATGCCGTAGTGTTCGGCGATTCCCTTGGCCTGGGTGCCCTTGCCCACGCCGGGCGGGCCCATGATGAGCAGTCTCACCTGAGGTTCCTTTCGAGAGGTCGTCTCACCGTAGCAAGCCGGACGCCTCCCGGGGGTGGGAACCGCACATTCCCGTCCGTTGCCGGACGGGTGGGATCAGCGCAGGAAGCCCTCGTAGTTGCGCTGCTGCAACTGGCTCTGGATCTGCTTGACGGTATCCAGGCCGACGCCCACGATGATCAGGATCGAGGTGCCGCCGAAGGGGAACTGTGCCTGCGTGCCGAGCCAGATGAACGCCGCCGCCGGTATCAGCGCGATGATCGCCAGGTAGAGCGAGCCGGGGGCGGTCAGCCGCGACAGCACGTGCTTCAGGTAGCGGGCCGTCGGCTCGCCCGCGCGGATGCCCGGAATGAAGCCGCCGTACTTCTTCATGTTGTCGGCCACCTCGTCGGGGTTGAAGGTGATCGAGACGTAGAAGTAGGCGAAGCCGATGATGAGCGCCGCGTAGAGCACGTTGTAGACCCACGACGTGCCGGTCACCAGGTGGGTCTGGATCCAGACCGAGACCGGGTTGGGATCGTCGATCGTGCCGGGTACGAACTGGGAGTACAGCACCGGTAGGTAGATCAGTGAGGAGGCGAAGATGACGGGAATGACGCCGGCCTGATTGACCTTGATCGGGATGTAGGTGGTGCTGCCGCCGAGCAGCTTGCGCCCGACCATCCGCTTGGCGTACTGGACGGGGATCCGTCGCTGGCCCTGCTCGACGAAGATGACCGCGGCCATCACCAGCAGGCCGACGGCCAGCACCAGCACGAAGGCCAGCCAGCCGGCAGCGCCCTCGCGGCTCTCCTTGATGCCCCACAGCTGGGCGGGGAACTGGGCGGCGATCTGGGTGAAGATCATGACCGACATGCCGTTGCCGACCCCGCGGTCGGTGATCAGCTCGCCCAGCCACATGATCACGCCGGTGCCGGCGGTCATGGTGAGCACCATCACGATGATCGGGAAGACGCTGACGTCGTAGACCAGCGGCAGGGTGCAGCCCTGGAAGAGCTGGCCGCTGACGGCCATCGTCACGAAGGCCGTGGACTGCAGGATCGCCAGCACGATCGTCAGGTAGCGGGTGTACTGGGTGATCTTGGCGGTGCCGGCGGCGCCCTCCTTCTTCAGGGCCTCCAGCCGGGGAATCACCACCGTCATCAGCTGCAGGATGATGCTCGCCGTGATGTAGGGCATGATGCCGAGGGCGAAGATCGCCAGCTGCAGCAGCGCGCCGCCGGAGAACAGGTTGATCATCGAGTAGAGCCCGGAGCCCTCACCCGCCAGCGACATCGCGCGGCACTGATCGACGTTCTGCAGGTTCACGTTCGGCGTCGGCACCACCGAGCCGAACCGGAAGACAGCCAGGATCCCGAGCGTGAACAGGATCTTCTTACGAAGATCCGGCGTCTTGAACGCATTGGCGAACGCGGAAAGCATCCGAACTGACTCCCCTTGCATGACTCGTCGGCCCAGCGCCGACACACAACCGGACCGACTCTACCAACTACGGCCCGTCAACCCCGCATCGAATCACTCCAGGGCCCACCCCGGCACACCACAGTTGCCGAATCGTGACCCCATGCCGTCCGCGCCCCCACACCACGAACCCCTCCGCAGCCGCACCGCCCCCAGACCCTGAGCCCAATCCGCATCCACAACACCCCCACACCACGAGCCCAATCCGCAGTCCCTCCCACACACAACGAACCCCCATCCGCCGCCACACCACCCACCCACCCCAGACCGCAGAAACCGGGTGAATCCGGATGGCTGACTGGATAGTCCGGACGACAGGCCCGGATTGCCCCGTTTGTGCGGGAGGACCGGCCGAGCGAGGTGGTGCCCAAGCGGCAAGCGGTCAACACCATCGGAGTCCTCAGCGGTACCCGGCCACCGCAGAAACCGGACTATTCAGGGTGGCCCACTGGACAATCCAGCCGCCGGGGCGGAATCACCCGGTTTCTGCGGAAGGGGAACCGGGTGAGAGGCAGGGCCTGAAAGACCAGGGCAGTGGGCCGTGACCCGCAGAAGCCGGGTGTTTCGGGGCAGCCGACCCCACTATCCACTCAGTTGGTTCAGATTGCCCGGTTTCGGAGGGAGGGGGCCGGGTGAGAGGCGGGGCGGTCAGGCCAGCAGGCGAGCGGGCGGACGCAGGCATGAGAAGCGACAGGACGCGGGCATGAGAAGCGGCAAGACTCGGGCATGAGAAGCGGCAAGACTCGGGCATGAGAAGCGGCAAGACTCGGGCATGAGAAAGGGCCGGTCCCGTAGGACCGGCCCTCAAGCAGGGATCACAGCTGGGTAGCGGTGCCGCCTGCCTTCTCGATCTTCTCCTTGGCGCTGGCGGAGAACGCGTTCGCGCTCACCTGCAGTGCCACGGTCAGCTCGCCGTTGCCGAGCACCTTCACCAGGTGGCCGTCGCGGACGGCGCCCTTGGCGATCAGGTCGGCCACGGTCACCTCTCCCCCTTCGGGGTAGAGCGAGGCCAGCTTGGCCAGGTTGACGACCTGGTACTCGACGCGGAACGGGTTGCTGAAGCCACGCAGCTTGGGAAGCCGCATGTGCAGCGGCATCTGCCCGCCCTCGAAGAACTCCGGCACGTTCTTCCGTGCGCCGGTGCCCTTGGTGCCCCGACCCGCGGTCTTGCCCTTGGAGCCCTCACCGCGACCCACGCGGGTCTTGGCGGTCTTGGCTCCCGGAGCCGGACGCAGGTGATGAAGCTTCAGTGTCATGTCACTCGACCTCCTCGACCGCCACCAGATGCGGGATGGACTTCACCATGCCGCGAATCTCGGGACGATCCTCCTTGACGACCACGTCGCCGATCCGCTTCAGGCCCAGCGTGCGCAGGGTGTCGCGCTGGTTCTGCTTGCCACCGATCCCAGACTTGATCTGGGTCACCTTCAGCCGTGCCATCAGTTGCCCTCCTCGCGCGCCCTCAGCAGCGCGGCCGGAGCGACATCCGCCACCGGCAGGCCGCGACGCTTGGCGACCGCCTCCGGCTCCTCCAGGCTCTGCAGCGCGGCCACCGTGGCATGCACCACGTTGATCGCGTTGTCGCTGCCCAGGGACTTGGCCAGGACGTCCTTCACGCCAGCGCACTCCAGCACCGCGCGGGCCGAGCCACCGGCGATGACGCCGGTACCCGGGGAGGCCGGGCGCAGCATGACCACGCCGGCGGCCTTCTCGCCCTGCACCGGATGCGGGATGGTGCCCTGGATGCGCGGGACGCGGAAGAAGTGCTTCTTCGCCTCCTCGACACCCTTGGCGATCGCCGCCGGTACTTCCTTGGCCTTGCCGTAGCCGACGCCGACCATGCCCTCGCCGTCGCCTACCACGACCAGCGCGGTGAAGCTGAACCGGCGACCACCCTGGACGACCTTGGCGACGCGGTTGATCGCGACGACCCGCTCCAGGTAGTTGCTCTTCTCCTTCTCGGCGGCAGCATCCCGGCCACGACGGTCCTCGCGGCCGCGACGCTGCTCACCACCGGCACCGCCACCGCGGCGCTGGGTTCCATTCATCGCTAGTTTTCCTTCCGCAATCCGTCAGAATCCGAGACCGGCCTCGCGGGCGCTGTCAGCCAGCGCCGCGATCCGTCCGTGGTACTTGTTGCCAGCGCGGTCGAAGACCACGTTCTCGACCCCGGCGGCCTTGGCGCGATCCGCCACCAGCTTGCCGACAGCCTTGGCCCTGGCCGACTTGTCGCCGCTGACCGCGCGGACGTCGGTCTCCATGGAGGAGGCCGAGGCCAGCGTGACGCCGCGAGCGTCGTCGATCACCTGGGCCACCACGTGACGGCTGGAGCGGGTGACCACCAGCCGCGGACGCTCGGCGGTGCCGGCGATCTTCTTGCGGCCACGGGCCTGACGGCGGAGCCTGGCCGCCTGCCTGGCAGCCACTCCCTTGTGCGTTGACAGTGAGATAGCCATCACTTGCCCGCCTTTCCAACCTTGCGGCGAACTCGCTCGCCGGCGTACCGCACACCCTTGCCCTTGTAGGGCTCCGGCTTGCGGATCTTGCGGATGTTGGCGGCAACCTCGCCCACCGCCTGCTTGTCGATCCCGTACACGGTGAACTTCGTGTTGCTCTCCACCGTGAAGGTGATGCCCGTGGGGGCGTCCACCACCACGGGGTGGGAGAAGCCGAGCGCGAACTCCAGCTGCGTCGGGCTCTTGGCCGTGACGCGGTAGCCCACGCCCACGATCTCGAGCTTCTTCTCGTAGCCGTCGGTGACCCCGGTTACCATGTTGGCGACCAGCGTCCGGGTCAGCCCGTGCAGCGAGCGGGATTCGCGCTCGTCGTTCGGACGGGTGACCTCCAGTTCACCGGCGTCGTTGCGCGCGACCTTGATGGGCTCGCGGACGACGTGGCTGAGGCTGCCCTTGGGGCCCTTCACCGATACCGTCTGGCCGTCCAGGGTGATATCCACCCCGGCGGGCACGGTGATCGGGAGCTTTCCGATGCGTGACATCTTCTATCCTCCGATCACCAGACGTAGGCGAGGACTTCGCCGCCGACGGACTTGGACTTGGCCTCTTTGTCGGTCAGCAGACCCTGCGAGGTGGAGATGATGGCGATGCCCATGCCTCCGAGAACCTTCGGCAGCGCGGTGGACTTGGCGTACACCCGCAGGCCCGGCTTGGAGATCCGTCGGACGCCGGCGAGGGCGCGCTCCCGGTTCTGGCCGTACTTGAGCTGCAGCTTGAGGCTCTTGCCGACCTCGCCCGCGGCGGGCTCCAGCACCTCGTAGCCGACGATGTAGCCCTGATTCTTCAGGATCTCGGCGATGCCCGCCTTGATCTTCGAATGCGGCATGGTCGTCGAGTCGTGGTACGCCTGATTGGCGTTCCGCAGACGCGTCAGCATGTCTGCGATCGGATCAGTCATTGTCATGACGTGGTATTCACTTTCTCGCCGCGGTTTCCCCGGTGGGGACCTGCTGCGGGTTGGGTTGGGTCTGGATCACCAGGAGGACTTGATGACGCCGGGAAGCTCGCCCTTGTGGGCCATGTCGCGCAGGCAGACTCGGCACAGGCCGAACTTGCGGTACACCGCCTTGGGACGGCCGCACTTGTTGCAACGGGTGTAGGCGCGCACAGCGAACTTCGGCTTGCGAGCCTGCTTCACCTTCAGGGCAGTCTTGGCCATGGATCAGCTCACTTCTTCTTCTTGCCGACGTATGCCGGACGCTTCTTGACGGCCTTGGCGACCTCGTTCTCCGGGGCCTTGAACGGGAAGCCCAGCGCCTTCAGCAGCGCGCGACCCTCGTCGTCGTTCTGCGCGGTGGTCACGAACGTGATGTCCATGCCGCGGAGCTTGTCGATCTTGTCCTGGTTGATCTCGTGGAACATCACCTGCTCGGTCAGACCGAAGGTGTAGTTGCCCAGGCCGTCGAACTGACGAGCCGACAGACCGCGGAAGTCGCGGATCCGGGGCAGCGCCAGGGTGAGCAGCCGGTCGGCGAACTCCCACATCCGGTCGCCCCGCAGCGTGACGTGGCAGCCGATCGGCATGCCCTCGCGCAGCTTGAACTGGGCGATCGACTTGCGAGCCTTGGTGACGGTCGGCTTCTGGCCGGTGATCGCGGTCAGGTCACGCACCGCGGCGTCGATGACCTTGGAATCCCGCGCCGCCTCGCCGACACCCATGTTCACCACGATCTTCACCAGACCGGGGATCTGCATCACGTTGTCGTAGCCGAATTCCTTGTGGAGCGCGGGCGCGATCTCCTCGCGGTACTTCTGCTTCAGACGCGGCAGCGTCTTCTCCGCAGTGGCTGCGGTCATCAGATTTCCTTCCCAGTCTTGCGGGCGATCCGCACGCTCCGGGTAGCGGTGTACTCCGAACCGTCCGGACGGCGCTTGGTCACCTCGCGGCGCTCGTAGCCGACGCGGGTGACGACTTCCTTACCGTCCACCTTGACCAGCAGCTGCACGTTCGAGGCGTCGATCGGCGCTTCGGTCGTGATGATGCCGGCGGCGTTGTTCTGCCGGGTGGAGTTGTTCTGGGTCTCCCGCTTGTGCTTCTTCACCAGGTTCACGCCCTGGACGGTGACCCGGCCGGCCTCGGGATCGACGGCGATGATCTCGCCCGTCACTCCCTTGTACTTGCCGGCGATCACCTTGACGCGGTCGCCCTTCTTCACATGCAGCGAATTCATCACAACACCTCCGGCGCCAGCGAGATGATTCGCATGTACTTCTTCTCGCGCAGCTCACGGCCGACCGGACCGAAGATGCGGGTGCCCCGAGGCTCCCCGTCACCCTTCAGGATCACGGCGGCGTTCTCATCGAACTTGATGTAGGAGCCGTCTGGGCGACGGGTCTCCTTGGTCGTCCGGACGATGACCGCCTTGACGACCTCGCCCTTCTTCACGTTGCCGCCCGGGATGGCGTCCTTGACCGTCGCGACGATCTTGTCGCCCAGGCCGGCGTAGCGACGCTTCGAGCCACCGAGCACCCGGATGCAGAGCAGTTCCTTCGCACCGGTGTTGTCGGCGACCTTCAGTCGCGTCTCCTGCTGGATCATCTGCAATCTCTCCTGGTCACTTGGCCTTCTCGAGCACCTCGACCAGCCGCCACCGCTTGGTGGCCGACGTCGGCCGGGTCTCCGCCACCCGAACACGGTCGCCGACACCGGCGACGTTTTCCTCGTCATGGGCCTTGAGCCGCTCGGACTTGGTCATGACCTTGCCGTAGAGCGGGTGCTTGACCCGGGTCTCGATGGAGACCACGACGGTCTTGTCCATCTTGTCCGACACCACGATGCCCTCGCGGACCTTGCGCGCCGAACGCTTGACGTCGTTCTCACTCATCAGACTCACTTGTCCTCATCGGGATCGGAAATGATGCCGAGGTTGCGCTCCTGCAGCACGGTGTAGATCCGCGCGATGTCCTTGCGGGCCTCGCGCAGCCGGCCATGGGACTCCAGCTGCCCGGTGGCGGCGGCGAACCGCAGCCCGAACAGCTCTTCCTTCAGCTCGACAACCTTGGCGTTGAGCTCGTCGCGGGACAGTCCCCGCAGCTCGGCGGCCGTCACAGAGTTGGCCATCAGATGTCACCTGCTTCCCGCTTGATGAAGCGAGCCTTGAACGGCAGCTTGTGGATCGCCAGGCGCATGGCCTCGCGAGCGGTCTCCTCCGAGACGCCCGAGAGCTCGAAGAGCACCCGGCCCGGCTTGATGTTGGCCACCCACCACTCCGGGGAGCCCTTGCCGGAACCCATCCGGGTCTCGGCGGGCTTCTTGGTCAGCGGGCGGTCGGGGTAGACGTTGATCCACACCTTGCCACCACGCTTGATGTGACGGGTCATGGCGATACGGGCGCTCTCGATCTGACGGTTGGTCAGGTACGAGCCTTCCAGTGCCTGGATGCCGTAATCGCCGAAGGCCAGCTTGGTACCGCCCTTGGCAGCACCGGTCCGCTTCGGGTGGTGCTGCTTGCGGTGCTTGATCCTGCGCGGAATCAACATGGTCAGGCTCCTGCGGTCTGTTCGGCGGCGACCTCGGGGGCTGCCCCCTCGGCCACAGCCTCGGCGCGGCGGCGTCCGCCACGCTCGGGACGATCGGGACGTCCGCCGTCGCGGCGCGGGCCGCGAGCCGGGCGGGCGCGACCGCCGGCAGCCTGCCGGGCGGCCTTCTGGGCGGCGCGCTCGGCGCGGTTGCCGGAGACGTCGCCCTTGTAGATCCACACCTTCACGCCGATCCGGCCGAAGGTGGTGCGGGCCTCGTAGAAGCCGTAGTCGATGTCGGCACGCAGGGTGTGCAGCGGCACGCGTCCCTCGCGGTAGAACTCCGACCGGCTCATCTCGGCGCCGCCGAGACGGCCCGAGCACTGGATCCGGATGCCCTGGGCGCCGGCGCGCATCGCGCTCTGCTGCGCCTTGCGCATCGCGCGACGGAAGGCCACGCGGGCGCCGAGCTGCTCGGCGATGCCCTGGGCGACCAGCTGCGCATCGGTCTCGGGGTTCTTCACCTCGAGGATGTTCAGCTGCACCTGCTTGCCGGTGAGCTTCTCCAGCTCGGCGCGGACGCGCTCGGCCTCGGCGCCGTTACGGCCGATGACGATGCCCGGACGCGCGGCGTACAGGAAGATGGTCACCCGCTCGCTGCGGCGCTCGATCTCCACCGAGGAGATGCCGGCCCGCTCCAGGGTCTTGCTCAGGTAGCGGCGGATCTTGACGTCCTCGGACACCAGGTCGGCGTAGTTCTTGTCGGCGTACCACCGGGTCTTGTGATCGGTGGTGATCCCCAGGCGGAAGCCGTAAGGGTTGATCTTCTGACCCATGCTCAGGCCTCCTTCGGTTCGACGACGACGGTGATGTGGCTGCCCCGCTTCAGGATCCGGCTGGCCGAACCCTTCGCCCGGGGGCGAATCCGCCGCAGGGTCATGCCCTCGTCGACGTACGCGACGGAGATGTACAGCGCGTCACCGCGCAGGCCTTCGGTGTGCTCGGCGTTGGC
This sequence comes from Actinomycetota bacterium, assembly GCA_020161795.1. Classification (GTDB taxonomy): domain Bacteria; phylum Actinomycetota; class Actinomycetes; order Propionibacteriales; family Propionibacteriaceae; genus Propionicimonas. Next base: position 11,851 of record JAIUOR010000034.1, on the reverse strand, counting down.
CTTGGCACTGGCGACCACCTTGTAGACCGGCTCGGAAGCCGCCTGCGGGGCGAACTTCAGCACGTCCAGGGCGGCGTCCACGTCCATGCCGCGCACCAGGTCGACCACTCGACGCACCTTCATCGGCGACATCCGGACATGACGCGCGATCGCGTACGAGCCAGGACGATCCCCGAGCAGGGCAGCGCGACGGCTGGGTCGCTCCTTGTTGCTACTCACAATCAGTTCCTTCTCTCGTTGCCTAGCGGCGACGCGACTTCTTGTCGTCCTTGATGTGCCCGCGGTAGGTGCGGGTCGGGGCGAACTCGCCCAGCTTGTGACCGATCATCGCGTCGGTCACGAACACCGGGACGTGCTTGCGACCGTCGTGCACCGCGAGGGTGTGACCGATCATGTCCGGGGTGATCATCGAGCGCCGGGACCAGGTCTTGATGACCTGCTTGGTGCCCTTCTCGTTCTGGAGGTCAACCTTCTTCGCCAGATGGTCATCGACGAAGGGGCCCTTCTTCAGGCTGCGTGGCATCTATCTCACCTGTCCCAATCAGCGCTTCTTGCCGCTCTTGCGGCGGCGGACGATCAGCTTGTTGCTGGCCTTGTTCTTGTCGCGGGTGCGGCCTTCCGGCTTGCCCCACGGAGTCACCGGGTGACGGCCACCGGAGGTGCGACCCTCGCCACCACCGTGCGGGTGGTCGATCGGGTTCATCACCACGCCGCGGACGGTCGGGCGGATGCCCTTCCACCGGTTGCGGCCGGCCTTGCCCCAGTTGATGTTCGACTGCTCGGCATTGCCGACCTCGCCGACGGTCGCGCGGCAGCGCACGTCCACCATCCGCATCTCGCCCGAGGGCAGACGCAGGGTGGCGTACTTGCCCTCGCGGGCGACCAGCTGGATCCGGGCGCCGGCCGAGCGGCCGATCTTCGCGCCGCCACCGGGCCGCAGCTCCACCGCGTGCACGGTGGTACCGACCGGGATGTTGCGCAGCGCCAGGTTGTTGCCGGGCTTGATGTCGGCTTCCTCACCGGCCTCGACCTTGTGACCCTGCTTCAGGCCCTCGGGGGCGATGATGTACCGCTTCTCGCCGTCGGCGTAGTGCAGCAGCGCGATCCGCGCGGTGCGGTTCGGGTCGTACTCGATGTGCGCGACCTTGGCCGGCACGCCGTCCTTGTCGTAGCGCTTGAAGTCGATCAGCCGGTAGGCCTGCTTGTGACCGCCGCCGATGTGCCGGGTGGTGATCCGGCCGGAGTTGTTACGGCCGCCGGTCTTCGGCTTCGAGGTGGTCAGCGACTTCTCCGGAGTGGAGCGGGTCACCTCGGCGAAGTCCGACACCGACGAGCCGCGACGGCCCGGGGTGGTCGGCTTGTACTTACGAATAGCCATGTTCTCGTCCTCTTCGCTCTCAGACCGCCGGGCCGGAGAAGATGTCGATGCGCTGGCCGTCGGCCACCGACACGATCGCCCGCTTGCTGTCGGCGCGCTTGCCCCAGCCGTAGCGGGTGCGACGGCGCTTGCCGATGCGGTTGATCGTGTTCACGCTGGTGACCTTGACGCCGAACACCTGCTCGACCGCGATCTTGATCTGGGTCTTGTTCGCGTCGCGCGCCACCTCGAAGGTGTACTTGTTCTCATCGAGCAGGCCGTAGCTCTTCTCGCTGACGACCGGCGCGAGCAGAATGTCGCGGTGGTCGGTGATCTTGTAGTCGCTCACTTCGCGGCCTCCTCGTTCTCCTGCGCGCCCTGGCCGGTGAAGACCGCCAGCGCAGCGGTGGTGAACACCACGTCGTCGCTGAGCAGCACGTCGTAGGTGTTCAGCTGGTCGACCGCGATCGCGTGTACCGAGGCGACGTTGCGCAGGCTCAGCCAGGCCACGTCCTCGTCCCGGGACAGGATCACCAGCAGCTTGGCGCCGCCGATCTCGGCCAGCGCCGCCAGCGCCGCCTTGGTGGAGGGGGTCTCGTTCGCCACGATCTGGTCGATCACGTGCACGCGACCCTCGCGAGCCCGATCCGAGAGCGCACCGCGCAGGGCGGCGGCGATCATCTTCTTGGGCGTCCGCTGGGCGTAGCTGCGCGGCTGCGGGCCGTGGACGACACCGCCGCCGGTCCACTGCGGGGCGCGGCGCGAACCCTGGCGGGCGCGGCCGGTGCCCTTCTGACGCCACGGCTTGGCGCCACCACCGGCGACCTCCCCCCGGGTCTTGGTGGCGTGGGTGCCCTGGCGGGCAGCGGCCTGCTGGGCCACCACGACCTGGTGGATCAGCGGGACATTGGTCTGGGCGTCGAAGTCCTTGGCGGGCAGATCGACGGTCTTCTTGGTGCCGAGCACCTTCACGGTCAGGGACTCGCTCATGCCTGGGCTCCCTTCTTGGCGGCGGAGCGCACGACGACGAGGGCGCCCTTGGGGCCGGGCACGGAGCCCTTGACCAGGATCAGCCCGCGCTCGGCGTCGACCGCGTGGATGGTGAGGTTCTGCACGGTGACCTTCTCCACGCCCATGCGCCCGGCCATCCGGGTGCCCTTGAAGACGTGGGAGGGAGTGGCCGAGGCGCCGATGGAGCCCGGCGAGCGGTGCTTGCGGTGCACACCGTGGCTGGCGCGCAGGCCGCCGAAGCCGTGCCGCTTCATGACGCCCGCGGTGCCCTTGCCCTTGCTGACGCCGGTCACGTCCACGATCTCGCCGGCGGCGAAGACCTCGGCGGTCAGCTCCTGCCCGAGTTCGTAGGTGCTGGCGTCGGAGGTTCGCAGCTCCACCAGGTGCTTGCGGGGCGTCACGCCGGCGCGGTCGAAGTGACCGGCGTCCGGCTTGTTGACGTTCTTGACCTTGACGGCACCGAAACCGAGCTGAACGGCGGAGTATCCGTCGTTGTCGGGGGTGCGGATCTGGGTGACCACATTGGGGCCGGCCTGGATGACGGTGACGGGAACGACCTGATTGGCCTCGTTCCACACCTGAGTCATGCCGAGCTTGGTGCCCAGGAGGCCCTTCACATTACGTTCGCTACTCATTGCCGATGACCTCACGGAAGCTTGATCTCGATGTCGACCCCGGCCGGCAGGTCGAGCCGCATCAGCGAATCGACGGTCTTCGGCGTCGGGTCGAGAATGTCGATCAGCCGCTTGTGGGTGCGCATCTCGAAATGCTCGCGGCTGTCCTTGTACTTGTGGGGCGAACGGATCACGCAGAACACGTTCTTCTCGGTCGGCAGCGGCACAGGGCCAGCCACCTTCGCGCCGGTACGGGTCACGGTGTCGACGATCTTTTTCGCCGAGGAGTCGATGACCTCGTGGTCGTAAGCCCGGAGACGAATCCGGATCTTCTGTCCCGCCACTGGATGTCCTTTACAACTCGATCGGTGCTCTCCCGGTGCATCTCCCGGAGGAGCTGTTGCCCCGACCCCCGCGGTCGGGCGTGTCGTGCCTGTTCTGGGCCGCGCGCGATCCGATTTCATTGGGTCGTGGTAGGGCCCGGCACTGACGCACCAGACTTGCCGGCCGGCCGTCCAAGGGGACGTCCGATCCGGAGCAACCTGTCGATTCTTTCACGCCGGCCCACATCATGCAAAATCAGGAGCCCCCGGAATCGCCGCGCCGGCTAGCGGGCGCGGCGGCGATGCGGCGATTCGCCCGGTACTCGCCGACAATGGTCCGGTGACCAGTCTTCGCCCCTCCCTCGTCCCTGAGCGCCGCATCGGCGTGGGGCTGGCGCTGGGCCTGCTCGCTTCGCTGGCCTTCGCCATGTCTGGCACCTTCGCGCGGCCGCTGCTGGATGCCGGCTGGACGCCCGGCGCGGCCGTCTTCTGGCGGATCGCCGCCGCGTCGGCGCTCCTGGTGCCGGCCGGGTTGTGGGTGATGCGCGGGCGGTTGCGCACCGTCCTGGCCGAGTGGCGGCTGATCGTGGGCTTCGGCGTCCTGGGGGTGGCGACCGCGCAGCTGATGTACTTCGCGGCCGTGGCCCGGATCAGCGTCAGCGTGGCGCTGCTGCTGGAGTACCTGGCGCCGGTCGCGCTGGTGCTGCTGGCCTGGGCACGGAGCCGGCGCACTCCCTCCCGGCTGGTGATCGGCGGCACGCTGCTCAGCCTGATCGGGCTGGTCGGAGTGCTCGATCTCACCGGTGCGCGGCTCGACCCGCTGGGCGTGTTGTTCGGCCTGCTGGCGATGATCGGCGCGGCCGGCTACTTCGCGTTGAGCGCCCGTCCCACCTCGCTGCACCCGCTGGCGCTGTCGGCCTTCGGGCTGCCGGTGGGCGGTGGCGTGCTGGGCGCCGCCATCCTGACCGGCGTGCTCCCCTACTCGGCACCCCTGGTGGAGGTCGAACTGCTCGGCGGCGTCGTGCCCTGGTGGGTGCCGCTGGCCGTGGTCGTGATCGTCGCCACCGCGCTGGCGTACTCCCTGGGCGTGGCGGGGGTCGCGTTCATGGGCGAACGGCTGGGCAGCTTCGTCAGTCTCTCCGAGGTGCTCTTCGCCGCGGTGGTCGCGGCGCTCGTCCTCGGCGAGGTTCCCACCTTCGTCCAGATCCTCGGCGGCGTGGCGATCATCGCCGGCGTCGTCCTGATCCGGCTCGACAACGCCCAGCCGGCTCGGCTGCCCGAGCCCGTCGGGCTGAAACCCGTCGACGCGCGCTGAGCCGGCTACCCGGCCAGGACGCCGGCCAACGCGGCCAGACGAGTCAGGGAGGACTCCCGTCCCAGGAGTTCCATCGACTCGAAGAGCGGCGGGGAGACGTTCGAGCCGGTGACGGCGAGCCGGACCGGGCCGAAGGCGAACTTGGGCTTGATTCCCAACCCCTCCACCAGCGCGGCGCGCAACGCGGCCTGGATGGTCTCGTGGTTCCACTCCCCCAGGTCGGTGAGTGCCGTCGTCGCGGCGGCGACCACCGCGGCCGCGTCCGGGCCGGCCTTGGCCAGGGCGTCGGGGTCGATGGTCAGCTCGGCGTCGGCGGTGAACAGGTAGGCGAGCTTGGGCACAGCCTCGCTGAGCAGTACCAGCCGCTCCTGCACCAGCGGGATCGCCTGGCGCAGCAGCTCGACCTGGCCGGCCGACGGGTCGCTCCACTGCCCTTCGCACACCGCGTACTCGATCACCCGATCGGCCAGTTCGGTCGCGCTGAGGGCGCGGATGTACTCGCCGTTGAGCGAGTTCAACTTGGTCAGGTCGAAGATCGGGCCGGTGGTGTTGACCTTCTCCCACTCGAAGCTCGCCACGAAGTCGTCGAAGCTCGCGACATCCGTCCCCTCGTGCACCGGCGGGTAGGCCAGCAGCTGCAGGAAGTTGCGCAGCGCCTCGGGCAGGTAGCCCTGTTCCACGAACCAGGTTAGCCGGGCGGCCGGGTTCTTGCGCTTGGAGATCTTCGACTTGTCGGTATTGCGCAGCAACGGCATGTGCGCGAACGCCGGCTCCTCCCAGCCCAGCCAGCGGTAGAGCAGCAGGTGCTTGGGGGTGGATGAGATCCATTCCTCGCCGCGCACCACGTGGGTGATCCCCATCAGGTGATCGTCCACCACCACCGCCAGGTGATAGGTCGGGAAGCCGTCGGCCTTCAGGATCACCTGGTCGTCCGGACGGGGCGCGTTCACCTCGCCGCGAATCAGGTCGGTGAAGCTGAGCGGCGGATCCTCGGGGACGAGCATCCGCACCACCGGGGTCTCGCTGAAGCCGGGCAGCGCGGCGCGCTGCTCGCGGGTCAGGCCGTGGCAGAGCCGGTCGTAGCCGGTGACCGCGGACTTGTCGGCCTGCTGCTGCGCCCGCAGCTCGGCCAGCCGATCGGTCGAACACCAGCAGTAGTAGGCGTGGCCGGCCTCGATCAACCGCTCCACGAACGGACGGTAGGTCTCCAGCCGCTCCGACTGCCGGTAGGGCGCGTACGGCCCGCCGCGGTCAGGGCCCTCGTCCCACTGCAGCCCGAGCCAGCTCAGCGTGTCGTAGATCTGCTGTTCTGAGGTCTCGACGTACCGGGCGCGATCGGTGTCCTCGATCCGCAGCACGAACGCGCCGCCGGTCGCCCGGGCGTAGGCGAGGTTGAACAGGGACATGTAGGCGGTTCCGACGTGCGGATCGCCGGTCGGCGAGGGCGCGACACGAAGGCGGGCGGGTTGTGAACTCATAGCCCGCCCAGCCTAGACGCAACGACGAGGACAGACACGAGCTTGCTCGTGATCTGGCCGAGGAGGCAGCGTCCGCCGATGCGGAGCGCGTGCACGCGCAATCGACGCCTAGGTCGACGGTTGCGTACCGAAGTCGGGGCACAATCCCCCAGCCAACGCGGCGCTGGGGTCAGGCGCTGCCGTCCGGGTCCAGCGCGACCACCTTCCCGAGCCGGTGCAGTGGACGGGTGACGTCGCCCATCTCGTACCAGATGCGTTCGAAGCCGTCCGCCTTGAGCACCAGGGTGAGCGTGCTGACGCTGGGTTCCGGGCCCTGCTGCGTGGTCTGGCAGTCGTCACAGGTGAACTCGCCCTGCACCTGCACCACCCAGACAGCGGTGCCGCCGGGGATGCCGGCGGTCGGCTCGTCGCCAGAGGCGGGCAGGAACTCCTGAGCCGTCAGCCAGGTGGTCCGCACAGCGTCCACCTGAGCGGGGATGCCGTGCCGGATGGCGTTCTCGTGGACGGCATCGGTCAACTCGGCCAGCGAGCCGGCCGTCTGGCTGGGCGTCGGAGTGGGCGTGGGCGACGGAACCGGGATGCCGGGTGTCTCCCGCGGATCGGGGGTGGCCGGGATGCCGGGGGCGGACTGGTTCGCCGCGACGATGCCACCGGCGGCTAGCACAACCACGGCGGCCAAGGCCGCGACGGCACTCAGCCTGGAGCGCCGGGCCGAGGCCCGGGCGAGGGCGGCATCGAGGTCGGGGCCGGCGGCCCGGGGGGGCTGCCAGGCGCGGGCGTCGGTACGGAGCAGTTCGTCAAGGTCGTTCATCGGTAGTCATCCCCCAACTGGGTGCGGAGTCGGTCACGGGCGCGGGAGAGATGGGACTTGACGGTGCCCTCCGGGCAGCCCATCACGGCCGCCACCTCGGAGATGCCGAGCCCGAGGTAGTAGTGGAGATCGACGGCCAGCGCCTGATTGGCGGGCAGCCGGGCGATGGCGCGACGCAGATCGAGGTGAAGCTCGGCGGACGGTGCCGGGGTCGGGTCGCGACCGAACTCCGCCGCCGTCCGGCCGGCCTCGGGATCCGCCCACGGCCGGGACAGCGTCCGGACGGCGCGCCGCCAGGCCTTGGAGCGCTGGTCCGCGGTGATCGCCAGCAGCCAGGTGCGGGCGGTGCCGCGCGCCGGGTCGTACTGGGCACGCTTGCGCCAGGCGGCCACCAGGGCGTCCTGCAGGATGTCGTCGGCGTCGGCGGAATAGCGGGCCGCCAGCCGGGCCATCGCCTGCCAGTGCGGTCGCACCCAACGACTGAAGCCGTCGGCCGTGCTGAGGTCGTCCTCGGCCGGCTGCGAGGTCCGCGCCCCGGTGTGCCCCATGGCTCCATACAACTCCGATTCGGTCGTGGTGTGGCGACCTTGACCGGTCTTCATGCCACTGTCTACCCACGCTGGGCGGGTTTGGTTGCGGTGACGGCGGTGAAGCGGCGCGATGATAGTTTGGCGGCCATGACCGAGCCTGCCGCAGCCAACGATTTCATCCGGGACATCATCCGGCGGGACAACGAGCAGGGTACCTACGGCCAGCGCGTCCAGACCCGGTTTCCGCCTGAGCCCAACGGCTACCTGCACATCGGTCACGCCAAGGCGATCACCGTCGATTTCGGGACGGCGAAGGAGTTCGGCGGGATCTGCAACCTGCGGCTGGACGACACCAACCCCGACACCGAGGAGACCGAGTACGTCGAGTCGATCCTGGCCGACATCGCCTGGCTGGGCTATTCCCCGGCCCAGGTGCTGCACGCCTCGGACTACTTCGGCCAGCTCTACGAATGGGCCGAATACCTGGTGAACCAGGGCCTGGCGTACGTCGACGACCAGGACAACGAGACCATCTCCGCCCAGCGCGGCGGCTTCGGCAAGCCCGGCATCGAGAGCCCCTACCGCGACCGGAGCGTCGCGGAGAACCTCGATCTGCTGCGCCGGATGCGCGCCGGGGAGTTCCCGGACGGGGCGAAGGTGCTGCGCGCCCGCATCGACATGGACCACGAGAACATGGCGCTGCGGGATCCGGTGATGTACCGGATCCGGCACAGCCACCACTTCCGCACCGGGGACGACTGGTGCCTCTACCCCACCTACGACTGGGCGCACGGCCAGAGCGATGCCATCGAGGGGGTCACCCATTCGATCTGCACCCTGGAGTTCGACACCCATCGTCCGCTGTACGACTGGTACCTCTCCCAGCTGCCGCTGCCCGGCGATCAGCCCAAGCAGATCGAGTTCGCCCGGCTGGAGCTCACCCACACCGTCACCAGCAAGCGGCGGCTGGCCAAGCTGGTCGCCGAGGGCATCGTGGAGGGCTGGGACGATCCCCGGATGCCCACCCTGTCGGGCCTGCGGCGGCGCGGCTACCCGGCTGCGGCGATCCGCGCCTTCTGCACCGAGATCGGCACCACCCGCACCAACAGCCGGCAGAACATCGAGGCCCTGGAGTCCTTCGTCCGGCGCGAGCTGAACGCCACCGCCCAGCGGCGGATGGCGGTGCTGCGTCCGCTGCGGCTGGTGATCGACAACTGGCCGGTCGATGCCGCCGGCCAGCCGGTGGTGGAGCACTTCGAGGTCGCCAACAACCCCGAGAACGCCGCCGACGGCACCCGCCTGGTCGCCTTCAGCGGCGAGCTGTTCATCGAATCCGAGGACTTCGCCGAGGTTCCGCCGCCGAAGTTCTTCCGGCTGTCGATCGGTCGTGAGGTGCGGCTGCGGGGCGCCTACCTGGTGACCGCCACGTCGGTCGAGCACGATGCCGACGGGAATGTCACGACCGTCCACGCCACCTACGACCCGGCGACCCGCGGCGGCGACGCCCCGGACGGACGCAAGGTGAAGTCCACCATGCACTGGGTCTCGGCCGCCCACGCGGTGGAGATCCAGGCGGCCCTCTACGATCGTCTGTTCACCGCCGCCGTCCCCGGCGACGCCACCGGCGAACCCCTGGACGACCTCAACCCGGACTCCCGCGAAGTGCTCGCCGGAATGGCCGAGGCCGCCCTCGCCGAGGCCGCGCCCGGCCAGGTGGTGCAGTTCGAGCGGCTGGGCTACTTCGCCGCCGACCCCGGCACTCCCCTGCTGTTCCACCGCACCGTCGGCCTGCGCGACGAGTGGGCTGCGATCCAGCGACGTCAGGGGTGATCCGGGCTTCCGGCAGCCACTAGCCTGTGTCCATGACCGAATCGCAGCAGTGGTACGAGGAACACCTCGGGCCCGTCGAGATCATCGCCTTCGAGCTCCCCACCGACTCCTCCTCGGAGCCCTGGGACGAGTTGCTGACCGCCGTCGACAACCACCAGATCCGCATTCTCGACCTCGAGTTCCTGCACCGGACCGCCGAGGACGAAGCCGAGGTGCTGGACGCCGACAGCCTGACCGAGGCCACCGGCCTGGAACTGCCGGCCTTCGCCGGCTCTTCCAGCGGTCTGCTCGACGAGCAGGACATCGTCGATCTGCTGGAGGACGTGTCGGTGGGCTCCACCCTGTCGGTCCTGCTGGTGGAGCACCTCAGCCTGCTCCCGGTGATCCACTCCTTCGAGAGCCACGGCGCCCAGCTGGTGCTCGCCGGACCGGTCAGCGGTGAGGATCTGGCCTCCGCCCTCGAAGACGACGAAGAACTGTAGGAGATTCGATCATGGGATTGCTCAGGACTGCCGCACGGGTCTCCGTCGCCACCCACGTTCACGGCAACATCCGCCGCCGCCAGGAGAAGCGCTGGGCGGCAGAGGATCAGGCCACGGCCGCCCGCGCGGCCTCCGCGCCGCCGGCTCCCGTCGCGCCCCCCGCACCGGCTGCCGCCCCGGCACCCACCGGGGACGCCATGAGCCGGCAGCTGGAGCAGCTCACCCAGCTCGGTCAGCTGCGCGCGGCCGGCATCCTCACCGATGCCGAGTTCGAGGCGAAGAAGGCGATCATCCTCGCTTCCTGACCGGTGGTCTGGCACAGGCCGTAGGGTAAGCACCATGGAGCTACCCGTTCTGGTCGTGGGCGAAGCGCTGATCGACATCGTGATCCCGCTCGCCGGTGAGTCCATCGAACACGTCGGCGGCAGCCCGGCCAATGTGGCGATCGGCCTGGCCCGGCTCGGCCACCGCACCACGCTGGCCACGCACATAGGCTCCGACTCCCGGGGATCGCGAATCGCCGGCCTGATGGCTGCGGAGGCCGTCGAACTGGCTCCGGGCAGCACCGCCGCCAACCGCACCCCCACGGCTGCAGCACGGCTGGACGCCGCCGGCGCGGCGTCCTACGAGTTCGCCATCGACTGGCAGCTCGACCCGCACCTGGCGGTCGACGCCGGGCATCTCCACACCGGTTCGATAGCCGGAACCCTGCCGCCTGGCAGCGATGCCGTCCTCGCGCTCGCGCGGCGGATGCACGCCCAGGCGACCGTCTCCTACGACCCGAACGTCCGGCCCACGCTGATGGGCTCTCCCGATCAGACCCGCGGCACCATCGAGGCCCTGGTCGCGGCCTCCGACGTCGTCAAGTGCTCCGACGAGGATGCCGAATGGCTCTACCCCGGCACCCCGCTCGAGGTCGTGCTGCGAAGCTGGGCCCGGCGCGGTCCTCGGCTAGGCGTGGTCACCCGCGGCAGCCGGGGAGCGGTCGTGCTCGTCGCGGGCGAACTGCATGAAGTTCCGGCACCGGCCGCCAGCGTGGTCGACACCGTCGGCGCCGGCGACTCCTTCATGTCGGGCCTGCTCTCCGGCCTGCTGGACGCCGGTCTGCTGGGCGGCCTCGAGGCCCGCGACCGGCTCGCCGCCGCCGGGTGGGACGATGTCGCCCCGGCCGTCGAGCGGGCGCTGGCCTGCGCGGCCATCACCGTCTCCCGCGCCGGGGCCAACCCGCCCACCCGCGCCGAGTTGCCCGCGTAGCGGGGCGAGAGATCCTTCCCTGCGCGAGGGTGGGCGCGACGCCTATCCGAGGCCCTGGTAGCGGCCGCGGTGGTGCACCAGCGGGGCGAGCTCGTCGGTCACGACGATCTGTTCGACGGTGCCCGTGACCAACAGCGACCAGCCGACCTCCACCGCGGATTCCAGGCGTAGCCCGGCCCAGCTACGCTCACCGGACAGCACCGGCCCCCAGGAGGTCTGGACGAACTCGGCCTGGGCGAACCGTCCGCCGGGGGCGGGCGCGCGGCCGGCGAACACCTCGGCCAGGTAGTGCTCGTCGCGGCGCAGCAGGGTGACGGCCAGCTTCTGCGTCCGTCCCAGCAGGTCGACCAGATCCGACAGCGGGTCGAGCAGGCCCAGCACTCGCGCCGGGGTTCCGTTGGCCACCATCAGCGACGAGACGGTCAGCCCGGCGGCATCGCCCGCGGCCCCGGCCGTCCACAGCGTCACGCCGGCGGCCAGCCGGCCACGGAGTTGCCGCACCACATCGCGTTCGGCATCCGCGAAGGGATCCTCGCGATGGATGGTCATGATCCGCAATCTACGCCGCCACCACTGCCAGCGCCGCTGCTCGCTCCACCGGTGAGATACGGCGAAGCGCCGGCCCCCGACGGGACCGGCGCTCTGCCTTGCCTAGAACAGATGCCTCACTTGAGGATCTTGGTCACACGACCCGCACCCACGGTGCGGCCACCCTCGCGGATGGCGAACTTCAGGCCGTCCTCCATGGCGATCGGCTTGTTCAGGTGCACGGTCATGTCGGTGTTGTCACCGGGCATCACCATGTCGGTGCCCTCGGGCAGCTGAACGACGCCGGTCACGTCGGTG